>NZ_JBEZDM010000025.1:0-164990 GCF_040648335.1 Nonomuraea sp. NPDC049158
CGCTGTAGTGGCGCGGGTCCGAGTCCAGCCACTGCTCGGCGGGTACGAACCGGTCTCCGTCCCGGCACAGCGCGCAGGGCGCCGGCCCGGCGGCGCGCCATTTTCCGTCAGGAGGGGTACGTGCCGCCTCGCTCCGTTGATACGCACTCGCGTATTGTGGGGAAAACTTCCCCCTGAGCTATCGAGGGGGATATGAACATGCGACGCGTCCTTGCCCTTGTCACGCTGGCCACATCGGCCGCTGCCTGCATGAGTGCGCCGACGAAGCCGGCCGTGGACGGAGGCACCGGCGCCGCCCAGCAGATCGCCTGGGGACCGTGCACGGACCTCAAGCGGCCCGACGGGCAGCGACCGGCCAGGCAGGACACCTCGGTGCGGTGCGCCAAGCTGGCGGTGCCCCTCGATTACGCCGCTCCCGATGGCGACAAGATCGAGATGGCGCTGATCAAGGTCCCCGCCACCGACCAGAGCAAGCGGCTGGGCTCGCTGGTGTTCAACTTCGGCGGCCCGGGAGGCTCCGGCGTCGACACTCTTGACCAGGCCGCCAAGTCGCTGTCCAGCCTGCGCTCCCGCTATGACCTGGTCAGCTTCGACCCGCGCGGCGTGGAGCGGAGCTCGGGGGTGCGCTGCGGCGACAGCGCCGAGCTGGACAAGTACATGGCCCTCGACACGCTGCCCGACACCGAGCAGACCCGCGCGGAGGGCGACGCGGCCAACAAGCAGCTGGCCCAGCTCTGTGAGAAGGACTCCGGCAAGATCCTGCCGTACGTCGGCACGGTCAACGCCGCCCGCGACATGGACCGGCTGCGCGCCGCGCTGGGCGACGACAAGCTCAACTACGTCGGCATGTCGTACGGCACGCAGCTCGGCGCCGTCTACGCCACCAAGTTCCCCCAGAAGGTGGGCCGCATGGTGCTCGACGCCCCGCTCGATCCCACGGTCACCTTCGAGCAGCGCACCCTGGCCCAGACCCGCGGCTTCCAGCACGCCTACCAGAGCTTCCTGAAGTCCTGCGTCAAGGACCGCTGCGAGGTCGGCAAGGACGTGCCGACCGCCGCCGCGAACGTCGGCCGGCTGATGAACCAGCTCGCCGCCAAGCCGCTCAAGGTCGGCCAGCGCGACCTCACCCAGGGTCTGGCCTCCACCGGCGTCGCCGCCGCGCTCTACTCCGAGTTCGCCTGGCCGTTCCTGGGCAACGCGCTCGGCGCGGCGCTCAAGGGCCAGGGGCAGGCGCTGATGTACCTGGCCGACTCCTACACCGGACGGGCGCAGGACGGCACGTACTCCACGCAGATGACCAGCTTCCCGGCCATCACCTGCGCCGACACCTCCGAACGGCCCGACCTGGCCACGCTGCGGCACACCGAGGACGCGGCCGTGAAGATCTCGCCGCTGTTCGGCAGCGAGGGCCCCGGCGGGCTGTGCACTGTCTGGCCGGTCAAGGGCGACGACGAGGCCAAGCACGTCGACGCGACCGGCTCGGCGCCGATCGTGGTGGTGGGCGGCACGGGCGACCCCGCCACGCCGTACGAGTGGGCGCCCAAGCTGACCGCGCAGCTCAAGACGGCCACGCTGGTCACGTACGAGGGCGAGGGGCACGGCGCGTACCTGTCGGGCAACAAGTGCGTCAAGCGGTTCGTCGACTCCTACCTGCTGGCCGGGAAGATGCCCGAGCGGGGTGCCACCTGCAAGTCGGTCTGATCTAGTCTCGGTCACGTGACGGACTATCCCCGGCTGGTGGAGAGCGAGAGCGCGCGGCTGGCCGAGCTGGCCACCGGCGCCGATCCCGGCACCCCGGTGCCGCATTGTCCCGGCTGGACCCTGGCGGACCTGATCACGCACGTCGGCACGCTGCACCGGTGGGTGGTGCACATCGTGGAGACGGGCCGGCAGGAGCCGATCTGGTCCCGCCAGGTGCCCAACGGCCTGGCCGAGGGGCAGCGCGGCGATCCGGCCTGGCTGGGCTCGGGCGCCCGGGAGCTGGTCGCCACGCTGCGCGAGACCGACCCGGACACGCCCGTCTGGGCCTGGGGCGGCGATCAGCGCGTGAGCTGGTGGGCCCGCCGGATGCTGTTCGAGCTGGTCGTGCACCGCTGTGACGCCGAGCAAGCGGTCGGCGTGGCGCCCGTCGTCGAGGCGCCGGTCGCGATCGACGGGATCGAGGAGTTCCTGGAGGCCCTGCCGTACGCGTTCTGGGTGGCCAAGCGCCTGGCGGCGCTCGACGCGGAGGGGGCCACGATCCACCTCCACGCGAGCGACGCCGACGGCGAATGGACCCTCACCCAGGGCCCGGCGGGCCGGATCAGCTGGGCGCGCGGCCACGCCAAGGGCGACGTCGCCGTCCAGGGCCCGGTGAGCGACCTGCTGCTGATGTTGTACGGCAGGCGCTCCCCGGACGCGCTGACCGTCCACGGCGACCGCGCCTTCCTTGACCGCTGGCTGGCGACCGCCGCGCTGTGATCAGCCCGCAAAATCAAGCCGCTGAATCAGCCCGCTGTATCAGGCCGCGGTGATCAACGGTGAGGCCCTGGACGCGCCGCCACTCGGCGGTCGGCGGCGTGTCCAGGGCGGGTGACCGCTCGCCAGAGCGGCTCGCGCGCGTGCCCCGGTCGGCGGGGAAGGTGCCTTCCTGGGTGCACGCCCGGCCAGGTCACCTGCGGTGGAAGACCCCGAAGAGGTTGCCGGAGCCGTCCTGGAGGTAGGCGAAGTCGGTGCCCGCGGCGTCGTCGATGACCTTCGTGACGACCTTGCCGCCGAGCGACTCGGTCTCGCGGCACTTCTGCTCCACGTCGGCCACCTCCACATGGAAGATCGCGTGGCCGGGGAACTCGCCCTTGGTGTTGTAGAGGCCGCCTCCGGGCTGCTCACCACCCGGATAACCGATCATCCGGTAGTCGATCGGCCCGCCCTCGGAAGCCGCGAACGTCCAGCCGAACAGCCCGCCATAGAACCGCTGGGCACCTTCGGGGTCGTCGGTCGCGACCTCGAACCAGGTAACCGTGTTGTCCATCGTTGTCTCCCTGCTTTCTCGAACAAGACAACGATCTAACGGATGGGCGACAACCCTATGTCGGTGTTTTCGAATGATTAATCGAGCACCGCGCCGTGCACGAACATGTCCGGGATGTCAGTGGAGAACCTCTCCAGCGGCCGGTCGGGGCAGCGCTCGGCGATCACCGAGGCCGAGGCGATCCGGTCGAGGCGGAAGACCCGTACGTCATCGCGCAGGCGGCACCACGCCACGAGATACCAGAAACCACCGCGACCGCCCAGGAACACACCGGGCTCGACGTCGCGCGAGGTCAACGCACCCTTGGCGTCGGCGTAGTCGATCCTGAGCAGGCGCCGCCGCTGCAGGGCCTCCTCGATCGCCCGGGAGATGCCCTCGCCGCCCAGTGGCTGGATCTCGGCGCCCGGCTCGGCGGCCGGGCTGACCATCCGCACCCGGCGCGCCAGCTCCCTGGCCAGCTCGCCCTCCCGCCCCGGCATGGCCGCGACCACCTTGCGCAGCGCGCTGCGCGCCTGCCTGCCGAACGGCTGGTCACCCGCCCGGCTCAGCGCCACGGCGATGGCGACCGCCTCGGCGGGGGTGAAGTTGAGCGGGGGTAACGACATCTTCTTGTCGATCGCGTAGCCGCCCTTGCGCCCCGGTTGGGCGTAGATCGGCACCCCCGACTCCTGCAGCGCGATGATGTCGCGCTCGATCGTGCGGGCGCTGACCTCGAACCGCTTGGCCAGCTCGCGGGCCGAACGGCAGCGTGGCGAGATCGCGCGCAGGTCCTCGACGAGCGCGTAGAGCCGGTCGGTACGGTTCACACTCGTGACGTTACGCCGCGCCACCGACAATCGCGGGTCGCAAACCCCTTACCAGGCAGGCGATCCCGGTTCAAGCGTGACACGCCAGCACATGACACCCCGGCAGAGATCCAAGCGTGACACGCCAGCACATGACACGTCGGCAGAGGCCCAAGCGTGACGCGCCGGCCTGGGTTCAAGCGTGACGCGCCAGCAGGTCGGCGAGCGGCCAGGTGTTGACGATCCGCGCCGCCTCGATGCCGCACTGGGCCGCGCGCTCGCAGCCGTGGCGCTGCCAGTCGAGCTGGCCGGGCGCGTGCGCGTCGGAGTCGATCGCGAAGTCGCAGCCCATCTCGTAGGCCAGCCGCAGCAGCCGTTTGGGCGGGTCGAGCCGGTCGGGCCGCGAGTTGATCTCGACCGCGACCCCGAACCGGCGGCACGCCTCGAAGACCAGCTCGGCGTCGAAGTCCGACTCCGGCCGCACCCGCCCCCGCCGGCCGCCCGCCTGCACGACCCGCCCCGTGCAGTGGCCGAGCACGTCCACGTGCGGGTTCGAGATCGCCGTCACCATCCTGCGTGTCATCTCATGACCGCTCATCCGCAGCTTGGAGTGCACGCTGGCCACCACCACGTCGAGCCGCTCCAGCAGCTCGGGCTCCTGGTCCAGGGTGCCGTCCAGGTTGATGTCGACCTCCACACCGGTCAGGATCCTGAACGGCGCGAACCGCTCGTTGAGCCGTTCGACCTGGTCGAGCTGCGCTTTGAGCCGGTCGGCGGACAGCCCGTTGGCCACGGTCAGGCGGGGCGAGTGGTCGGTCAGCGCCCAGTACGCGTGGCCGAGCGCCTCGGCCGCCTCGGCCATCTCCTCGATCGGCGAGCCGCCGTCGGACCAGTCCGAGTGGCTGTGCAGGTCGCCCTTGAGCGCCGTCCTGAGCGCCGCGGTCGCGTCGTCGAGGTCGGCGCCCTCGGTGGCCCGCATCCTGCGCAGGTACGTGGGCACGTCGCCGTCCAGCGCCTCGGTGATCGCCAGGGCGGTGACCTTGCCGATGCCCGGCAGATCGGTCAGGCCGCCGACCCGCGCCAGCCGTACCAGCTCGTCGGGGGGCAGGTCGGTGACCACGGCGGCGGCGTTGCGGAAGGCCCGCACGCGGTAGGTGGGCTCGCCGGCCCGTTCGAGCAGGTAGGCGATCTCGCGCAGCGCCTCGACGGGTGTCATGTGTTGATATCTACCCAAGCCGCGGGCAAGCGGCCGGTGGTAGGCATTGAAGCGTTACGACGTGCGGCTATAGGCTGTTCGGCCAACGAAAGCAGGAGCTTGATGGGTTACTCGCCGCCCGTGCCGCCTCCCTCGCCGGAGGCCCCCAAGCGGTCGATGGCGTCGAAGGTGGTCACGCTGTCCGTCCTCGGCATCGTGTCCGTTCTCTTGGTGGGCTACTGCTCGGCCCAGAACGACGACGACGTGACGGCCGACTGCGTCGACATGAACAACCAGCTGAGCGACGGCTCGTACGAGGTCGTCGACGAGTCCCTCTGCGACGATGACGACGACGGCACCTCCCACTTCTACGGCGGCTCACGCGGCGCCTACCACTGGTACTACGGCGGCACCAGGATCGGCACGCGCGTCCGCGCCGGCACCAGCTACCGCCCCTCCGACGTGAACATCTCCAGCCGCAAGGGCCGCGACATCCAGCGCGGCGGCTTCGGCAGCCACTGGAGCGGCGGCGGCTGACGGTGCGACGCGAACACGGCATCCCCAGGGACGGCTGGGAGAAGACGATCGAGAGCCATGGGCTGGCCTACCACCGGGCCGCCCATCCGGAGGGGCTCACCCGGCCCTACTGGGACGAGTCCATCCACTACGTCTTCTCGCTGGCGGAGGTCGAGGCGCTGGAGGAGCAGGTCGAGGAGCTCCACGGGATGTGCCTTCGGGCCGTCGAGCACGTCGTCTCGACCGGGCGCTACGCCGACTTCGCCATCCCCGCCTGGGCGCACGAGGACGTGGCGCGCTCCTGGGAGCGGCGTGACCCGTACCTGTACGCCCGCTTCGACCTGCGCTACGACGGCACAGGGCCGGCCAAACTGCTGGAGTACAACGCCGACACGCCCACCTCCCTGGTCGAGTCGTCGGTGGCGCAGTGGTTCTGGCTCAAGGACGTCCACCCGGCGGACGACCAGTGGAACTCCCTCCACGAGCGGCTCGTGGACCGCTGGCGGGAGCTGACCCTGCCCGCGGGGCCCGTCCACTTCGCCTGGACGAACATGGACGAGACCGGCGAGGAGGCGATGACCCTGGCCTACCTCCAGGAGACCGCCGAGCAGGCCGGGCTGAGCACGGTCGCCGTCGCCATGGAGGACATCGGCTGGGACGCGCTCAATCGCCGCTTCGTCGACGTCGAGGAGCGGATGATCCGCTCGGCGTTCAAGCTCTACCCATGGGAGTGGATGCTGGCCGACCCGTTCGGGCGGCACGCCGTCCGGCACGCGACCTGGATCGAGCCCCTGTGGAAGACGCTGCTGTCGAACAAGGCGCTGCTGGCCGTCCTCTGGGAGCTCTACCCGGACCACCCCAACCTGCTGCCCGCCTATCTCGACGGTCCCCGCGACCTGGACTCCTACATCGCCAAGCCGCTCCTGGGCAGGGAGGGCGCGTCGATGCGCATCGTCACGCCGGACGGCACCCAGGAGACGCCCGGCTCCTACGGTCAGGAAGGCTACGTCTACCAGGGGTTCGACGCCCTGCCCGACTTCGAAGGCGAGCGGCCGGTGCTCGGCGCCTGGGTGATCGCCGACGAGGCCGCCGGAATGGGTATCAGAGAGACTACTGGCCTGATCACCGACGACACCTCTTCCTTCGTCCCTCACCGAATCGAGCACCCATGACCCTGCTGGAAACCCTCGCCCGCGGCGCGGGCGCCATCGCCGCCTACGCCGCCGTGGGCGTCGTGCTGCTCATCGTCGGCTTCTACGTGATCGACCTCGCCACACCGGGCAAGCTGAGCTCGGTCATCCGCACCGAGCGCAACCCCAACGCCACGCTGCTGGCCACCTCGGCGCTGGCCGCGGTGGGCCTGATCGTCGCGGCCTCCATCTGGTCCTCGGGCGGCCGGCTCACCGAGGGTCTGGCGGGCACGGTGGTCTTCGGGCTGGTCGGCATCGTGGTGCAGACCGTCGCGATGCTCGTCTTCGACAAGCTGGTCGGCATCTCGGTACGTGACCTGGTCAAGGAGCCCGAGCTGCAGCCGGGCGCCCGGCTGCTCGCCGTCACCCACGTCGCCATCGGGCTCATCACCGCCGTCGCGGTCATCTGACCCAGGCCCCGCTGTGACCTCGGCCGTGCTCGCGTCGCGGTCATCCGACCCAGACCCCGCCCTCGGCCGTGCTCGCGTCGCGGTCATCTGACTCCACCTGGCACTCTAGGAGACGTGACAGATCGGACCCGGGAGGACACCACGCGCAGGCTGGAGCGGGCCATGGGCTCGCTCGGCACTGCGGCCATGGCGCGTATGGACGATCAGCTGCCGTGGTTCCGCGCCCTCAGCGCCGAGGACCGCTCCTGGGTGGGACTCGTGGCGCAGGCCGGCATCGCCGCGTTCGTGGAGTGGTTCCAGCACGCGGGCGAGAACCGGCCCACGCCCAGCATCGAGTTCTTCGGCACCGCGCCGCGCGAGCTGAAGCGGTCGATCTCCCTGCAGCAGACCGTCGACATCGTCAGGGTCGTCGTGGAGGTGGTCGAGGCGCAGACCGACGAGCTGGCCGCGCCGGGCGGCGAGGACCAGCTGGAGCAGGCCATGCTCCGCTACACCCGCGACGTGGCCTTCGCCGCCGCCCACGTCTACGCCCGCGAGGCGGAGGCCAGGGGCTCGTGGGACGCCCGCCTGGAGGCGCTGATCGTCGACGCGCTGGTGCGCGGCGAGGTCGACGACGGGCTGCACTCCTGGGCCGCCGCGCTGGGCTGGACCTCCTCCCCCGTCGTCGTGATCGCCGGCCGCGCCCCTGAGGGCGACCCGCGCGCGGTGATCGACGGGCTGCGCGAGAAGGGCCGCCGCATCGGCATGGACCTGCTCGCCGGCGTGCAGGCCGACCGGCTGATCGTGATCGTGGGCGGCGCCGACAGCGTGGACGCCGCGGCCAAGCAGGTCGTGGCCCGTTTCGGGGAGGGGTCGATCGTCATCGGCCCGGAGGTGCCCGACCTGCACGCCGCCGCCAGATCGGCCAAGGCGGCGCTGGCCGGGCTGAAGGCGTCGTCCGGCTGGCCCGACGCGCCCCGCCCGGTGCACGCCGACGACCTGCTCGCCGAGCGGGCGCTCGACGGCGACGACGACGCCAGAGAACAGCTCATCGAGAACGTCTACCTCCCGCTCGCCGGCACCCCGCTGCTCGATACGCTGGCCACCTACCTGGAGCAGGGCACCTCGCTGGAGGCCACCGCCCGGCTGCTGTTCGTCCACCCCAACACCGTGCGCTACCGGCTCAAGAAGATCACCGAGCTGACCGGCTACCAGCCCACCGAGGGCAGGTCGGCCTTCACCTTGCAGGTGGGACTGATTCTCGGCAGGCTTTCGGAGAGCGCTGTCACCTGGCGCGCCCTAACGTAATTCCCCCGAAACCCCCACTGTAGGGTTCCTACAAAACCCCTGGGACCAAGTTCGTACGGATCCTTATCCTCGTGTCGAACCTCTACAGGGCAGTGTGGATTGTGTGCTTGTACTCGTCGCCCCGGGCCAAGGTGCCCAGACTCCAGGCTTCCTGACGCCCTGGCTCGAACTCCCCGGCTTCGCGGATCGGCTGTCCGCGTGGTCCGAGGTCGTGGGCCTCGATCTGATCACCTATGGGACCAAGGCCGACGCCGACGAGATCCGTGACACCGCGGTCGCCCAGCCGCTGCTCGTGGCCGCCGCGCTGGCCTCGGCCGAGGTGCTCGGCGTGACCCCCGACCTGCTGGCGGGCCACAGCGTCGGCGAGTTCGCCACGGCGGCGCTGGCCGGCGTGCTGACCCCCGAGCAGGCGCTGTCGCTGGTGCGCGAGCGCGCCCAGGCCATGGCCAAGGCCGCCGCCGTCACCGAGACCGGCATGACCGCGGTGCTCGGCGGCGTGGAGGAGGAGGTGCTGGCCGCCCTCGACAAGCACGGCCTGACCCCCGCCAACGTCAACGGCGCCGGCCAGATCGTCGCGGGTGGCACGCTGGAGCAGCTGGCCGCCTTCAAGGAGGACGGCCCGGCCCGCGCCAGGCTGATCGCGCTCTCCGTAGCGGGCGCCTTCCACACCGTGCACATGGCCCCGGCCGTCGACCACCTGCGCACGGCCGCCGAGAGCATCACCCCCGCCGACCCGCGGGTCAAGCTGCTGTCCAACGCCGACGGCGAGGTCGTCACCGACGGCGCCGTGCTGATGCGGCGGCTGATCGACCAGGTCAGCAGCCCCGTACGCTGGGACCGCTGCATGGCCACGATGGCCGACCTGGGCGTGACCGGGATGATCGAGCTGCTGCCGGGCGGCACGCTGACCGGCCTGGCCAAGCGCGCGCTACGGGGCGTACGCACCGTGGCGCTGAAGACACCCGACGATCTAGACGCGGCCAGGGAGCTGACCAAGTGAGGATTCCCGACATCGCCCCGGGCGCCAAGGTGCTGGCCCTCGGCCACTACCAGCCGTCCAACGTCGTCACCAACGACGACCTGGCCAAGACCATGGACACCAACGACGAGTGGATCCAGTCCCGGGTCGGGATCAAGGAACGCCGGGTCGCCGGCGCCACCGAGTCCGTCGAGGACATGGCCGTGCAGGCCGGCGGCAAGGCGCTGGCCGCCAGCGGCCTGTCGGCCGGTGACATCGACCTGGTCATCGTCGCCACCTGCACGCTGGAGAGCCAGATCCCCAACGCCTCGGCCGTCGTGGCCCACCGCCTGGGCATCAAGGCGCCAGGCGCGTTCGACGTGAACGCCGCCTGCGCCGGCTTCTGCTTCGCGCTCGGCGTGGCCAGCTCCGCGATCCGCGCCGGCTCGGCCAGGCACGTGCTGGTCATCGGCGCCGAGAAGCTGTCCCAGTGGATCGACTGGACCGACAGGTCCACCGCCGTGATCTTCGCCGACGGCGCGGGCGCCGCGGTGGTGGGCCCCGCCGACACGCCCGGCATCGGGCCGGTCGTCTGGGGCAGCTCGGGCGACAAGTCCGACGCGATCATCGTCAACGACCGCAACGACTCCCTCCACCAGGAGGGTCAGACCGTGTTCCGCTGGGCCACCACCGCGCTGCACCCGGTGGCCAAGGAGGCCTGCGAGCGCGCCGGGGTCGACCCCTCGGAGCTGGCGGCCTTCGTACCTCACCAGGCCAACCTGCGCATCATCGAGGCGATCGCCCGCAAGATCGGCGCCGACCAGGCCGTCATCGCACGCGACATCGTGACCGCCGGCAACACCTCCGCCGCGTCCATCCCGCTCGCGCTCTCGCGCATGCTGGAGCGTGGCGAGGTGCGCTCGGGTGAGCTCGCGCTCATCCTCGGCTTCGGCGCGGGCCTGACCTATGCGGGTCAGGTCATCGAGATTCCGTAGGATCCGGTACGGCTCGTGCCGTACCTATCGGAGCTTGTACGGCCTGAGCCGTACAGAACCAGAAAACACCAAAGGAGAAATAGCGACATGGCTGCCACCGAGCAGGAGATCCTCGAGGGCCTCGGCAAGATCATCAACGAGATCACCGGTATTCCGGTGAGCGACGTCACCCCCGAGAAGAACTTCGTGGACGACCTCGACATCGACTCCCTGTCCATGGTCGAGATCGCCGTGGCCGCCCAGGACGAGTTCGGCGTCGAGATCCCGGACGACCAGCTCAAGAACCTGAAGACGGTCAAGGACGTCCTTACCTTCATCCAGAACTGATCTCACACCCAACCTGATCGACAAGGAGCGCGAAACGTGAGTGCAAACCGGGTACGTGTCGTGGTCACCGGGCTCGGCGCGACGACGCCCGTCGGTGGAGACGTCACCTCGACCTGGTCGGCGCTCCTCGCCGGTCAGTCGGGCGTCGAGAGCATCACCGCGGACTGGATCGACACCGTCCCCGTGAAGTTCGCGGGGACGGCCGCGGTCGATCCGACCGAGGTGCTGCCCAGGCCCGAGGCCCGTCGCCTCGACCGCAGCGAGCAGTTCGCCATGGTCGCCGCGCGCGAGGCCTGGCAGGACGCGGGCGCCCCCGAGGTGGCGCCCGAGCGGCTCGGCGTCGTGGTGTCCTCCGGCATCGGCGGCATCACCACCACGCTGTCCGCCTACGACACCTACAAGGAGCGGGGCTGGAACCGGCTCTCGCCCTTCACCGTGCCGATGCTGATGCCCAACGGCCCGGCCGCCTGGATCGGTCTCGATCGCGGCGCCCAGGCCGGCGTGCACGCGACCGTGTCGGCCTGCGCGTCCGGCGCGGAGGCCATCGGCTACGCGATGGACATGATCAGGTCCGGCCGCGCCGACGTGGTGATCGCGGGCGGCACCGAGGCGGCGATCCACGGCCTGAACGTGGCCGCCTTCGCCGCCGCGCGCGCCATGTCCACCCGCAACGACGACCCCGCGGGCGCCTCGCGGCCGTGGGACCGCGATCGCGACGGGTTCGTGCTCGGCGAGGGCGCGGGCATCATCGTGCTCGAGTCCGAGGAGTACGCCCGTGCGCGCGGCGCGCGGATCTACGCCTACGCCTCGGGCGTCGGCTACTCCGCCGACTCCCACCACATCACCCAGCCCGAGCCGGAGGGCCGGGGCATCAGCATGGCGATGACCCAGGCGCTCACCGACGCGGGCGTCACCGGCCAGGACGTCAAGCACGTCAACGCGCACGCCACCTCCACCCCGGCGGGCGACGTCATCGAGGTGCAGGCGGTGGCCAAGGCCATCGGCACGCACCCGCTGGTCACCTCGACCAAGTCCATGACCGGCCACCTGCTGGGCGGCGCGGGCGGCATCGAGTCGGTCTTCACGATCAAGGCGCTCCAGGAGCGCATCGTGCCGGCCACCATCAACCTGGACAGTCTCGACGACGGCATCGAGGTGGACCTCGTCTACGGCGAGAACCGCCCGCTGCCGGAAGGCGACATCGCCGCGGTCAACAACTCGTTCGGATTCGGCGGTCACAACGTGGCAGTCGTGTTCAAGGGGGCCTAAATGACTGTGCTCGACAATCGGGTGACGCCACAGGACCCTGATCAAGAGCCCGCTGATCCCCGCGATCCCATCGTCAGACTGACCGCGCTGCTCGACGAGGGCTCGCTGCGGTTGATCACTCCCGAGGACAAGAGCGGCATAGTGGCCGCCACGGGCCGCGTCGAAGGCGTCCCCATCGTCGCTTTCTGCAGTGACGCCCGCTTCCAGGGCGGCGCGATGGGCGGCGAGGGCTGCGAGCACATCGTGCACGCCTACGACGTGGCCGTCCGCGAACGGGTGCCGGTCATCGGGATCTGGCACTCCGGCGGTGCGCGACTCGCCGAAGGCGTCGAGTCGTTGCACGCCGTCGGCCGGGTATTCGCCGCGATGACCAAGGCCTCGGGCGTGGTCCCGCAGATCTCCGTGGTCGTCGGGCCCGCCGCCGGCGGCGCCGCCTACGGCCCGGCGCTGACCGACCTGGTGATCCTGGCCGACTCCGGCCGCATCTTCGTCACCGGCCCCGACGTGGTCCGCAGCGTCACCGGCGAGGACGTCACCAGCGCCGCCCTGGGCGGCCCCGAGCCGCACAGCAAGCGCAGCGGCGTCGTCCACGTCATCACCAAGTCCGAGACCGACGCGCTGCTGCGCGCGCGGCAGCTGGCCGTGCTCCTCGGCCACCAGGGACGGGTGCGCACGACGGGCATCGACGAGGTCGACTTCTCCACGCTGCTGCCGGAGTCGGCGCGGCGGGCATACGACGTCAAGCCGCTGGTCAACGGCCTGCTCGACGAGCCGGGCATCGAGCTGCACCCCAAGTGGGCGCCGAACATCGTCACGTCGCTGGGCCGCCTCGGTGGCCGGACGGTCGGCGTGATCGCCAACAACCCGATGCGGCTGGGTGGCTGCCTCGACGCCACGTCCGCCGAGAAAGCTGCCCGCTTCGTTCGTATGTGTGACGCTTTCGGGGTCCCATTGGTTGTCCTGGTCGACGTGCCCGGTTATCTCCCGGGTGTCGGACAGGAGCACGACGGCGTGGTCCGCCGCGGTGCCAAGCTGCTGCACGCCTTCGCCGAGGCGTCGGTGCCGCGCGTCACGCTGGTCACGCGCAAGGCGTACGGCGGCGCGTACATCGCCATGAACTCCCGCGCGCTGGGCGCCACCAAGGTGTTCGCCTGGCCGACGACCGAGGTCGCGGTCATGGGCGCGGTCGCGGCGGTGCGCATCCTGAAGCGGCGCGAGCTGGCCGCGGCCCCCGAAGAGGAGCGGGCCGAGCTGGAGCAGCGGCTGGCCGAGGAGCACGAGAAGCTGGCCGGCGGGCTCGAGCGGGCGCGCCAGCTGGGCGTGATCGACGAGGTCATCAAGCCGGAGGAGACCCGGGGGGCGATCGCCAAGGTCCTCGCCCAGGCCACCCCGGCCAGGGGTGCCCACGGGAACATCCCCCTGTAGTCGTATGAGAAGGGCCCCGCACCTCCTGGGTGCGGGGCCCTTTCACGTTCAGGCGGCCTCGTGCGGGTCTCAGACGGCGGCGTGCAGCCAGCGGACGGGCGCGCCGTCGCCCGCGTATCTGAACGGCTCCAGCTCCTCGTCCCACGGCCGGCCGAGCAGCTTGTCCAGCTCGTCCTCCAGCACCGCACGCCCCTGGGCGGCCATCATCATCGCGGTGCGGAGCCGGTCCTCGGGGATCATGATGTCCCCCGCGGCCCCGACGACCGCGCTGAAGGCGCCGAGCGTCGGCGTATAGGCATGGCGGGACCCGTCGACGCCCGGTGAGGCGTCCTCGGTGATCTCGAACCGGATGCGCTGCCAGCCCATGAGGGAGGAGGTGATGGCCGCCGCGATGCCCGGACGACCCTCCCACTCCGCCTGCGCCCGCACGACATTGGGCGCGGCGGGTTGCGGCGTCCACGTCAGGTCCACGGGTACGCCAAGAACACCCGCGACCGCCCATTCGATATGAGGGCACAGCGCGGGCTGAGCTGAGTGGACGTAGAGCACGCCACAAGCAGACACCGGACCTCCCGATTCGGTACGAGGTGCGCCTTCCCCAACGGCCTCGCCCCGGGATGATCACAAGTGACTAGGGAGAGACTACCGTCGGTCGCTACCGGGCACCAGAGGGCGGCCATACCAACTTGGTGCCGCAGTGGCGTGTGACACGCGGGTGAGCGCGGAAAGATACCCGCTCATGGACATCCAATCTGTCGGCGAGTCGCTCATCCGGCAAGGTCAGATACTGACCGACCGGGACGCGCTGTCCGCCGCGGCTCGCTGGACTCAGGCCGTCGCCGACGCCGACGGCGTCTGCGTGATCCACCTGTCACCTGGCGTCGACCCCATCGAGATCACCATGGACCTGCGGGAGCGCGGCTTCAGAGCCTCTCCCAACCATCTGCTCACGGGGCAGCCGCTGTTCTGGGGCGGCCCGGCGTCCCGGCCGTTCCCCACCTCGGCCGTGCCGTACAAACCGGGCAGAGCGCGGTCGGACGTGGTCGTCGGTCTGCTCGACACCGGGATCGCCCCGCACCCGTGGTGGGCCGACAGCGATTGGTACAAAGAGCAGCCCGGGGACGACGCCGAGACGCTCGAAGGTCCCCAGGCGGGCCACGGGACCTTCCTCGCCGGGCTGCTGCTGCGCCAGGCGCCGGGCGTGTCACTGCGGGCATGGCGGGTGCTCGACGGGCAGGGCGTCGGCGACGAGGCGGGCGTGGTCCGCGCCCTCAACCGGCTGCGCGAACGCGCGCCACAGGTCCTGAACCTCTCCTTCGGCTGCCACACCTTCGACGACCGGCCGCCGCCCCTCCTGGCCGACGCGCTGCGGAGCCTGACCGACACCGTCACGGTGGCCTGCGCGGGCAACACCGCGAGCGACCGGCCGTTCTGGCCGGCCGCGCTGTCGGAGGTCGTGGGCGTGGGCGCGGTCGACCCGACGCAGGAGCACCGGGCGCCGTTCTCCGCCTACGGCTCCTGGGTCGACGCGTGCGCCCGTGGCGAGTGGCTGGCCAGCAGCTTCCTGGAGCGCGACGACTTCACCGGCTACGCCGTCTGGAGCGGCACCTCCTTCGCCACGGCCCTGGTCGCGGGCGCCATCGCGGCCGCCGCCAAGGACCTGCCCGTCAAGGAGGCGGCCGGGCGAGTCCTTGACCCTGAGACGACCCGGCAAATTCCCGATCTGGGAGTTCTCATCAGGTCGAGTCTGTAGAGTTTACGCTCAGTCCTCGGCCAATCACGAGGAGGCAGGGTGGCCTCCTCGTCCGTCACGGCGAAGGAGGCCGCATGCACGAGCCACGCGATCCCGCGGAGCTGCTCAAGGCTGCGGCCGAAGACGACCACACGGCCTGGGACCAGCTGGAGTCCAGGTTCGGATCGCGCATGTGGGCTGTCGCCCGCGCGTGCGGGCTGAACGAAACCGATGCGGCGGACGCGGTTCAGGGTGCCTGGCTGCGTCTGCTCGAGAACCTCCACACCATCAGGGAACCATCAGGCGTCGGCGCGTGGCTGGCGACGACCACGCGTCGCGAGGCGCTTCTGATCATCAGGAAGGAACCACCCGGATTCCCGTCCTTCGACGTCGTACACGACCCTGATCCGGCGACTGCCGTCCTGGAGGCCGACGGCAGGCACCTACTGTGGAAGTCGGTCTCCGCCATGCACGAGCCCTGCCGCACCCTCCTCCAGCTGGTGGCGACGGATATGGGGAGCCAGCAGGTGGCGATGCGGCTCGGCATGCCCGTGGGCACCGTGGGTCCAACCAGGATCCGGTGCCTGGAAAAACTGCGCACCCTGCTCTCACTACAGGAGACGGTGCAATGATCAACGACGAGTATTTCCTGGCGGCTCTCCGGCTCGCCGCCGGGAGCGATCCGATTCCTGGGCATGTTTCCGCCGCCGCACGCGATGCCTTCGGACTCCGGGTCTCTCAGGCGGTGACCGCCCCGCCCGCCGACTGCGCCACACCCCGTGGCGTACGAGGGGGCGACGGTCCCGGCATGATCCGCTTCGTCGCGGCCGGCCTCACCTTCGATCTGGAGGTGACGGTGGGCGACGGACTCATCGACGTCGCGGGACAAGTGTTCCCGCATCCCGGCGAGGGCAGCCACGTCGATGTGAGGACCCCGCATCTGACGCTCACCAGGCGTCTTGCGCGTTCGGGCCAGTTCGCGGTCACCGGCCTGCCTCCGGGCTGGCTCAGCGTGGTCTGCCACCGGCCCGGCTTCGCACCCGTCCAGACCAGGTGGGTGCGGATCCGCCCATGACCACCCGGGAGCCAGGCACCGCGTCCCACCCCCTGGCTCCCAACCTCTCCCTACGAAGCTCAAGGCGCCATGATCGCAACGTCGGACGACCGTTCCGCCCCCGACACCAACGGGCCGCTGGTGGTGGCGGCCGAGACGGCGGTCCTGCGTTCGGTGGTCGATCCCCAGCAGGCGCTGCACGCCGGGCGCACCGTCCTGGCCGCCGCCCGGGCAGCGGACTGCGCCGAAGCCGCGGTGGTCGCCCTCAGAGCGATGGCCCTGGCCGCCCGCGAGCTCGGCGATCTCGAAGCCGCCGAAGATCACCTCAGACAGGCCATCGACACCCCCGGCGCCACACGGCAGCGTCGCTCCCAGGCACGACTGTCCCTGGTGACGGTACGCACCGAACGCGGCCACCCTCTGCAGGCGCTCAGGATCGCCGCCCTGGCCTGGGCCTACCTCTCCCCGCTCGACCGGGCCAAGCTCGACACCCAGCGCGCCGTCGCGCTCGCCCACCTGGGCCGCCACCAGGAGGCCGTCGCCTCGTGCGACCGCGCGCTGCAGGCGCTCGTGGCCGCGCCGGGCACCATCGACGACCGCCGGTTCCTGGCCGGCGGCCTGCTCAACCGCGGCCTCGTCCACGCCTACCGGAGCGACTGGGACGCCGCGACCCGCGACATCACCGCCTGCCTGGAGATCTCCCGGCACGCCAGGCTCGACTACCTGGCCCGCCTGGCCGCCGCCAACCTGCCCTTCCTCGCCGTCCGCCAGGGCGACATCACCGGAGCCTTCGCCCACTACCGGGCGGCCGAGAACACCCTGTTCGGCTTCCCCGAGCGGCTGGCCACGATGCGGGCCGACTTCGCCGGAGCCTTGCTGGCCGCGCACCTGCCCGGCGAGGCCAGGGCGCTGCTCAGCCTGGCCGTACCCGATCTGGAGTCGTCGGCCGCCCTGGTGGCGCTGTCCGAGGCGCGGCTGAAGCTGGCCCAGGTGGAGCTGCTCACCGGCGACGCGCGCCGCGCGCTGGCCGTGGCCGAGCAGGCGGCGGTCGAGCTGGCCGAGCAGGACCGCCTCTCCTGGCTGCCGCTGGCCACGGAGGTGGTGCTGCGGGCCCGCCTGACGCTGGAGGGCTCCTCCCCCGACCTGCTCGACCAGCTGATCGCGTGCGCCGACGACCTCGAGAACGGTCCCGCCCACCTGGCCGGCGCCGCCGCGCTGCGCCTGGTGGCGGCGGAGGCGGCGTTGGCGCTCGACGACCACCCGACGGCGTCGGCGCAGCTGGCCCGCCTCACCGTGCACGCGCGGCGCGGCGAGCGCTGGGTTCCCGCCGGGACCCGTCTCACGTCGCTGGCCTCGGAGTTGCAGGCCAGGCATCTCGCACAGGTGTCGCAGATCCCGGTGCTGGTGCGCCAGCACGCCCTCGCGCTGGAGGCAGCGCTGCAGGAGGACGTCACCCAGGCCTTCCGCGCGGTCCACGACGGGCTGAGCGAGATGGGCGGCAGCATGGAGTCGTTCGAGGACCCTTCGCTGCGGGCCCACGCGGCGCGGGCGGGTGAGCGGCTGGCGGCGTTCGGGCTGACGATGGCGGTGCGTGACGGGTGCGCCCGGGAGGTGTTCGACTGGGCCGAACGCTGGCGGGCGGTGGCCGCCCCCGCGCACGCCTGCGGGCTGGCCGCCCCCGACGCCGTGCGGGCCGGGCTGGGCGGCGCGGCGCTGGTCGAGTTCGTCGCCGAAGGCTCCTCGATGCTGGCCGTGCTGATCAGCGGCGAACGGCTCACGCTGCGGCGGCTGGGCGATGTGCGGCCGATTCGCGAGGCGCTCGTCCGCCTGCGCTACTCACTGCGCCGGGCCGTGCTCGGCGACAGCGCCGCCGCCCAGGCCCCGGTCGAGCCGGCCGCGGCGGAGTTCGAACGCCTGCTGCTCCGGCCGCTGCACGCCGAGCTCGGCGACCGGCCACTGGTCCTGGTGCCCGCCGGCCTGCTGCACACGGTGCCGTGGGGGGCGCTGCCGTGCCTGCGTGATCGTCCGGTGTCCGTGGCCGCGAGCGCCGCCGCCTGGCTGGCGGCCCGGCGGCGCGCCACCGTACCCGGCGAACGGCCCGTGATGATCGCCGCGGCCGGGCCGGGGCTGGCGCACGCGCGCGCGGAGGTCGCCCAGGTGCTCGCCTGCCATCCCGGGGGACGCGAGGTGCCCGCCCGTTCCGGGTCCGTGCTGGCGGCGCTGACCAGCGCCGACGTGCTGCACCTGGCGGCCCATGGGGTGTTCCACGCGCGGAGCCCGCTGCTGTCGGGCATCACGCTCGCCGACGGGCAGCTCATGGCGTACGACCTGCTCGGGCTGTCCCGGACGGCCCCGCTCGTGGTGCTGTCGGCGTGCGACTCGGGGATGGCGCACACGCCCGCGGACGGCGCACCGCTCGGCTTGGCCGGCGCGTTCCTGGCCAGGGGTACGGCCTGTGTCGTCGCGGGGATGGTGCCGGTGCGCGATGAGGAGGCGTTGGCGGTGATGTCCGCCTTCCACGAACTCCTCGCCGACGGCCGGGCTCCCGCCTCGGCCCTGGCGTCGGCCTCGGCCAAGACGGGAGCGCTCGGCTTCGTGTGCTTCGGCGCGGGAGACCGGCCGTTCACCAGGGGCCGGGCGGCGGCTCAGCGCGCCAGGGGCGGAGCTCAGCCGGTAGCGACCGGGACTCAGCCGGTGGCGACGGGGGTTCAGCCCGTGGCGATCGGCCGGGTGGGGTCGGCGACCCACTCCGACCACGAGCCCACGTAGAGCGCGGCGGGCAGGCCCGCCACCTCCATGGCCAGTAGCTCGTGCGCGGCGGTGACGCCGGAGCCGCAGTAGGCTCCAGCCGGCACCCCCTCGCCCACTCCGAGGGCGGCGAACCGCTCGCGCAGGTCGGCCACGGGACGGAACCGGCCGTCGGGGCCGATGTTCTCCGTGGTCGGCGCGCTGACGGCACCGGGCACGTGCCCCGCGACGGGGTCGATGGGCTCCACCTCTCCCCGATAACGCTCACCCGCCCGAGCGTCCAGCAGCACTCCCGAGGTCGCGAGCGCCCCGGCTTCGGCGGCGCTCAGCAGCGGCATCCCGCCCGGCCTGGCGACGAAGTCACCGGGCGCCACCTCGGACGTCTCCTTGACGACCGGCAGGCCCGCGTCGGCCCAGGCGGACAGGCCACCGTCCAGGACGCGGACGTCCGGGTGGCCGAAATAACGCAACGTCCACCAGGCCCGCGCGGCAGCCATCGAGCCCGTGTCGTCATAGACCACCACCGGCCGTTCGCCGGACACTCCCAGCCGCCGCATCGCGCTCTCGAAGTCGTCCGGCTCCGGCAGCGGATGCCGCCCGGCCGTCCCGGCCGGCGCGGCGAGGTCGGCGTCGAGGGCGCAGAAGACGGCGCCCGGCAGGTGCCCCTCGTCATACATCTCGATCCCCGGCGGGCCGCCGAGCCGCCACCGCACGTCAAGCAGGGTCACCTCGTCCAGGGCGGCGACCTCCTCGGGCGTGATCAACGGGCTCATCGGGCGCTCACCCCAGTTGCCATGAATGACCTCATCGGCTGCTTACCTCCAAGAGTGGTACATGCTGTTCGGCGGTCGTCATCGAACCGTGGTAGCCGGTGAACAGCGCCTCGATCGGATGCGCGCCCGGCGCGGTGAGGGCCAGGTCGGTGTACGGGACGGCCACGACGTCGCCGATGCGTCCGAGCCATTCGGATCGTACACGCGGGCCGAACCAGCCGGACTCGACCGCCTCCTGCCTCGACACCACCCATGCCCTGCCCGCCAGGGTCTCACGCCAGGCGTCGAGCACCTCGGAGGCGGCGCCCGGCTCGGCGTACACATGCCTGGCCCGCGCCTCCCCGCCGAGCATCGCCACGCCCCGGCTCAGCGCGGGGTCGGTCTCGGCGTCGAGCTTCTCGCTCACGTTGACCATGCCGTGGTCGGCGGTGATGTAGAGGGCGGAGCCGGGAGGCAGGTCCGCGGCCATGCGCTCGGCCATCCGGTCGACGATTTCCAGCTGGTCGAGCCACTCCTCACTGCCCCAGCCGGTCATGTGGCCCATCGCGTCGAGGTCGCCGTAGTAGACGGTGACGTGGGCCCTCGGCGCGGCCATCGCCGCGCGTACACCGGCCACACGCTCGTCGACGCTGTCGGCGGCCAGATAGCGCACGCCGCGGTAGACGGCCTCGGTCAGCCCGCTCCCCTCGAACTGGGCCGGAGCCACATAACTCGGCGTGATCCCCGCGGCGGCGGCGCGCTGGAAGACGGTCTCGGCGGGCTGCCATCGGCTCGGCTCCATGAAGGCGCCGCCGGGCAGCGTCCAGCGCAGGCAGTTGAACAGGTGCCCGGCGCCGGGCACGGCCAGCATCAGACCCAGCATGCCGTGCTCACCCGGCGACACACCGGTGCCCAGCGAGCACAGGCTGGTGACGGTGGTGGCGGGGAACCCGGCGGTGAGCGTGGTCCGGGTGGCGGCGGCGAGGAAGGGCGCCCGGTCGGCGTGCGCTTGGAGCAGCTCGTCGCCGAGACCGTCCACGATGAACAGGCAGACGCGGTCGGCGGGGGCGAGCTGGAGGGGGTTCGGCTCGGCCACGCCCAGCGCCGCGAGCAACGCCCCGGGCAGCTCGGCCAGCGACGCGGTGCCGTAGCTGGGAATCAGTGGCGCGTATCCATCCATGGCGCTCCATTCCGTTCGTCTCGTCCGAAAACTCGATCACGCAATCACCGCAAACCCCGCTTGATCGCCGCAACCCCAAAAGCCAAGCGGGCGCCACCCGCCGCACGGCCGCGCGCAGCAAACCCCAGAAACCGATCTTGTTGTACGGCACTGCCGAGTGGGCGCCACCCGCCGCACGTGGCTAGGGGCCTCCAGGAAAACGGCCGCTGAGCCCGCACATGGCTGGGCGACGTTACGTGCGTATTCTTGGCCGTCTTCTTCGCTTGATCGGCTGGGCGCCGTACATACGGTGCGGGGCTGTTCGTGGGGAATCCCCGGCTGGAGGCGCGCGCCCAAGGGCGGCCGCATAGGCACTGCGGACACCGCAGATGCTGTAGACGCCGCAGAAGCCACGGACGCCGTAGATACCGTGGATGCCGTGGTCACCGTAAGGCAGTTGGGGCAGCCGTCATCGCAGACGCGCGGCCACCGTGCTGCGGACGGCGCCGCCGGGACGCTGGTGCCTGGGCGTGGCTCATCGACCTCGCTGGAGAGCGCCGTGCGCTGTCGCCGAGGTTCCCTCCTGGGCGCGGTCTCATGGACCGGGGTGCGCGTTGTCTGCATGCGTCGTGCCCTGGTGGCGCCGAGAGGGTGGGCGCCTGGGAGTGGTTTTGTCAGGTCGTGGCGCGGGCGGTGGCTTCGGAGAGGGACTTGGAGAAGGCGAGGACGTGGTTGACCGCGTCGGGGCCGTCGGCCGCCTCGCTCACCCGGAGCGAGAGGTCGTCCGCGGTGATGGCGCCCGTGTAGCCGTGGTCGGCCTCGCAGTTCTCGTCGCCGCAGGTGGCCGGCTCGAGGTCGACGTGGGAGATGGCGCCCCAGCCGATCGTGAGCGTGACCTCCGTGGGAGGGACGCCGGGCACGTAGGAGGCGGGGTCGGGGACGACACGGGTGACCGCGACCGACTGGACGCGGCTCAGGCGGACGGCCTCCGTCGTCGTGGAGGCGTGTGAGGTCGAGACGCCTTCCACCGCCGGGTGCTCGTCGGTGTGGCAGACCAGCAGCCTCGTCGTCGACAGCACCAGGACGGTGACGTGCCTGCGCACCTCCATCGCGGGATCGAAGGTGGCCTCATGGTGGACCACGAATGCGGTCACAGCCTCTTTGCCCAGCGCGGATTCGACCGCATCGGTGACGAGGTCGGGGTAGTAGCCGCTGCGCTCGATCGCTTCACGCAGGCCCGCGGCTGAGACTCGGGTTTCCCTCATGGGTCCATCCTGCCAGGACCGCGCAGTGCACTCACCCACCAGACATAACGCTCTATAACGTCTTTTATCCGTTATCTACGTGTACGGACATGTGCAATTACCGGACGTGCCATTGCGCCTCATCACTGCCGCCGTGCCGACCACTCGAGTGGCAAATGGTGAAATTTCATAGAAATGAGGTTTGGCGACCCTCCGAGAACCACCGTCCAGACGGACGCCTGGGACTCCCCAAGTTCGCGACGAGTGAAACGATCACAAGCTCTCAGAGGCGGCTAGTTACGGTCAAGACCCAAATTTTTCTGATCCGAGCCGCCAGCGCTGCACCCTATTGACGAGGCGTGCCCCAAAAGTTACGGTCAGGGCCGAAACCGAGCAGTATCGAACACGCTCGCTGGAGGTACGGGACATGACGCGATCCCCTCTGGTAACCCTGGCCGGGTTCATCCCACGCTTTCCGCCGCCACCTGAAGCCGACGACCTGGCCGGCCCCAGGCTCGATGAGCGCCATCACGCCGTGCAGGCGGCGTTATGAGGCGCCTGCTGACGGGGACGCTGTCGGCGGCACTGCTGGCGGCGCTCATCACCGTCCCACTCGCCCCGGCGCAGGCCGCCGACCTGCGGATCACCAACGGCGGTTTCGACGACGGGCTGACCGGGTGGAGTGGCTCGCACAGCCCGGGCGGTGTCACCGCCGTGACCTGGGACGGCCGCAGCACGGCGCGCATCGCCGACGCCGAGCCGGGCAACGCCTACGGCAGGGAGAGCCTGCCGGGCCTGCCCGCCACCGCGGGTACCCGCTACACCGCCTATGCCCAGGTATGGGCCGACAGCGGCAGCGCCGAGCTGTACCTGCGCTTCAGGGGAACCTCGGGCCAGCTCCTCGGCAGCGCGAACGCCTCGGTCACGGGCAAGCGGTGGAACGACGTCGCGGCCTCCGGCGTCGCCCCCGCCGGCACGGCCACGGTCTCGGCGCTCATCTACTCGGGCGTCGCCAATGTGGGCACCGCCTACTGGGACGAGGTGCTGATCACCAAGGACACGACCGATCTCGGCGTGCAGATCGAGAGCAGCGTGCCCAACGCCACCACGTTCGCGGGCGGCGACGCGTACGCGATCTACACCGGCACCGCGGACGCCAACCCGCAGCTCGCGGAGATCGACCTGGCCACCGAAAGGGTGACCAAGAAGATCACGATCCCGGACAGCGCCGCCACGCCCACGGTCGGCGGCTGGGCGGCGACCACGGCCACCGACGGCAGCGTCTACCTCGGCACCTACCCCAACTCCAAGCTGTACCGGCACGTCCCCGGCCAGGCGACGGTGACCGACCTCGGCCGGGCTGAGGGCGGTTACTCCTTCATCTGGGACCTGGAGCCGGGAGCGGGCGGGAAGGTGTACGGCGGCACGTACAACGACGGCCGCTACTTCAAGTACGACAACGGCGCCTTCACCACGATCGGCAGCGTGCCCATCGTGGCCGACGCGCAGTACGTGCGCAGCCTCGCCCACGACCCGGTCGCCAACGCCACCTATCTGGGCACGGGGACGAACGCCGCGCTGGTCAGGTTCGACAACCTCACAGGGCGGATCGACAGCCTCCTGCCCGCCGCGTACGCGCACAACTCCATGGTCGGCGGCCTCACCTGGACAGGGGGCAGGCTGTTCGCCTGGATCGACCGTACGCTGCTCGTCCTGCAGATCGTCAAGAACGCCGACGGCTCCTACCGGGCCGTCACCGACGCCACGATCACCGATGTGGACCTGCACCACTCACCGGCCGCCGACGGCAAGGTCTGGCTGGTCAAGGACGGCCTGCTGCAGTCCTACGACCTGGCCGCCAAGACCGTGCGGGCGACGACCGTACAGCCAGGCCTGGACGTCACCGGCTACACCTGGGCGGACGGCACGCTCATCGGTCTCGGCGCGGCCGGCGACGGCACCAGGATCTTCAAGTACACGCCCGCGACCGGTCAGTGGAGCAGCCGGGTCGTCGTCGGCACCCCCGTCCTGCCCGCGGCGATCAACGCGCTCGGCGCCGGTCCCGACGGGAAGATCTACACCGGCGGCTACCTGACGGGTGGCACCGGCGTCTACGACCCGCTGCGCGGCGACGAGGACGAGGGCAACCCGGACACGACCCCCCGTACCGGGCTCAGCCAGACCGACAGCCTGCTGGCCCACGACGGACGGCTCTACATCGGCGCTTACCCCTCGGCCAAGCTCTACAGCTACGACCCGGACGGCCCGTGGCCGCCCACGCTCAGGTACACCGGCGGCTCGGTGGGCGACAAGGCCGACGACTGCGAGCCGGGTAACGGGCCGCCGCCGCAGGACCGCCCGTACGCGCTGGCCGGCGGCCCCGACGGCACGGTGTACATGGGCACGGTGCCCAAGTACGGCAAACGCAGCGGCGCGCTCAGCATCTGGAAGGACGGCACGGCGGGCCGGACCGTGTGCGTGGTGCGGGACCAGGCCGTCGTCTCGCTGGCCTACGCGGGCGGCAAGGTGTTCGGCGGCACCTCCACCCGCGGAGCGCTGGGCGTCGACCCCGTCTACACCCCCGGAGCCTCGGCCACCCTGTTCTCCTACGATCCCGCGACCGGCGCCGTGCGCACCCACCCGCTGCCGCTGACCGAGCCCAAAGCCGTCACGGCCCTCACTGAGGTGGACGGCGGGCTCTGGGGGCTGGCCGGTGGGTCGCTGTTCACGCTCGACCCCGCCAATCCGGGCGCGATCACCGTGAAAAGGCTGTTCGCCGACCCCGACTACACCGCCAAACCCAGCCTGGCCTGGCGCGACGGGGTTCTGCTGACGGTGGACAAGGATCCCGGCCACGTGTACGGCACCTCCGGCGACCAGATCTTCCGGATCGACAAGTCGACCAAGGCCATGACCGTGCTGCTGACCGACCCGGGGATGGAAGGGCTGACGGCCGACAGGTTCGGCGACCTCTACTACAAGATCAACGAACGGCTGCACAGGCTCGCGGTGACCGCGCCGTAACCGATCTCCTCCCGCACCACGTCCCAGAGAAGGACTTGAGCCCGTGAAAAGACTGCTTTCGGCGTTACTCTCGCTGCTGGCAGGCGTGGCACTCGCGGTGGTCGCCGTGCCCGCCCTCCCAGCCCAGGCCGGAATCTGGCACGAGTATCCGTCCGCGGCCAACAGAACCTGCAATGACACCCAGACGTACAACGGGACCGCCTACCAGGTGTGCCTGGAGTTCAACGACCACCGTACGCAGGTACGCGCGGTGGCCTTCATCAACCCGGGCGCGTACACCAACTTCCAGGTCAATCTGACGCTGAAGTTCGGCGGGGGCGGCCCGACCATCGCCGATTCGTGCCCGACGATGACCACGAATGCCAGCCGGGCCTGCTACACCGCGTTCACCGATCTCAGACGGCCCTACGCCGTCGCCGACGCCACCTTCGGCATCGCCGGAACCTGGCGGCCGACCGTCCGGGCCCTGGACATGAGGCTCTCGCTCAAGCAGCAGGAGAAGTCGAACTGGTGCGGGCCCGCCGCCGTGCAGATGACGCTCGCCACGATGGGCTACTCGGCTCCGCCGCAGTCCGAACTGGCCGACAAGCTGGGCACCGACGAGGCGATCTACGGCATCACCTGGCCGGGACGGATCCCCGACGTCATCAACCAGTACATTTCATCCTCTGACTGGCAGTACTCGTTCGAAGGGCTGGACGTCAGCATCGACCAGACCCGCAAGGTCGTCTTCGACCGGATCATCACCTCCCTGTCCCGTGGCAATCCCGTGATGATCATCGTGAAACCCGGCCAGTTGCCGTGGAACAACCAGGCCTCTCTCTTGCGGCACTATCTCGTCATTCACGGATACGGCGGCTTTTACACCGACGGGTCCTTCTATCCCACGACGTTCAAGGTCGCCGACCCCGCGGACGCGAGCGAACACTCCATCGACGCGCTGAACCTCGTCCTGGACAACGCGGGCACGGCGTGGAACTGGATCGACAACGTCGCGATCGTGCACGGCTGACCGAGCCCTAGGCCGCCCTCGGGGCTCTCCGAGGGCGGCCGACCCTCTAACTGATCAGGACAGCCTGCGGGGGCCGCCGTCCGGGCGGGGGCCGGGTGGGGTACGGATCGTGGCGCGGGCGCCCAGGATGATGACGCCCTCCCGGCCCACCAGCACCTGGTCGAGGTCGAGACGGGCCACCTCGGGCAGGTCGTTGGCCAGGCGGCCCACCCTGACCAGGAGGTCCTCCAGGGCGTCGACCGCCACGGGCGGGTAGCCGTACTCGCCGAACAGCAGTGGAGCCCCGCGGACCGAACGGACCAGCCCGGCGGCGTCCTCGCCCGTGAGCGGCGCGAGCCGGAAGCCCTGGTCGAGGAGGAGCCGCGCCGTCACCTCGCCCAGCCCGAACGAGACGACGGGGCCGAACGCCGGGTTCTCGGTGACGCTCACCACGGTCGGTACGGCGGGCTGCGGCGCCATCCGCTGGACCGCCAGCTCCACGTCCTCGCCGAACTGGGCGACGAACTCTGCGTGGGCATGCCGCACGCTGTCCGGCCCCGCGAGCCCGAGGCGTACGGTCCCGGCCCGGCGGGCGGCCTCGGCCCCGGCCACCTTGAGCACCACCGGCCAGCCCAGCCGCTCGGCGGCCACCACCGCCTCGTCCGGGGACCGCACCACCTCGGCCGGCCAGACACTCAGCCCGTAGCAGGCGAGCAGCTCGGCCACATCGGCCTCGACCGGCGGTCCCGGCTCGGCGAAGAAACTTCGCGCGGAAGCGGACGACGCGGACACGGAAGACGCGGATACGGAAGACGCGGATACGGAAGCGGAAGCCGCGTCGATGGTGGCAGCGGCGGGCTGGTGGAGGGCGTGGTGGATCAGGGTGCGGGCGCGCTGGGGGTCGATGTCCGGGAGTTCGGGAGGCGGTAGAGCCGGCCGGGCGCGCCACCTCGCGTAGCGGACCACGTGCTCCAGCGCCCTGACCGCCTCCTCCGGCGCCGCGTACGAGGGAATGGACCCCCGCGAGGGCACCGAGCCCACCAGCAGGTCGGGGTGCATGCCGAGATGCCCCTGGAAGGTGGCGAGCACCGGCTTGGCCGAGTCCTGGGACACCCGCAGCAGCTCGGCCGCGACCGCCGAGTCCTCGCCGGGGATCGGCGGCATGTAGATCACCACCACCGCGTCCACCGACGGCGAGTCGAGCCGGTCCGCGAGGGCCGTACCGAAGGCGGAGGCCCCGGCGCCCGCCCCCAGGTTGACCGGCGGCAGGGGCTCCAGGCCCGCCGCGACGCAGGCGTCGGCGGCGAGCAGGCCCAGGGCGTCGGAGTTGGTGACCAGCCCGACCCGGGGGCCGGCGGGCAGCGGCTGATAGGCCAGGAGCTGGCCCACGTCGAACAGCTGGATGAGGTCGTCCACCCGGATCAACCCCGCCTGCGAGAACAGCGAACTGATCGCCGAATCGGGCAGCCCGAGCGCCTCGGCGGAGTGACCGGCGGGGGTGCCGCCGCTCTTGACGACCACGATCGGCTTGCTGCGGGCCAGGCGCCTGGCCAGGCGGGTGAACTTGCGGGGATTGCCCAGTGACTCCAGGTAGAGCAGGATCACCTCGGTCGAGGCGTCCTCCTCCCAGTATTGGAGCAGGTCGTTGCCCGACACGTCGGCCCGGTTGCCCGCCGAGACGAACGACGAGATGCCCATCCCCCGCTGCGCCACCCGCTGGAGCAGCGCGGTGCCGAGCGCGCCCGACTGGCTGAAGAAGCCGACCCGCCCCCGGCCCGGCACGGTCGCCGCCAGTGTGGCGTTGAGCTTGACGGCCGGGTCGGTGTTGGCGATGCCGAGACAGTTGGGCCCGACCACGCGCAGGCCGTACGCGCGCGCGATGCGGGCCAGCTCATCCTGCCGCTCACGGCCCTCGGCGCCCGTCTCACCGAACCCGGAGGAGACCACGACCAGCCCGTGTACGCCCTTCTCCGCGCATTCCTTGACCACCTCGATGACGCCGGAGGCGGGCACGGCCACCACGGCCAGGTCCACCTGGTCGTCGATGGCACCCACGCTCGGATAGGCGCGTACGCCCGCCATGGCGCGTACCTCCCGGTGAACCGGGTAGACGGGGCCGCTGAAGTCGGCGGCGAGCAGGTTGCGCAGCACGGTGTGACCGACTCCGCCCGGCTCGCGCGAGGCGCCGATGACGGCCACCGAGCCGGGCGCGAGCAGGCGGGCGATGGACCTGGCCTCGGCGCGGTGCTCGCGGGCGGTCGTCACCTCGGTCGAGGTCTCCGTGGGGGTGAGGTCGAGCGTCATGCGGACGACACCGTCGGCGAAGGAGCTCTCCGCCGTGTATCCGGCCTGGCGCAGGACGCCCATCATCTTCATGTTGGCCGGGAGCACGTCGGCGACGAAGCGCTGGATGCCGCGCTCGCGGGCCGTGGCGGCCAGGTGCTCCAGCAGCACCGAGGCCACTCCCCTGCCCTGGTGGGCGTCCTCGACGAGGAAGGCCACCTCGGCCTCACCGGGCCCGGTCTTGTCGTAGCGGATCACGGCCACCATCTCGGTGCCGATGGTGGCGATCAGCGCGACCCGGTCGACATAGTCGACGGTGGTGAACCAGGCGACCTCCTTGTCGGAGAGCCGCGGCCTGGGACCGAAGAAGCGGAAATAGATGGATTCGTCGGAGAGACGGGAGTAGAAGGCGCGCAGTCTGTCGGCGTCGGCGGGCTTGATGGGACGCACATGGGCGGTGCCGCCGTCCGCCAGGACGACGTCGGCCTCCCAGTGAGCCGGGTACGGAGCCTCCACAGTCCCGAGCGTAGTCCCGCGTCCCGAATGCCACGCCCGGCAGGGCCTATTGGGCAACGCTTGTGCATCGACTGCCCCCCTGTGTCCGGGGTCCGCCCCACGGGTAGGCCGGAAGCTGTTAGTTTTGCCGTGGCCAGGCTCGTTCTGAAGGCAGCAAGGTGGTGGCATCATGACGCGGGTCGTCGTGGTGGGCGATCTCATGACCGACGCGGTCGCGCGCGCCCGTTATGCGCTCGCCAGGGCGAGCGACACCCCGGCGATCGTGACGATGCACGGCGGTGGATCAGGGGCGAACATCGCCTCCTGGCTGGCCGTCGAGGGTGCCGAGGTGGCCTTCATCGGCCGCCGGGGCGCCGACATCACCGGTCGCAACCGTGACATGGAGCTGATGGGTTACGGCGTTGACGCCCGGCTCGTCATGGATCCTGAGCGGCCGACCGGCACCTGCGTGGTGCTCGTCACGCACAAGGGTGAGCGGACCATGCTCTCCGACCCGGGCGCCAACGCGGCGCTCTCGCCGGAGGATCTGCCGCGCGACCTGTTCGGCGGCGGTCATCTGCATCTGTCCGGCTACACCCTGATCAACGAGGGGTCCCGCGACGCGGGGCTGGCCGCGCTCGACATGGCTCGCCGGTCCGGGATGTCCATCTCGGTCGACTGCTCGTCGTCCGCGCCGTTGGAGCGTACGGGTGCCGAGCCGTTCCTGGAGTGGACCAACGGGGTCAAGCTGCTGTTCGCCAACGTCGACCAGGCGAAAGTGCTGACCGGCCGCGACGATCCCGAGGCCGCGGCCAAGGTGCTCACCGCCTGGTTCCCGCAGGTCGTGATCAAGATGAACGTCGACGGCGCGCTCTGGTTCGGCAACAGCCGATCCGAGCCGATCCGGGTCAACGCCGATCCGGTCGACCGGATCGTCGACGGCACGGGGGCGGGCGACGCGTTCTGCGCCGGGTTCCTGCCGCCGTGGCTGGAGGGCAAGCCGCCGGCCGAGGCGCTGACGGACGGCTGCCGCCTGGCGGCCAAGGCGATTGTTCATCTGGGAGCGCGCCCGCGCCTCTAGTCCGATCTTCCTGGTGCCCTTTATCGTAAGAAGCTCCGATAAAGGACGATGAGGAGCCGGATGCTGGGCGTGCGTCCGTTACGGCCAGGCGACCCCGTGTCGGTTGGCTCGTATCAGGTCACCGGGTTCCTCGGCGAGGGCGGCCAGGGCAGCGTCTATCTGGGGACCTCCCCGAGCGGCGAGCGGGTGGCGATCAAGCTGCTGCACGCCAGGTTCGCCGACGACGAGCAGGCCGTACGACGCTTCCGGCGCGAGGCTGAGGCCGCCCGGCGGGTGGCGGAGTTCTGTACGGCGCGGGTGCTCGAGGTGGGTGCCGTCAACGACCAGCCGTACATCGTCGGCGAGTACGTGGACGGCCCGTCCCTTCAACGCCAGGTGTCCGGGGAAGGCCCGTTGCGGGGCCAGGCGCTGGTACGGCTGGCCATCGCGACCGCCACCGCGCTGGCCGCGATCCACCGGGCCGGGGTGATGCACCGCGACTTCAAGCCGAGCAACGTGCTGCTCGCTCCCGACGGGCCCCGGGTGATCGACTTCGGCATCGCGCGGGCGCTCGACGTGAGCCAGAGCCTGACGACCAGCGTGGTGGGCACGCCCGCGTACATGGCGCCGGAGCAGTTCCACGGCGAGCCGTCACCGGCCAGCGACGTGTTCGCGTGGGCCGGGACGATGGTGTACGCGGCCACGGGGCACAGCGCGTTCGGGTTCGGGGCGCTGCCGGTGGTGATGCACCGGATTCTGAGCATGGATCCGGACCTGTCGGGGGTGCCGGAGCCGCTCAGGGCGCTGCTGTGGACGGCCCTGGGCAAGGATCCCCGGCGACGGCCCACGGCGGAGCAGGTGCTGGGAGAGCTCATCCGCACGAGCGCCCCTCCCCCGCCGCCACCGCCACCGCCATCTGCCATGGCCTACCCGCAAGCCGCACCACCGGCGGGGGCGCACGGGAGTTCCGGGCCGCAGGCGCCTGCCGGGTTTCGCTGGGAGTCCGGGCCGCAGATGCCTGGGCCATACCCGCGACCCACCGATCCCGGTGGTGTCACGCCCGTGACCGCGCCCGGTGTCCGGCAGCGCGGGGTGCTGGTGTCGGTGGGGGCGGTGGCCACGGCGCTCATGGTGGGCCTCGTGGCGTGGATCTTCATCCGCGACCTCCCTGGGACGGGGCCGGAAAGCGGGCCCACGACCCCGGCCACGACGGCGCCCACCGGCTTCGACGCGGCCGTCGCGGCGGTCGCGAACCCGTCCACCAAGACCGGCGGCACGCTCCGCCTGGCCTCGGCCTACAGCCTGGACTCCACCGATCCGGGCAACACCTACTACCCCGACGCCATGAACGCCATCCGCCTCTATGGCCGGTCGCTGACGATGTTCAAGCCGGTCCCCGGTCAGGCCGGCACCCAGCTCGTTCCCGACCTGGCCGAGGCCCTAGGGCAGGCGAGCGACGGCGGGAAGACCTGGACCTACCGGCTGCGCGACGGCGTGAAGTTCCAGGACGGCGCCCCGATCACCGCGGCGGACGTGAAGTACGCGGTGCTGCGGAGCATGGACAAGGCTACCTTGAGCAACGGCCCCACCTACTTCGACACGATCCTCGACCTGCCCGCCGGTTACAACGGGCCGTACAAGTCGCCCGACGCGAACACGGACTCGGCCATCCAGACGCCGGACGACCGCACGATCGTGTTCCACCTCAAGCAGCCGTACGGCGCCTTCGACAACCTCGCCCAGCTGCCCGAGACCGTCCCCGTGCCCAAGGCCAAGGACACCGCCACCAAGTATCGGTACGCGGTGATCTCGTCGGGGCCGTACAAGTTCGAAAGCGCGACGGACAACAAGATCGTCCTGGTCCGCAACCCGAACTGGGACCCCGCGACCGACCCGAACCGCAAGGCCCTCCCGGACCGGTACGAGCTCGAATTCGAGCTGGCCGCGGCCGACGCGAGCGCCAAAATGCTGATCGGCCAGGCGGAGGTCAGCTCGCCGATCGCGACCTTGGACTCGACCAAGATCTACGACAACCCCGCGTACAAGAGCCGCGCCGACGCCCCCGTCGGCTCCCGGATCCGCTATCTGGCGATCGATCCGCAGGTACCGCCGTTCGACCACGTCGACTGCCGCCGCGCGGTGATCCGTGCCCTGGACCTGGCGACGATCAACCGGGCCTCCGTAGGCGGGCTGAACCAGGGCGGCCAGATACCGACCTCGCTCGTACCGCCGCTGATCCCCGGCACGCACGCGCCCCTGCCCGGCCTCTCTGCGTCCGGCGACACGACCGCCGCCAAGGAGTCACTCGCCGCCTGCGGCAAGCCCGGCGGGTTCAGCACCACCTACATCTACCGCGACACCTTCGGGGAGTCCGCCGCCGCGCAGGCCGTGCAGGCGTCACTGGCCAAGATCGGCATCAAGGTGCAGCTGCGGGGCTACCCGATCGCGGACTTCCACGCGAAGTACGGGGGCAACCCCGAATATCTCAAGAAGGCGGGCGTCGGCCTGATCGCCAGGGCGTGGGCGCCCGACTGGCCGGACGTGGAGACGTTCATCTCCCCGCTGGCCGACAGCAGGGAGATCCTGGAGAAGGGTAACTCGATCAACGTGAACGTCCGCCTGCCCGCGCTCGACGCCCTCATCGACACGGCCAAGCGCGAACTCGACGCCACCACGCGCGCCCGGCGCTGGAACGAGGTCGAGCAGAAGATCGCCGACGAGGCCGTGCTGGTGCCGCTCTCCTGGGAGCGGTCACTGCTCGTACGCGGCCTGAAGGCGACCAACGTGCACGTCAACCCGGTCTACGGCGGCTATGACCTGGTGACAATGGGCGTCAGCTGACCGTCGCCAGGGCGAGCGGCAGCACGGCCGGGGCGCCCGCGTGGCGGACGAGCGCGGCGGCGAGCGTCATCGTCCAGCCGGTGTCGATGCGGTCGTCGATCAGCAGGACCGGACCACCGCACGCCGCCACGGCGGCGCCGACCTCCTTCGGCATGGCCAGCGTCGCCCTGACCGCCTGAACCCGCTTGGCGCTGTTGAACTGCTTGCCCGGCGAGCCGTCGCGGTAGCCGAGCTCGCCCAGGTAGGTCAGCCGCCCGACCTGCGCCAGCCGCTCCGCGAAGCCGCGCACGAGCAGAGGCCGCGACGTGGACGGCAGATTGACCACGGCGACGGGCCGCTCCCGCCAGTCCCACGCGGACAGGACCTGGATCACGGCCTTGAACATGTCGTCGGCCATCGGCCCGTCGGCGCCGTTGAACAGCTCGCGCAGCCGGTTGCCCCAGCCGATGTCGGTGAGCCGCCCGAGCGCCCGGCCCGGCTCGGCGCCGAGCTCCGGCTTGATGCGGCCGGACAGGTCGGCCAGGCCGGTCGGCCACTGCCTGCGCGCGTCGATCTCGACACCGGGCCTGGTCAGCCGCTCGCGGGCGCCCGCCACGGCCTGTTCGGCGATCTGCGGTGAACGGTGCTCGCCGGTGCAGTTGTCGCACCTGCCGCACGGGCCGGCCGTCTCGTCGTCGAGGTGGCCGCGCAGGTAGCGTTCGCGGCACTCGGTCGTGGTCAGGTAGCCGAGCATGGCCTCCTGCTCGGCCTTGCGCTCGCCGACGATGCGGGCGTAGCGCTCGGCGTCGTAGTCCCACGGCTCGCCGGTCGCCTCCCAGCCGCCCTTGACCCTGCGGACGGCGCCGTCGACGTCGAGGACCTTGAGCATCATCTCCAGCCGCCCCCGGCTGAGGTCGACGGCCGTCTCCAGTGCTGGGGTGGAGAGCACGCCCCGCTCTTCGAGCGCCTGGAGTGTGGTCCGCACCACCGGCTCGGGCGGGAAGGCCAGCGAGGCGAAATAAGCCCAGATATCGCGGTCTTCGGTGCCGGGCAGCAGGATGACCTCGGCCCGTTCGACGCCACGCCCGGCCCGGCCGACCTGCTGGTAGTAGGCCACGGGCGACTGCGGCGCCCCCACATGGACGACGAACCCGAGATCGGGCTTGTCGAAGCCCATCCCGAGCGCGCTCGTCGCCACCAGCGCCTTGATCTTGTTGTTGAGCAGCGCTTCCTCAGCGGCCAGCCGCTCGGCGGGATCGGTCTGCCCGGAGTAGGAGGCCACCTCATATCCCTGGTCACGCAGGTATCCGGCGATCTCGTGGGCCGCGGCCACGGTCAGTGTGTAGATGATCCCGGAGCCGGGCAGCTCGCGCAACGCCTGGGACAGCCACGCCAGCCGCTGCTCGGCGGTCGGCAGCCGTACGACGCTCAGGTGCAGGCTCTCCCGCTCCAGCGGCCCGCGCAGGACCAGCGTGCCCTCGCCCATCTGCTCGGCCACGTCCCGGGTGACCCGCGCGTTGGCCGTGGCGGTGGTGGCGAGCACCGGAATGCCCGGCGGCAGCTCGTTGAAGAGCGTGGCGAGCCTGCGGTAGTCGGGCCGGAAGTCGTGCCCCCAGTCGGAGATGCAGTGCGCCTCGTCGACCACGACCAGGCCCGCGCTCTCGGCCAGCTCGGGCAGCACGTTGTCGCGGAAGTCGGGGTTGTTGAGCCGCTCGGGGCTGACGAGCAGCACGTCGATCTCCCCGTCGGCCACCTGCCCGTAGATCTCTTCCCACGCCTCGGGATTGGCCGAGTTGATGGTGACGGCCCGGATCCCGGCCCGCTCGGCGGCGGCGATCTGGTTGCGCATCAGGGCGAGCAGCGGCGAGACGATGACGGTGGGGCCGTCTCCGAGCTCGCGCAGCAGGGCGGTGGCCACGAAGTAGACGGCCGACTTGCCCCAGCCGGTGCGCTGGACGACGAGGCACCGCCGCCGGTCGATGACCAGCGCTTCGATGGCGGCCCACTGGTCATCGCGCAGGCGAGCGTGCTCGCCGGCGAGCGCCCGCAACCGGGTCTCGGCCTCTTCACGCAGCATCTCGGCGTCTGGGGCGTCAATCATGAAGTCCTTGTTACCAGCTCCCACCGACGTTTGGCGCATTGTTACGGTCCAGACCACCCCTTCCATCCGTTACGGCAAGCCGCACCCGCTCTGTTACAGGCCGGACAAACCCCTTCCATCCGTTACGGCAAGCCGCACCCACCGCCACCCGCCGCACATGGCTGAGGGCCTCCAGGAAAACGCCCGCTGAACCCGCACAGGGCCGGGCGCCGTTACGTGCGCATTCTTGGCCGGTGGCGGCCAGTGGTTCGGCCGGTGGTCTGTCGGGTGGTGACCTGGGGGCGGTTGTGCCGTAACGAATGGAAGGAGTTTGTCCGCAGCGATCACCCGCCGAGTTCAGCGCCCATTTCCCTGAAGCCCCCAGCCACGGGCGGCGGGTGGCGGGTGGAGTGGCTGCGCCGTAACAGAACAGGAGGGTCTATTGGTGTTCCGGGAAGGCGTTGATAGTCACGCGGTGCATGCGCCGGCGCTCCGTGTAGTCGGCGACCGCATAGTGCTGGGTGGGCCGGTTGTCCCAGAACGCCAGTGTGCCCGGACGCCAGCGGAGCCGCAGCTGATACTCCGGCGACCGTATGTGGTCGATCAGCATAGGCAGCAGCGCCTCGTTCTCCCGATCGGACAGCCCCACCAGCCGGGTCGTGGACGCCCGGTTGACGAACAGCGCCTTGCGGCCGGTCTCCGGGTGTACGCGTACGACGGGACGTTCGAGCGGCGGCCATTTCGCCTGGACCTCCGCCAGGTCGAACGGATGCCCCTTGGAGATGGCCTTCTTCATCGACATCGTGATGTCGTGCACCGCCGTGAGCTCGTCGCAGAGCCGCTGCAGCGGCGGCGAGAGCGTCTCGTAGGCGAGGTAGGTGTTGGCCCAGCACGTGTCGCCGCCCACGCTCGGCAGCTGGACGCAGCGCAGCAGTGATCCCATCGGCGGCGTCGGCTCGAAGGTGTTGTCGCTGTGCCACTCGTCGCCGCCCTCCCCCTTGGGGTCGGTCTGGTCGAGTACGTGGATCGGGCTGGCGCTGTCCTTCTTGAAGGCCGGGTGGTTGAGCGTGCCGAAGTTCAGGGCGAACTGCAGGTGCTGCTCGTCGTCGATTTCCGCGTCCCGGAAGAACAGCACGAGGTACTTGAGCCAACCGGCCCGCAGGGTCTCCACCTGTTCCTGGGACAGCGGCTTGCGCAGGTCCACGCCTGTCACCTCGGCGCCGATGTGCTTGGTCACGGGATGGAATTCGATCATGACGCCTCCGGAAGCGAGTCTGCCGCTTATTTCCGAACGTAAGCCCCAAGCAATTGCTTGGTCAAGCACACTCTTCCGGACCGGCGCGGCCGATGCGTCGCGGGCACTCAACTTTCTTCGGCACAATGTTCGACATGGCCCGACGTACGACTGCACCCCCACCCGAGGACTTCGAGGAGCGGATCGTCGACATCGACGTCTCCTCGGAAATGCGCGCAAGCTATCTCGAGTACGCCTACTCGGTGATCTACCAGCGCGCGCTGCCCGACGCGCGCGACGGTCTCAAGCCCGTGCAGCGGCGCATCCTCTATTCGATGAGCGAGATGGGCCTGCGTCCCGAACGCGGCCACGTCAAGTGCTCGCGGGTGGTCGGCGACGTGATGGGCAAGCTCCACCCGCACGGCGACGGCGCGATCTACGACGCCCTCGTCCGGCTGGCGCAGCCGTTCTCGATGCGCCTGCCCCTGGCCGACGGCCACGGCAACTTCGGCTCCCCCGACGACTCGCCGGCCGCCATGCGTTACACCGAGGCCAGGCTGGCCCCGGCGGCCATGCTGATGGTCGAGTCGCTCGACGAGGACACGGTCGACTTCAAGCCCAACTACGACGGGCAGGAGACCGAGCCCACGGTCATGCCGTCGGCGTTCCCCAACCTGCTGGTCAACGGCACGACCGGCATCGCGGTCGGCATGGCCACCAATATGGCGCCGCACAACCTCGCCGAGATCGTGGCCGCCGCCCGTCACCTGATCAAGAAGCCCGACGCGGGGCTCGACGAGCTCATGCGTTTCGTGCCCGGCCCCGACCTGCCCACGGGCGGCTCGATCATCGGCCTGCAGGGCATTCGCGACGCCTACGAGAGCGGCCGCGGCACCTTCCGCATGCGGGCCAAGTGCAGGGTCGACCAGATCACGCCGCGCCGCAAGGGCCTCGTCGTCACCGAGCTGCCCTACAACGTCGGCCCCGAGCGGGTCGTCGCCAAGATCAAAGAGCTGGTCACCAGCAAGAAGCTGCAGGGCATCGCCGACCTCAAGGACCTCACCGACCGGCACAAGGGCCTGCACCTGGTCATCGAGATCAAGAACGGCTTCATCCCCGAGGCCGTGCTGGAGGAGCTCTACCGGCTGACGCCGATGGAGGAGACCTTCGGCATCAACAACGTGGCGCTCGTCGACGGCGAGCCGCGCACGCTGGGCCTGCGTGAGCTGCTGCGCGTCTACGTGGAGCACCGGCTCGAGGTCGTACGCCGCCGCTCGGAGTTCCGCCGCCGCAAGCGCGAGGAGCGCCTGCACCTGGTCGACGGCCTCATCATCGCGCTGCTCAACATCGACGAGGTCATCCAGGTCATCCGCACCTCCGACGACTCGGCGCAGGCGCGCGCGCGGTTGATGGAGGTCTTCGACCTGAGCGACATCCAGGCCGCCTACATCCTCGACACGCCGCTGCGCCGCCTGACCCGCTTCGACAAGCTGGAGCTCGACCGCGAGAAGCAGACGCTCTCCGACGAGATCGCCGAGCTGACCGGGATCCTGTCGTCCGACGCCCGCCTGCGCCAGGTGGTCTCGGGCGAGCTGGCCGACGTGGCCAAGAAATACGGCACGCCGCGCCGCACGGTCCTGCTGGAGGCGTCGGGCGTGGCCCGCGCGGCGGCGGTGGACCTGCAGGTGGCCGACGACCCGTGCCTGGCGATGCTCTCGTCCACCGGGCTGCTGGCCCGCACCTCCGACGCCTCGCCGCTGTCGGGCGGTGACGAGCGATCCGCGCACGACGTGCTGGTCTCCGTGGTCCGCACCTCCGCCAGAGGCGAGGTCGGCGTGGTGACGTCGGCGGGCCGGCTGATCCGGGTCGCGGTGGTCGATCTGCCCACGCTGCCGCCCTCCGCCAACCCGCCGTCGCTGTCGGGCGGCCATCCCGTCTCCGAGTTCGTCGCGCTCGAACCGGACGAGACGGTCGTCGGGCTCGGCTCGCTCGACCCCGACGGGCCCGGGCTGGCCGTCGGCACCGCGCAGGGCGTGGTCAAGCGGGTGGTGCCCGACTATCCGGCCAACCGCGACGACTTCGAGGTGATCACCCTCAAGGAGGGCGACACCGTGGTGGGCGCCGTGGAGCTCGAATCCGAGGACCACGACCTGGTCTTCGTCTCCTCCGACGCGCAGCTGCTGCGCTTCCCGGCCTCGCAGGTACGCCCGCAGGGACGTCCGGCGGGCGGCATGGCGGGCATCCGGCTCGACGACGCGGCCCGGGTGGTCTGGTTCGGCGTGGTCGATCCGTCCCGTCCGTCCCAGGTGGTGACGGTGGCGGGCTCGTCCACCGCCCTGCCGGGGACCCAGGTCGGGGGCGGCAAGGTGTCGGACTACGCGGAGTTCCCCGCCAAGGGGCGGGCCACCGGCGGAGTCCGGGCCCAGCGCTTCCTCAAGGGCGAAGACGTGCTGCTGCTGGCCTGGGTGGGGCCCGCGCCGGCCAAGGCGGTGTCCTCGGTGGGCAAGCCGGTGCCGCTGCCGGACGAGATCGGGCGCCGCGACGGCTCGGGCGTCCGCCTCACCAACACCATCGGCGCCGTCGGCGGCGCCCTGGCGGCGGGCCCGGCCGACGACTCGGCCGAACCCGCTCAGCCGGAAGACGAAGCGCCGCTGTTCTAGCGTGCGGGCCGCCCGGCCTGCGGACAGCCGGGCGGCATCACACAGGTTGACGGGGGTTGTTATAAATCGCTCCCGTGACACGATCCCCTCTAGGAGAGAGCGCTCTCTGCCTTCTTGGGAGGATCCATGTTCCGATTAAGGACCCCGCTTTGGGCGGCGGTGGCCCTGGTAGCCGCGCTGGTCACCGCGCCTGCGGCCCAGGCCGCCGCCGAACCGCTGACCGTCACCGACTTCGAGTCAGCGACCCTGCCCGCGGGCGTCTCCGCCTGGGGCAACGACACCGCCTCGACCCCGGCCCTGACCGTCGAGCCCGACGCGACCCGGCCCGGCGCCCCGGCGACCAATCGGGTGCTCAAAGCGGTCTACAACGTGAGCCAGTGGGGCGGCTGGTCCCATGATCTGACGACCGCCCAGGACTGGTCCGCCTACGAAGGGTTCTCCTTCTGGGTCAAGGGCACCGGATCCGGGCAGAAGGTGTTCTTCGAGATCAAGGATGGCGGCGGCGGAGCGGGCAGCGCCGAGCTGTTCGAATCGTCCTTCACCGATGATGCGGCCGGTTGGCGGCAGGTGCAGGTGCCGTTCGCCGGCTTCACCCGCCGCGCCGACTACCAGCCGGGCGGCGCCCCCACCGACGGGCAGCTCGACCTGGTCGCCATGTGGGGCTACTCGATGCGGCTCCCGGCCGCCTCCGGCACGCTGTTCTGGGACGACGTGCAGGTCTACGGCACCGCCCCGCCCCGGCCGGTACGCCTGGCCACGGACAAGCCGGTCTACCCGGTGAACGAGAAGGGCACGGCCGAGGTACGCGTCTCGGTCACCACCGCCACCGGCGGCCCGCTCCCCGCCGACCTGGCCGTCGGCTACCGCACCGGGACCGGCACGGCCACACCCGGCCAGGACTACACGCCGGTCGAGGGCACGCTGACCTTCCCCGCGGGCACCGCCTCTGGCTCGGCCAAGGCATTCACGGTCAAGACGCTGGCCGACGGCGCGGCCGAGGTCGCCGAGACCATCCCGATCGAGCTGTCCGGCACGGGCACCAGGCCCCCGGCCGAGACTCCGGCCATCGTGATCAACGCGCACGGCCTGCCGTACCTCGACGCTCGTAAGCCCATCAAGCAGCGGGTCGCCGACCTGCTCGGCCGGATGAGCACCGAGGAGAAGATCGGCCAGATGACGCAGGCCGAACGCGGCGCGCTCGGCGCGCAGAACGACATCGCCACCTACCTGCTCGGCTCGCTGCTGTCGGGCGGCGGCTCCACCCCGCCGACCAATACGCCGAAGGCGTGGGCCGACATGATCGACGGCTTCCAGCTGCGCGCCCAGCAGACGCGGCTGCAGATTCCGCTGATCTACGGCGTCGACGCGGTTCACGGGCACAACAACGTGGTCGGTGCGACGATCTTCCCGCACAACGTCGGCCTCGGCGCCACCCGCGACGCCGACCTGGTCGAGCAGGCGGGCGAGGTCACGGCGAAGGAGGTCAAGGCCACGGGCATTCCGTGGGACTTCGCGCCGTGCCTGTGCGTGTCGCGGGACGACCGGTGGGGACGCGCCTACGAGTCGTTCGGCGAGGACCCGGCGCTGGTCTCGCGGCTGACCACGATCATCGACGGCCTGCAGGACAACGGTGTACTGGCCACGGCCAAGCACTACGTCGGCGACGGCGGCACCACGTACGGCTCCTCGACCGGCGACTACAAGATCGACCAAGGCGTCACCCAGCTCACCAGGGAACAGCTGGCGGCCACCCACCTGGCGCCCTTCGCCGAGGCGGTCAAGCGCGGCGTGGGCAGCGTCATGCCGTCGTTCTCCAGCGTCGACTTCGGCCAGGGGCCGCTCAAGATGCACGCGCACAAGGAGCTGATCACCGACGTGCTCAAGGGCCGGCTCGGCTTCAAGGGCTTCGTGATCAGCGACTGGCAGGCCATCGACCAGATCCCCGGCGACTATCCGAGCGACGTGCGTACCTCGATCAACGCCGGGCTGGACATGATCATGGTGCCGTACGCGTATCCGCTGTTCACGAGCACGCTCAAGGCCGAGATCGCGGCCGGAGGGGTGCCCATGGCGCGGATCGACGACGCGGTCTCCAGGATCCTGACGCAGAAGTTCCGGCTCGGCCTGTTCGAGCACCCGTACGCCGACCGCTCCGGCATCGGCGACGTCGGCTCGGCCGCCCACCGCGCGGTGGCCCGCACGGCCGCCGCGAAGTCGCAGGTGCTGCTGAAGAACGAGAACCGGCTGCTGCCGCTGCGCCGCGACGCCAAGGTGTACGTCGCCGGATCCAACGCCGACGACCTCGGAAACCAGAGCGGCGGCTGGACGATCACCTGGCAGGGCTCGTCCGGGCCCATCACGCAGGGCACCACGATCCTGTCGGCCATCCGCGGCCGGGCGGCCTCCGTCACCTACTCGGCCGACGCCTCCGCGCCGCTGACCGGGCATGACGTGGGTGTCGTGGTGGTGGGCGAGAAGCCGTACGCCGAAGGCCAGGGCGACGTGGGCGTCAACGGGCACACGCTCGACCTGTCGGCCGCCGACCGGGCCGCGATCGACCGGGTGTGCGGGGCGATGAAGTGCGCCGTTCTGGTCGTCTCCGGCCGACCGCTGCTGCTGGGCGATCTGTCCAAGGTCAAGGCGCTGGTGGCGTCGTGGCTGCCGGGCACCGAGGGCGCCGGCGTGACCGACCCGCTGTTCGGGGCCGTGCCGTACACGGGGCGGCTGCCCTTCACCTGGTTCCGTACGGCGGAGCAGGTGCCGATCAACGTAGGCGACGCGGCCTATGACCCGCTTTATCCGTACGGCTGGGGACTGCGTACCGACCGGGCCCGCGACCGGCTCAAGGCGGCCTACGACCGGCTCGCCGGCGGCGACGGAGCTTCCAAGGCGGCTTCGGCGGCGCTGCTGGTGGCGCTGCTGGGCAACAACTGGAACGCCGACGGCTCCGTGCGGGACACCCGCCTCGTGCTGGGGGCGATCGGCACGGCGGCGGCGCTGCTCGACCGTTCGAAGACGGACGCGTACGCGCAGGACGACGCCGTCGTCTCGGTGGCCAGGGACGTCGCCCAGGCCACCGGCAGACGGCCCGACCTGCAGGCGTCGGCCGACCACGAGCTGGCGGCCGGCAACGTACACAAGGCGGTGGAACTGCTGACACAGGCGGCCCGCTGACGCAAGCAGTTAACGCAAGCAGTCCGCTGACGCGGGGACCGGCTTCTGGCGCCAGCACGCCAGAAGCCGGTCCGCTCGTCTGTCAGGCGTCCCCGCGGAGGCGGTCTGTCAGACGTCCCTGCAGAGGCAGAACGTGTGGCCGGCCGGGTCGAGGAAGACGCGGAAGGAGTCGTCCTCGCTCGGCTGGTGCTCGTGCTTGGTGGCACCGATCTCCAGCACCTGGGCCTCGGCCTTGTCCATGTCGCCGACCGTCACGTCGATGTGCATCTGCTGGGGATGCTCCGCACCGGGCCAGACCGGCGGCCGATAGTCGTCGACGGCCTGGAAGGCCACCCGCGCGGGCGGGCCTCCATTGGTGACAACGGCCCACTCCTCGTCGGACCCCTCCAGGACGGGCCAGCCCAGCAACCGCGAATAGAACTGAGCCAGCTCCATCGGATGGGCACAATCGAGGACCGTGGTCCGGAACTCCGCGATGCCGTTCATTACTTACCTCCGCGACTGTCATGCCGATGGCCACCGACGGTTTCGTCGGGGCCAACAGCGACAATGGATGCCATGGCTGCCAACTCGTTCATGGTCCCACTCGGCTCTCCAGCGCCCGATTTCCATCTGACCGCGATCCACGGCGGCAGCGTCTCGCTCGCGGATCTCAAGGATTCGCCCGCCATCCTCGTGGCGTTCCTGTCGAACCACTGCCCCTACGTGCGGCGCATCGAGCACGGCCTCAGCGCCCTGGCCACCGACTACGGGCCCAGACTGTCGATGGTCGCCATCTGCAGCAACGACAGCGTGAACTACCCCGACGACGACCCGACACACCTGGCCGAGCAGGCGGCGCGGGCGGGCTTCCCGTTCCCCTACCTGCTCGACGAGACGCAGGAGACCGCCAAGGCGTATCGGGCGGCGTGCACGCCCGACTTCTTCCTGTACGACGCCTCGTTCCGGCTGGCCTACCGCGGCGAGTTCGACGATGCCCGGCCCGGCAACTCCGTACCGGTGACGGGCTCCTCGCTGCGCGCGGCGATCGACGCCCTGCTGACGGGCGACCCGGTGAGCGAGGAGCAGAACCCGTCACTCGGCTGCGGCATCAAGTGGAAGCCGGGCAACGCACCCGCCTGACCACTGCCGGACGTCGGCGGAGGTGACGACGGGACGTCAGGCGGAGGTGGCGATGGCGGCCGGCAGGGCGAGCAGGAGTTCGTGGGGCTCGCCCTGCCAGCCCCGGATCAGCCGGAAGCCGGCCTCTCCGGGGTCGAAGTCGTCACAGCCCAGCGGCCCGAAGCAGCCTGCCTGGTCGAGCAGCACGATGAGCGGGTCGTCGTCGGGCAGGCCGCCCGCGTAGGCGGCCGCGTCGAGGAGCGCCAGCGCGCACCTCGCGTTGAGGCCGTCGTCTCGGGTCTCCACACGGTCGAGGCGGCGCCAGGCATGGGTACGCAGGTACGCGGCGAGCGATTCGGACCTACTCACGACAACCTTCTTCGGTCACACACGGAACTGTTCATACGTTGGGCTACGACATCATCACGCAAAGTGAGTGTCGTGCGTGGGACCTTGGGCAACTTCAGCCGTGTCGCCACCCCGGAAACCACCACGAAACGGATGTGAGGGATCATCTGTCACATGAGCCAGTTCGATGACCTGATTTCCGCCAATGCGAAATATGCCGCCAGATTCCGGAATTCCGAACTGACCGGCCGGGCCGCTCGCGGTCTCGGCGTGGTGACCTGCATGGACTCCCGCATCGACCCCCTTGGCCTCCTGGGCCTGGAGGCGGGCGACGCCAAGATCCTGCGGAACGCGGGCGCGCGCGTGACGGACGACGTCCTGCGCACCCTCGTCCTGGCCGTCTACCTGCTCGGCGTAGAACGCGTCCTGGTGATGCCCCACACCGACTGCGGCATGTCCAAGGTCACCGACGCCGACGTGCACGAGCTCACCCAGCGGCACGGCGTCGACACCCGCAGCCTGGAGTTCCACACCGTCCCCGACCAGAACGCGGCCCTGCGCCACGACCTCATGCGGATCCGCTCCTCGCCCTTCCTGCCGCCGGGACTGCCGGTGGGCGGCGCGATCTACGACGTGCACACGGGCGAACTGCTGCCGGTCGACCTGATCTGACTCTCTGTTCAACCGGATAACTCTGCGCTTTGTGAGAAATGTCGCACCAGAGCGGTCTCTCACTTTGCCGTGCTGTTACCTGTGATATTCCTGTGACCCGTCGGCGATCTTGTCGCCGCGAAAGAACGGGGATGTCATGTCAACCAGCAATCCGGTGCCGCCTAACGATCGGTGATCGTCGCCGGGGGCCAGTCCCCCGCCCGACGCCCTGAAGTCAGCGCATTCGCGCGCTGCTCCACACCCATCGATCGTTAGGACGTTGATTTTGCGTAAGTCTCTCAACCGTTCCATGGGCCGCCTGGCCCTCGGACTCAGCGCCGTGACCGTGCTCACCGCGGCCACGGCCATCCCGGCTTCCGCCGCTCTGGCCGCCACCGGCCGGAGCGCCGAGGACGTCGCGTCGGCCCAGGCCGCCGCCGACGGCCAGCCCGTACCCGTGCCGAGCCTGTCGGACGAGTCCAGCACCACCGTCGCCAACCCCGACGGCAGCTTCACCGCGACCATCACCTCGGGCCCGTCCCAGGTGCAGCAGAACGGCCAGTGGGTGCCCATCGACACCTCACTCGTCGCCGACGGCGCGGTACTGAAGCCGCGTGCCTCACGCGCCCAGGTCGAGGTCTCCAACGGCGGCGAGGGCACGCTGGCGAAGATGACCGACGACAACGGCCGCGTGTTCTCGCTCAAGTGGCCGACCGCGCTGCCCAAGCCGGTCGTCAAGGCGAACGTCGCCACCTTCACCGACGCGGCGGGCCCGGGGGCCGACCTCGTCATCACTGTTCTGCCGACGGGATTCCGTCACGACGTCGTTCTGCGCGAGAAGCCCTCCGGTCCGCTGGAGCTCCGCATTCCCGTACAGACGGAAGGCGTCGATCTGTCCGAGTCGGCAGACGGCCGCCTTCTCCTGACCAGTACGGCCGGTGACCAGGTGGTCGCCGCCGGGCCGCAGCCGGTCATGTGGGACTCGAAGGGCCACGGCAAGCCTCGCGGCGACTCGCTCTCGAAGATCGACACCACGGTCGAGACGCAGAACGGCACCAAGGTTCTCGTGCTCAAGCCGGACGCCAAGTTCCTGGCGGACCCGTCGCGCGTGTACCCGGTGACCGTCGACCCGGTGATCACGCTGCCGAGCGTGACGGACACCGACGTCGCCACCTCCTGGGCCTCGCACCCCGGTGACCCGATGATCATCGCGGGCACGATGCCGTGGGAGAACGGCCAGGGCGGCGACGTCATGCGCAGCCTGATCAAGTTCGACACTCACAAGCTGACCGGCAAGCGGGTCATATTCGCCAACATGGCGATGTGGAACCTGGAGACGAACGCCTGCGGTCTCCGCGTGGGTTCCGGCCTCACCGCCCAGCGGATCACCAGCTCGTGGGACGAGACCGACCTGAACTGGGACAACAAGCCCACCACCACCACGGAGGGCCAGGCGACGAACCGCGCGGGCCGCGGCCGCACCTGGACCGCACCGTGCGCCGGGGGTGCCGGCTACCTGGCGTGGCCGGTGACCACCATGGCCAAGGCCTGGGCCTCGGGCGCCGCCAACTACGGCGTCCAGCTGAAGGGCGCCAACGAGACGGAGGCCACCAACTGGCGCGCCTTCGCCGCGTCGGAGAACAAGGACGAGGGCGTCAAGCCTCCGACCTTGACGGTCATTTACTGGCGCTAACCGTCTGAAACCCCGAAGGGGGCCGGGCTCTCCCGGCCCCCTTCGGCATGTCCGGACTAGCTCGGCGCGTCCGGGCGAGCCCAGTTTCTGGACGCACAAGGCGTCCGAACGGGCTCAGCATCCGGACGGGGCCCAGCGTGTCCGGACGGGCCCAGCATGCCCGCGCCCACCGCGCCGGGCGGCGGCGGGCGGGCCCAGCATGTCCGCGTGCGGGCTCAGTGTGCCCGGACGGGCACGGTGTGCCCGGAGTCGAGGGCGGGGTCAGCTCGACGGGCCGGAGCGCATCTGCTCGACCTCGTCCTGGAACACGGCCTGTGTCTTGTTCATGAAGTCGGTGATCACCTCAAGCTGCTCATCGCTGTAATCACTCAACGAAGCCCGCCACGCCTTGATCAGCGGCGTGAACACCGGCGCCACATCCACCGCCGCCCGCTCCAGCACGAGCGTCACCACGACCTTCCGCCGATCGGCGTCGTCCCGCTCCCGCCGCACGTACCCCACCGATTCGAGCCGATCGATGACCCCGGTGACGGACGCGGTGGTGATCCCAGCCCGCCGCGCCAATTCGCTGGCCGTCAGGGCCCCTTCACTCAACAGGTTGAGGCAGTGGAGATCGGTGGTGTTGATGCCGATGCGCCCCGCGGCCGCCTGACTCATCGAGACCGAAAGCACGTTGGTCTTGCGCAGCGCTTCGAGCAACGCGGTCACCAAGGTCGCACGTCTTGACATCGCCCACCAAACTCTCTAGCTTTTCAAATATCTAGCAAAACTAGAAATAAGCATCTCTAGCAACTAGTCAATCGGAAGGATATCCCGATGAAGGACGTCGTCATGCGCCTGTACGACGAGGTGCTCAACCAGGGCCGGTTAGACGTAGCCGACGAGATCATCGCCAGCACCCTCTCCACGGACCCCAACGACCCACCCGGCCCGGAACGCGTCAAGCAGATCTCCACCCACATCCGCTCAGCCCTCCCAGACATGCACTTCGACGTTCAGGACATGATCGCAGAAGACAACAAAGTTGCCACCAGATGGACTCTGAGCGGCACCCACACCGGCACCCTCTTCGGCGTCCCACCAACAAACCAGCCCCTGGAGATCAAGGCCTGCGTCATCTTCGAACTCAAGGACAACCAGATCACCAACCTGTGGCCAGTCCTGGACACCAGCACCTTGCGCCCCATCTGACGCCAGACCGAACCCCCTCGACCCCCGGCCCCCGGCCGCACCCCGCATCCCGGGCCCCGCGCCCCGGATCCCGCCTGCGCCCCAGCCCCGCCCCCGACCCTGGCCCCAGTCCTGGCCTCGGTCCCGGTCCCGGTCCAGTTCCCGGCACCACTCCTGCCTGCGCCCCCAGCCCGACCCCAGCGCAGCCTGATCGGGTGACGGTCGGATGTCGGCGTACACCCGTCACTACAGAGGTCGACGGATATACGTGCATAGGTAAGCCGAGAAGTTACCGCCTCGCCAGATCACCCGGCATCTGCCCACGGTCGGACTTCCGCATCAGTCCGGGGTTGTACCGCCGGCTCGTGCATGCCCACGAAGATGCGACCTGAGCGCGACGCGTCCCCACCACACGGCCCGTCACCATGCTGATGCACTCGGCACACCACGCCGAGACGCACCGACACGGACAGGTTGGGCAGGAACCCCATGAATGTTGATCTTGGCCGACGGATCGCACGATGGCGGCGGGCTGACGCGGACCGGCGCGCAGCCAACGCCACGGCCAACCGGAGCCAACCCTCGTTTCCGGGACGATGGGTGAGCGCCATCTCGCTGATCTGCGGCCCCGCCCTGCTCATGACCGGGATTCTCCTGCGCTCCCAGTTCCACTTCTTCTTCCCTGCTCAACTCGCCGCCTACACCCGGCACCCCGCCCTCATCACCGCCGCCTACGCCTGCTTCGCCTGCGGAATCATCCTGCTGTGTCCGGCGGTCATGACGCTGGCGCAAAGGATCGCCGCCACCAGCCCGCTATGGGGCCTATGGGGCGGCTGTCTGGTGATCACCGGCCTGTTCACTCGAACCTTCCAATTCGGCACTGATCACCTCGCCTTTCACCTGACCGACAGCTTTGGCCTGCAATCAATGATCAACGGCATCGGCGACTATTACACGGCATGGCGGGATATGACCTGGCATCCGTTCAGGACACTGTCTGGACCAGCCTTCTTAGGCTGGGTCGTGCTGGCCATCGGCGCCTACCGCTCCGGCGCCCTGGGGCTGGGCCGCTCGATCGCGCTCGGCCTGATGTCGGCGCTCGCGCTCGGGACGCTCAAAGGCACCGAACCGCAGTCCATCATCGCCGCAGGCGGCCTCTGCGTCGCGTTCGTGCCGCTGGGCATCGCCCTGCTGCGCAGCGGCCCTCCGCCGAGCAGACGCGCCACACTCTGGCTCATCGTCCTCATCGTCTGGCACATCTTCGGGGCGGCCTTCGGCTCAAGGGGATGAGGCTCCGGCCATTGGTACGTCGGCGCGCCCTGAAATCCACGGCACCAGCACAGGCATCTGCACTTCTGCCGTACACCGCATCGCATGTTCATCCGTACGCCGACATCGGACGGTCAGCGACGACAGAGGACCCCGCGACCGTCGCGTACCGGGCCACGCGTATGGCGTCCCGCGAGGGGTGCCTCGACGCTGACCGACTTGTCGGGACATGGACCTCAGTCCGCTGTGCACGATCAACGGAATGCGGCCAACGCCACCGGCTGCCACTTCCGCCACGTGGCAAGTCGCTCCTCGTACTCGGCCGCGACCGGCTCCAACGACTTGCCGAAGAAGATCCGGGCCGGCGGGTCGTCGGTGTCGGCCAACTCCAGGATCGGCCCGCGGGTCGCCTTGGGGTCACCGAGATCCCACGCGATTTCGGCGCCGGCGCGGACCTCGGCGTAGTCCGGGTGCTCGGCGCTGGTGCGGACGCTGCCGCCGCCGAAGTCGGTCGAGTACGGGCCGGGCTCCAGGCAGATGACGTCGATGCCGAAGTGCTCGACCTCCTGGCGGAGCGATTCCGACAGCCCCTCCACCGCCCACTTCGACGCGTGGTAGCCGCCGATGCCGGGGAACGCCCGGACGCCGCCCTCGCTGGTGACCTGAATGATCCGGCCGTGACCCTGCGCGCGCAGCACAGGCAGGACCGCCTGCGTCACCCACAGCGTCCCGAAGAAGTTGGTCTCCATCTCGGCGCGGATCTCGGTCTCGGTCAGCTCCTCGACCATGCCGAAGTGGCCGTAGCCCGCGTTGTTGACCACCACGTCCAGCGCGCCGAAGTGCTCGGCCGCCTGCCGCACGGCGCCGAACACGGCCGCGCGGTCGGTGATGTCGAGCCGCAGCGGCAGTACGGCCTCGCCGTACTGCTCGGCCAGGGGACGCAGGTGGTCAAGGTCGCGTGCGGTGGCGGCGACCCGGTCGCCCCGCTCAAGGGCGGCCTCCGCCCACTCACGGCCGAATCCCTTTGACGTGCCGGTGATGAACCACGTCTTGGACAACGTCTTCACCTCCCCCGGATTGCTACCTTCCATACTAACAGTAGCATGGACTGCATTAATTATATGTGTAGTATCGTTGCCGCATGGAGGGCCGACGAGATCGGAAGAAGCGGGAGACGCGCGAACGGATCCAGGCCTCGGCGCTGGAGCTGTTCACATCGCACGGCTACCGCAACACGACCATCGCGGCGATCGCCGAACACGCGGACGTCGCGACGCGGACCGTCACGCTGCACTTCTCCACCAAGGAAGACCTGCTGTTCGCGGACGACCCGTTCGCCGCGGAATCACTGGCAGCCCGCCTGGACACCCGGCCCGGCACCGCGCTCGACGGCGTCGGTGAGTGGATGCGCGAAATGATGCACGCCCTCGACGAACGCGACGCCGACCAGGGCCGCAAGCCGGGCGAGACCTGGTCTCTGCGCATCAAGCGCGCCACCCTGATAGCCGAGGACGAGGATCTCCGCGCCCGCGCCCGCGCGAGCTACTACGAACTGGAGCGCCTGATCGCCGCCGCCATCGGCAAGGACGTGGGCCTGCCGCCCGACGCGCTGGCCCCGCGCCTGACCGCGTACACCGTGGTGGGCGGCCTGCGCGAGCTGTACATGACCCACGAGGCCCGCCACAGCGACACCGCCACCGAAGAACTACTCCCCCTGGTCGACCGCGTACTCGATGCCGCCCGCACGGGCCTGGCCAAGCTCACGGCCAGTCAGCGCAACTCAACCCCTGAGCCACGCCGCTCGCCTTGACGATCCCGGCGCCTGCCGTGAGGGATCGGCACAGACAGACGAGACAGACAGACGAGAGCGTCGCGAGCCGAAACGAACCTGGGCAGCCTAGGCGAAGAGCCTGAGGGCTGAAACGAACCTGAGCGGAGTAGGCGAAAAGCTGAGGGCCAAGACCTGAGGAACCGCAGGCTGAACGGGCCTGAGTGGCCCTGGAGCGCGCTGAGCAGATCCTGGGTCGCAGAACAAGGCCTGGGCGACTCAGGAGGCGTGCTGAGCAGGTCTGGGCGCGCCCAGACGGGCCTGGCGGCGCGCCACGGCCCGATAGAGCGGCCTCAACGCGGGCCTGGGCAGACTTTTGGGCACCACGGACTCAACCACACGGAAGCCACGGTCAACCATACGCACGTCACGGCGCCCGACCCGCTCCACCGGAGGAGCGTGCCCCTGGACAGGCCCCAGCCCGCTACGGCGTCTGGGGCTCACCGTGCCGGCCGTAAAAGAAAGCCCGAAAAAAGATGATTCAGGCGTCGATGTGGTCGCGGTCGACCTCGGCGGCGCTGTTGACGATGAACTCGCGGCGTGGGGCCACGTCGCTCCCCATCAGCAGGCTGAAGATCCCCTCCGCCGTCTCCGCGTCCTCGATGCGGACGCGGCGCAGGATGCGGTGGCGGGGGTCCATCGTGGTCTCCGCGAGCTGGTCGGCGTCCATCTCGCCCAGACCCTTGTAGCGCTGCACCGGGTCCTTCCAGCGCCGGCCGCGCCGCTCCAGGTCGCGCAGCACCTTCTGCAGCTCGGCGTCGGAGTAGCAGTAGATGTACTTCTCCTTGCCCCGGCCGGGGTTGGTGAGCTCGATGCGGTGCAGCGGCGGGACCGCGGCGAACACCCGGCCCGCCTCGACCATGGGCCGCATGTAGCGGTGGAAGAGGGTCAGCAGCAGGCAACGGATGTGGGCGCCGTCGACGTCGGCGTCGGCCATCAGGATGACCTTGCCGTAGCGGGCCGCCTCGATGTCGAAGGAGCGGCCGGAGCCCGCGCCGACCACCTGGATGATCGCGGCGCACTCGGCGTTCTTGAGCATGTCGCTCACGGACGCCTTCTGCACGTTGAGGATCTTGCCGCGGATCGGCAGCAGGGCCTGGAACTCCGAGTCGCGGGCCAGCTTGGCGGTGCCCAGCGCGGAGTCGCCCTCGACGATGAACAGCTCGCTGCGGTCGATGTCGTCACTGCGGCAGTCGACGAGCTTGGCGGGCAGCGCGGAGTTTTCCAGGGCGCTCTTGCGGCGCTGGTTGTCGCGGTGCTCACGGGCCGCGATGCGGGCCTTGGCCGCGGCGACGATCTTCTCCAGCACGGCGCGCAAGGGCTGCTTGTAGCCGCGCGGCGGGTTGGCGAACAGCTCCTTGAGCTCGCGGGAGACCACGTGGGAGACGATGCGGGTGGCCGCCGAGGTGCCCAGCACCTCCTTGGTCTGACCCTCGAACTGCGGCTCCGGCACCCGGACCGTGACGACCCCGGTCAGGCCCTCGGAGATGTCCTCCCCCCTGACCGGGTCGTCGCCGTTCTTCAGCAGACGAGTCTCGCGCAGCAGCTCGTTGATCGTGCGGGCCAGGCCGCGTTCGAAGCCGGTGAGGTGGGTGCCGCCCTTGGGGGTGGCGATGACGTTGACGAACGAGCGGACGGTCGAGTCGTAGCCCTTGCCCCAGCGCACGGCCACGTCGACGGTGAGCTCGCGCTGCACCTCGGTGGCCGTCATGTGGCCCTGGTCGTCTAGCACCGGGACGGTCTCGTGGAAGTGGCCGACCCCCTGCAGGCGCAGCACGTCGCAGACGGCCTCGTCGCGGGCCAGGAACTCGGTGAACTCGGAGATGCCACCGTCGAAGTGGAACTCCTCCTCGACCCGCTCCTCGTGCCTGCTGTCGACCACGGACAAGGTCAGGCCGGGCACCAGGAAGGCGGTCTGGCGCAGGCGAACGTGGATCTCGTCGAGCGAGACCTCGGCGTCGGGCAGGAAGATCTGCTTGTCGGCCCAGAACCGCACCCGGGTGCCGGTGGCCCGCTTGTTCAGCTTGCCGCCGTCACGCAGGCCGGACTTCTTCTTGAACTTGGCCTTCGGGCCGTCGCCGTCGAAGATACCGGGCACGCCGCGGCGGAAGCTGATCTCGTGGATCTGGCCGTCACGGTCGACCTGGACGTCGAGGCGCTCGGACAGGGCGTTGACCACGGAGGCGCCCACGCCGTGCAGGCCGCCGGACGCGCCGTAGGAGCCGCCGCCGAACTTACCGCCCGCGTGGAGCTTGGTGTAGACGAGCTCGACGCCGGCCAGGCCGCTCTTGGGCTCGATGTCGACGGGGATGCCGCGGCCGTCGTCGCGCACCTCGATGGAGCCGTCGGGGTAGAGCTCCACCTCGATGCGGCTGCAGTGCCCGGCGAGCGCCTCGTCGACGCCGTTGTCGACGATCTCCCAGAGGCAGTGCATGAGCCCGCGGCTGTCGGTTGACCCGATATACATGCCAGGGCGCTTGCGGACCGCTTCCAGCCCCTCAAGCACCGACAGGTGGCGAGCCGTGTAACCCGCCTCCACTAGCGTCACTCCGGCTCCCCTGCGTCTAAGCGTCGAACAGCATCGAACATGTGTGCGTAGCCTATCGTTCTTCCCCTACGCACGCGTACAAGCTTGCCATGACGGCACGTTTGGTGTTACCAGGCGGCGGCTCTCCATCACTTCCGGCCACATTCTGCTCTCGGCGTAGCCGGGCAGTGATTGGGAACGTCCACGTCCGGTTAGATGTTGTCCAAGTGACTGACGCCAGATCCTCGCTTCGGCGGGGGTGACCCGAAAGGCGATACGTGACTGGAGCTCTCGCCCCCGTTAAGCCGCTGACGGCCCTCGACCGTTGCGACCGTTGCGGCGCCCAGGCCTACATTCGCGCGACCCTGCCTGTGGGTGGGGAGCTGCTGTTCTGCGCTCATCACGGGCGTCAGCACATAGCAGCGCTCCGCGATAAGGGCGCCGACATCCTGGACGAGTCTGCTCGGCTCAGCGAAACCCCAACAGTGGCCCCCAACGACGAGCGCTAACCGGCGCTGGTCGTGATGAGATAACAACATATTGCACGAAGCGGAACGGCGATCCCGGCATGACCGGGACCGCCGTTTCGTCATGTCTCAGGCCGTCTCACCAGGCGGCACATCGCCGCCTGACCTCACGGGCATATCCCCGCCGTCTGATCTCACGCGGCCTCACTTCACTCTGTAGTGATAGCGGCCCCGCACCTCGAAGCCCTCGCTTCGGTACAGGGCCTGAGCCGCCTCGTTGGGTGCGGTGGTCACCAGATAGGCCGTACGCGCCCCACTACGCCGTACGAGAGCACGCAACACGCTCCTGGCCAGCCCACGGCGGCGAGCCTGGGGCAACGTGGCCATGCAGTAGATCCCGATCGTCTCCCCCTGCGGCACGCCCCGGCCGACGGCGACGGCCTGACCGTCCTCCTCGACCGCGGCGTACAGGGCCGGGACTCCTCGGCAGATCCGCTCGGCCACCTCGACGCCCTCGGCGTAGCGCCCGTCCACAGCCCACCAGGCCTCCAGCCACCCCGGCCAGGGCCGCTCCTCCACCCGTACTGGATGGACGGCCTGGGGCACAACGCCGCCGACCATGATCACGGTCGGGTCGACGGTCTCATACCCCCGAGCGGACAGCTCGTCATCGAGCCCCGGCGTGGCCCCCATCCCCACGGAGAACACGCTCCGCTGCCCCTTCTCGGCATAGAACGCCTCGGCGGCCTCGATCGCGCCAGTGAGATCGGCGGGCCGCCCCAGGGGGAGCACGGAGTTCGCGCGTTTGGTCACGCCCGCGGCGTAGCGAAGGATCCAGCCGTCGTACGTCCGCTGCTCATAGGCAGGCCAGGCCTCATGCACCAGCAAGTCGAAATCCACCCGCGCACCCTATCCGACCAGGGAAGACCTCCCGGGAGGCGGCCAAACCACAGCGGCCGCCTCCCCGGAGACCCCCCAGACACGAACGGTGGGCGGTGAGTAGTGGGCGTTTACTATGCTGTGGCGTGCTGATTTTGTTGCCGCCCTCGGAGGGGAAGGCCGGGGAGGGCAGCGGTCCTCCTCTTGGGGATCTTTCGTTCCCCGCCCTGGACAGACCGCGCAAACGCGTACTGACCGCGCTCATAAGAGCGTCCAAACGGCGTGATGCCCTCGACGTCCTCGGCCTGTCGCCCGGCCTGGCAGGCGAACTGGCCAAAAACCTGGAGCTCCAGACCGCTCCGGCCCTCCCGGCGGCCGATCTCTATACCGGCGTCCTGTACGAGAACCTCGGTCTCGGCACCCTGACGGACGCGGCGAGGAAGCGGGCCGAGGAGTCGGTGCTCATCTTCTCCGGCCTCTGGGGCGTGCTGCGGATCACCGACCGCGTCCCGCCGTACCGGCTGTCGATGGGGGTGACGCTGCCGGTGCTGGGCGGGCTGGCCGCGTTCTGGCGGCCCACGGTGTCCAAGGAGCTGGAGCGCCTGGACGGGCTGGTGGTCGACCTGCGTTCGGCCACTTACGCGGGAGCCTGGCAGCCCGGGGAGCGGTCTGTGGCGGTACGGGTGTTCCGGGAGGGCAAGGTGGTCAGCCACATGGCTAAGGCGACCCGGGGTGAGATCGCCCGCACCCTGCTGGAGACCGGGGCGGATCCCGCCACTCCCGACGAACTGGCCGCACTCCTCGCCAATCACGGCCACGCGGTGAACCTGATCGAACCCGCCCGCCCCAACCGTCCCTGGACCCTCGACGTCAGCCTGTGAAGTCACCCAGGTGGTCCGCCGCCCAGGTCGCGAACGTACGGCCGGGGCGGCCGATCAGCCGCTCGACGTCCGTGGTGATCTCGACCGGCACGCCGTCGTTGGACTGCCACCAGTCCAGCAACGGCTCGGCGAACCGCTCGGGGATGTAGTCCGCCATCTCCGCCTTCCACTCCGCCCGCGTGACGTTCCTGATGGTGATGTCCCTGCCGGTGGCGTGGCCGAGGACGCCGATCTGCTCCGCGAAGGTGATCGATTCAGGCCCGGTCAGCAGGTACGGCCGGCCGCCCAGAGCCGGGTCGGTGAGCACGGCGGCGGCCACCTCGGCGATGTCGGCCTCGTGGATGGGGTCGTTGTGCGAGTTGGGGTACGGCAGGCTCACCGGCTCACCGGCCTTGACGGGCCAGGACCAGGCCAGCGCGTTGCCGGCGAACGAGCCCGGACGCAGCAGGGTGCTGCGGACGGGCGCGGCGGTCAGGGCCCGCTCCACGTCCAGGTGGGACTTGGCCAGGGGGCTGGCCTCGGGGTTCGGGCCGAGTACGGAAGAGGACGACAGGAGCACGATGTGCTCGACTCCGGCCGTGGCCGCCTCCTTGACGAAGGCGTCGATGTGCGACGGTTCGGCGTACAGGAAGACCGAGGTGACGCCGGCCAGGGCGGCGGGGAACGTCGCGGGGTCGCTGAGGTCGCACGTGGTGATCGACGGGTCGCCGGGCTGGCGGGAGGCCGGACGGACGGGCAGACCGCGCCGGCGCAGGATGGCGATGAGCTCGGTGGCGACGGCGCCACGAGCGCCGGTAACAAGGGTGGTCATAGCGGTATATGCCTTTCTGGTGATGAATCTGGTGGTTTGTGCAGGCCGCTCGGGCCATGGCGGGGCTGAGCCCTCTACAGCGACGTCAGTGACGGTGGTGACTGGGCCCTCTGCGCGGCGGTGGCGGCTGGGCTCGGTACGGCGTTGTCAGTGGCGGCGCGGCTGAGCCTTGCGCGGCAGGAGCCACACCAGGCCGCAGCAGGCGATCACGGCGACGACCACGACGAGCAGGCTGCCGGTCGCGGCCTCCATCTGGTCGCCGGTACGGAAGTACACGGTGGTCACGGCCGCGGCGCCGAGCGCGTTGGCCAGCTGCTGGACCGCGGAGAGCGACCCGCTGGCGCTGCCGGCCTCGCGCGGGTCGATGTCGCCCAAGGTGACGTCATAGACGGTGCCGAAGCAGGTGCCCATGCCCAGTCCGATGACAAGCGCCGCGAGGACGAGCGCCCAGGCGCCGTCCACGACCCCGGAGACGACGGCCAGCAGCCAACTGGTGCCGATCAGCGCGATGGTCAGGCCGATGGTGATCAGCGTGCGGCCGAGGCGGTCGATGAGCCGGTGGCAGGCCACCGAGGCGATGACGATGCCCACCGCCACCGGGGCCAGGCCGAGCGCGGCCCGTACGGGCGTGAAGCGCAGGCCGTACTGCATGAACAGCACGAGCACGTACAGGAGGCCAGACACAGCCGCGAAGAAGACCATGCCCAGGACCAGGCCGGCGGTGAAGCCGCGGTTGCGCAGGAGTGACGGCTCGATCAGCGGGCTGGCGGCGGTGCGCTGGCGTACGCAGAACAGGCCGAAGAACACCACCCCGCCGGCCAGGCACAGGATCGGGACGAGCGTCCACCCGTGGGCCGAGCCGTCGATCAGGCCGTACAGGAGACCCACCATGGTCACCGCCAGCAGCCCGGCACCGACACCGTCCACCCCCGACTCTCTGGAGCGATCGCCGGGAGCGTCGGCGGGCAGGAGCCGGGTGGCGGCGACGAGCGCGGCGCCCCCGAGCACGATGTTGATCAGGAACATCGCGCGCCACCCCAGCCCGAACAGATCGGCCTCGATCAGAAAGCCCGCCACCACCGGCCCCCCGGCCGAAGAGACGCCAAGCGCGGGGGCGAACACGCTGAAGGCCTTGCCAAGCTGGTCACGGGGAAAGACGGCCCCCAGGATGCCGAACCCCTGGGGGATCATCAGCGCCCCGAACCCGCCCTGCACCAGCCGGGCACCGATGAGCACCCCCGGACTGACCGCCAGCCCGCAGGCGACGGACGCGAGCGTGAAACCGGCGATGCCGAGAAGGAAGAGGCGGCGGCGGCCGTAGCGGTCGCCGAGCCGCCCGCCGACCACCAGCAGGACCCCGAGCGCCAGCGCGTACGCGGCGCCGAGCCACTGGATGAGGGCCGCTCCCCCACCGAGGTCGGCCGCGATGGTGGGGGCGGCGACGTTGGTGATCGTCGCGTCGAGCAGGTCCAGGACGGCGGCGGCGATGACGACGCCCAGGACGGCCCACCGCCGGTCCACCTGGACGGGTGAGGCGCGGATGAGTGCGGACATGCGGATCCCCTCGATAGAATGCGTACGTGACACAAAGAGTGTGTCACGCAAAGATTGCGTGACGCACATAAATATGAGGTACGGAGCAACCTGGTGTCAAACCGAGCGGAAACGCTGAAGCGGATCATCGACGAGAGCCAGCGGCACTATGCGGCATACGCGCTGTTCAATCAGGCGATGGCCGACCATCTGGGCATTCACCCGACGGACCTGCAGTGCGTGGCACTGCTGGACCTGGAGGCAGGGCCGGTGAGCACCGGGGAGATCGCGCGGCTGACGGGCCTGACGCCCGGCTCCGCCACGCGCCTGGTGGACCGGCTGGAGAAAGCGGGTCTCGTCGTACGGCACGCCGATCCGGCGGACCGCAGGCGGGCGCTGGTCGCCCTCGCCCCCTCGGCCCAGGCCAGGATCGGCGACGCCTGGGAGACGCCGGGCAAGGCGTTCGCCGAGGTGATGGAGTCATACTCGGACACGGAACTGACCGTGATCGCCGACTACCTGCGCCGGGCCGGCGCTGTCGGCCGCGCCCAGGCGGAACGCCTCAACAAAGGGGCATGAAAAGCCCCTGGCCCCGCACAGCCGGAGCTGTGCGGGGCCAGGGGTGAAACGATCTTCCGTTTAGTCCAGGTAGTCGCGGAGCACCTGGGACCGGGACGGGTGACGCAGCTTGGACATCGTCTTCGACTCGATCTGCCGGATGCGCTCACGCGTCACCCCGTAGACCTTGCCGATCTCGTCGAGTGTCTTCGGCTGCCCGTCCGTGAGGCCGAACCGCATCGACACGACGCCCGCTTCCCGCTCCGACAATGTGTCGAGAACGGAGTGCAGCTGCTCCTGGAGCAGCGTGAAGCTGACGGCGTCGGCCGGCACGATGGCCTCGGAGTCCTCGATGAGGTCACCGAACTCGCTGTCGCCCTCCTCACCAAGGGGGGTGTGCAGCGAGATGGGCTCGCGACCGTATTTCTGGACCTCGACCACCTTCTCGGGGGTCATGTCCAGCTCGCGGGCCAGCTCTTCCGGCGTGGGCTCCCGGCCGAGGTCCTGCAGCATCTGCCGCTGAACCCGGGCCAGCTTGTTGATCACTTCGACCATGTGGACCGGGATGCGGATGGTCCGCGCCTGGTCGGCCATGGCCCGGGTGATCGCCTGCCGGATCCACCACGTGGCGTAGGTGGAGAACTTGTAGCCCTTGGTGTAGTCGAACTTCTCGACCGCGCGGATCAGGCCGAGGTTGCCCTCCTGGATCAGGTCCAGGAACAGCATGCCGCGCCCGGTGTAGCGCTTGGCCAGCGAGACCACCAGACGGAGGTTGGCCTCCAGCAGGTGGTTCTTGGCCCGGCGGCCGTCCTCGGCGATCCACTCGAGCTCGGCCCGGACGTCGACCGGCAGGCTTTCGGTCTCGCCGCCGCCCAGCTGCTCCTCGGCGAACAGTCCCGCCTCGATGCGCTTGGCCAGCTCGACCTCCTGCTCGGCGTTGAGCAGGGGGACCTTGCCGATCTGCTTGAGGTAGTCCTTGACCGGGTCGGCGGTGGCGCCGGCGGCGGCCACCTGCGCGACCGGCGCGTCATCGTCGTCGTCGGAGAGGATGAGGACTTCGTCCTCGGTCTTCTCCGTGGCGGCGACGGCTGCCACGTCGGCGGCCTTGGGCTCGTCCTCGGTGTCGTCGTCGGTGTCGCCCTCGGTCTCGGAGTCGTCCGCGGCGACGATCTCCTCGTCCTCGACCTCGATGTCTTCGAGGTCCTCGAGCTCGACATCCGTCTCGAGCTCGATGTCCTCGTCGTCGTCGACGCCCTCAGGGCTCTTCGGCTTGGTCTCGGCAGGCCCAGCGCTGTCTGGCTTGGCCTTCTTGGCGGGCACGGCCGCCTTCTTCGCCGCCGGAGCGGCCTTCTTGGCGGGAGCCGCCCTCTTGGGGGCGGGCTCGGCTTCGGCGGCGCCCACGACCGCGGTCACGGTCTCAGGCTGCTGCTCTTTGGCGGCCGCTGCGGCCTTGGTCTTGACGGGGGCAGCGGTACGGCGCTTTGCTGGACCACGAGACTTTTTCGGCGCAGCCGAATCCGCGGCGGTCACCACCACGGTCACGCCCTCTTTACTGAGGTTCCGCAAAAATGCGGCGGCGTGCGACATGGGGATGTCCGCCTCCTCGAAGGCCTGACGGACATCCTCAGACTCGAGGAAACCCTGCGAGCGCCCACGCTCGAGCAGTCGCTGAATGACGGGCTCGTTCAGCTCTTGTGGCTTCGAGCGAGTCGAACTTGCAGGCGACACGAACACCTCTCGAACGAACGCGTGGCGACTATGGACCCAGATACCCGCTGGGGGGCTGTTGCCTCTCTCGGAGAACGATGCGGCCGTGCGGATCGCGACGGACCTGTCCAGCATTCTGGCACGACCACGCACTCCATACGGCCACCTCCCGGCGGTTGACCTCCACCCTAGGCCGACCCAGACAGTAGTGCGTACGTAAGCGCGGCACTGATACCCGAAAGCAACCCTTATGACTGATTCATTCAGTCACTCTTCGTGGCGGGCGGCACGTGGATAGCCAGGGCGGTAACGTCATCATCCTGTTCATATCCAGACAACATCCGGTCAACCAGGAAGTCCAGCAACATGTGCGGACTACTGACCACCTCAGGCGGCGCTTCGGTCACAACACTGCAAAGCTCTGCGAGTCCTGCGTCCAAACCGCGTTTCCGGTTCTCCACCAAGCCGTCTGAGTAGAGCACGGCGGTGTGTCCCGGCGGCACCACGAACCGGAACTGCCGGCGGCTGGTCGGCCAGCCCAGCGGTGTGCCCGGCTCCACGTCGCCCAGGACCGCGGTGCCCTGCGGGGAGACCAGGACGGGCGGCGGATGGCCCGCCAAGGCCAGCGTGCCCTCGCCGGTGACGGGCTCGACCACCATGTAGGCGAGGGTCGTGACCTGCTCTTCCTCCTCGGTGGCGTCGAAGACCCGGTCGAGGCCGGTGAGCACGGCCGCGGGCGGCGGGTTGGTCAGCGCCAGGGCGCGCATGGCGTTGCGGATGCGGCCCATGCCCGCCGCGGCCTTGACGCCCTTGCCCATGACGTCGCCCACGACCGCCGCGACCCGGCCGTCCTGCAGCACGAAGGCGTCGTACCAGTCGCCGCCGACCTGCACGTGACGGCTGCCCGAGCGGAACCGCTGGGCCAGCACCAGGCCCTTGACCACCGGCAGGCGGTCGGGCAGCAGGCTGCGCTGGAGCGTCTCGGCGGTGCGGTGCTCGCGCTCGAACAGCGTGGCCCGCTCCACGGCGAGCGCGCACTGCCCGGCGAGCGCCTCCAGGAAGACGCCGTCCTCCTGGGAGATCTTCTGCGGCCTGGTGAAGGAGAAGCGCAGCGCGCCCAGCGCCCGCCCGGCCGCCAGCAGCGGCAGGCCGACCCAGGCCCGCTCGTCACTGTGCGTGAGATAATTGGTCAGCACCTGCTCGTCGCCACCGGCTTCGAGAAGCTGGGATTTCAGCCTGTCGGGCGACTCGGCGAAGACCGGCCGGCGGCTGTTGACCGCCATGGTCATCACGCTGGAGGAAGAGAGCGGAATCTCCTCGCCGAGCGTGTCGGACGCCTCGGGGACGCCCTCGCCGTTGATCAGCTTGAGCGCGGCACGGTCGGGGTCGAGCAGCGCGACCGCGGAGCGGTCGGCGGCCAGGGCGGTGCGGCCGACGTCGATGATGACCTGCACCACCTGCTCGACGGTGAGCGCCTCGGCCAGCTGGGCGGTGGCGCCCTGCAGCCGCGCAGTGCGCAGGGCCGCGGCGCCGAGCTGGTCGGTCAGCCTGCCGCGCATCTCCTCGGCCTCACGCTGCGGCGTCACGTCGGTGTTGGCGCCGACCCACTCGACGACCCTGCCGTGCCTGATGATGGGTACGGCCCGCACCTCGAAGTGGCGGTAACCGCTGGCCCGGGTGCGTACGCGGTAGTTCCACTCGAACATGGTCCGGCCGCGCAGCGCCTCCTTCCAGGCTTCCTCGGTCTGCTGGCGCTCCTCCGGGTGCACGGCCTCCAGCCAGCCCAGGGCGAGGTATTCCTCCAGCCCCTGGCCGGTGATGGCGCGCCACTGCGGCGCGTCCTCGACCACCGTGCCGGTCGGCGAGGTGATCCAGACCAGCTGCGACTGCGCCTCGACCAGCGAGCGGTAGCGCTCCTCGCTGCGCCGCAGGTCCTCTTCGATCTGGCGGCTCTCGGTCACGTCGAGGCCGATGAGCGCGATCGCCCGCAACTCGCCCGCGTCGTCGTGCACCGGCGAGAACGACAGCGACCAGTGCCTGGTCTCGCCCTCGGACGAGCGCACGCGTACGCGGCTCTCCGTGACCGGAGAGTCGCTCTCGGTGACGGCTTGGACCGCATGGGTGATGAGCTGGCTGAGGTCGGCCGTCAGCGTCTCGACGGGCGCGCGGCCGACGAGCCGCTCGGCGGGCACGCCCACGACCTCGGTGAACACGTCGTTGACCAGTTGTACGTGGCCCGCGGCGTCGAAGAACGCGAAGGCGAACTCCGCCTCCGACAGCATGCCCTTGAAGAGGGCGGAGTCTGAGATGTCCACATCCGACTCCCGGGGACGGGGAACGGAGGTCTCGGCGCTCATGGTCGGCACCTCCGTCGCGTGCCAGGGTCTCCCACGCGGCACATCTCCATAACTGTGTATCGGCGTAGCGCAGCTCCGGGCGACCGGATTCTGCAGTACATCATCGGCGATGGGCAGGCGCGGACGGAAGCCCCGGCCGCCATACGGTCAACGCATCCTGTCAAAATCGCTCCACGTTGCGCAGCAAGATCAGGCTACTTGGCCTTGGCCGCGCGCTTGGCCTCCTGCTTGGCGGCCCGAACGCGACCCAGTGTGTCGGCGTCGACCACATCCGCTACCGAACGCAACGACCCCTCCTCGCCATAGGGTCCGGCCGCCTCGCGCCATCCTGGCGGCTGAACCCCCATTTGCTTGCCGAGCAATGCCAAAAATATCTGAGCCTTCTGCTTGCCGAAGCCGGGAAGTCCCAGGAGCCGGTTGAGCAACTCTTTGCCGTCGGCCGCGTCGCTCCAGACCCGCTCGGGATTGCCCTCATAGTGCTCCACGAGGTAGGCGGCCAGCTGCTGGACCCGGTCCGCCATCGCCTTGGGGTAGCGGTGCACGGCCGGTTTGACGGCCAGCAGCGCGGCGAACTCCTCGGGGTCGCGAGCCGCGATCTCCTCCGCGGTGAGGTCGTGCCCGAGGCGTTCGGAGATGGTGTGAGGCCCCGTGAACGCCCATTCCATCGGGATCTGCTGATCGAGCAGCATGCCGACGAGCAGGGCGAGCGGACTTCGGCCGAGAAGATCGTCGGCCTCCGTCCGCTGGGCGAGCTGGATGCGCATGGGAACAGCTTCGCACGAATGCGGTTCCGAAGAAGCGAACACAAGCGTTGTGGAGGCTTGACACTCAGCCGAGAAAAGATGAAATGGGAGCGCAAGTCGCCCTGCATCCATTCCCTGGGGGTTTGCCCCGGGGCTCCAGAGGAATCTCACATCTATGCTCGCTCTGGCCACACGCTTCCTCAGGGAGCCGGTCAGTCTCAGGCTGGCCGAAGAGTTCCTGACCATACCCGTGGACACCATCGACCGCTGCGTGTCCGACGTCTGCGCCTGCGCGCAGCACCTCGGCATCTCCCCGACGCCCGATGTCATCGAACGCATCGCCCGCGAACATCTGCTGGCGATCGTGAACTCCGCACCGCCGCCCCGGACTCCCCGATAACATCGGGGTCACCAGGCCGCGTTCTACGCACCGTTTCGGCCTGGAATGCGAGAGAGTGAGGGCGTGCGCCGACACCGACGAGATCCCCGGGAGAGCACCCCGCCAGACGATGTGTTCAAGGAGATGGTGCAGGCGGCTCGCGAGCTGCTGGCCGTGCGCAGCCCCCTTGACGCGGAGCTCATGGTCTCCGACATGATCGGAGCCTGGTGGGGCAGGCGCGTCAGGGGTGGTGACGTCGAGCAGGTGCTCGGCGAAGGTCTGGTCGACTACGCCGCCAAGGCCGGCACCCCGGCGTCGCTGACACTGCTCATCTGCCTGGCCTACCTCGGCACGGCCCGCCAGGGCGCCAAGGCGGAGGGCGCGGCGCTGGCGATGATGGAGTCGGGCGTGGCCCGGCCGGGCTGGGCCGAGCGGGTCGGCGCGGTCAAACCGACCGGCTGCTACGTCTCCCGCGACGCCTACGGCGACCAGGACACCGTGATCTGCACGTTCGGCTACCGCTGGAGCGAGGGCCCCCGCGACGAGCGGGCGGGCGGCGAGGCAGGGGTGACCTTCGAGCGTGAGCAGGACCGGCACGCGCTGGTCATGGTCGTCGACCACAACATGTCGGGCATGGCGCGCGACGCCTGGGTCTCCTCCCAGGTCGACACGCTGCTGGACAAGGCACGCGTCGAGGCGGCCGGCAACCCGATGCTGCTGTTCGAGGAGATCGAGCCCCAGCAGGCCAGGGCGCTGCTGGAGTCGGCCATGAAGGCGACCAGGGAGCCGAAGACCCCGCCGCCGGTCAGCGACAGCTACAGCGCCTACCACGCCTTCGCCCGCGCCCGGCTCAAGGCCCTCCCGCCGGGCCGCAAGCGCCCCGCCCCCCTGCACATCGAGGCTCCCTACAGCCGCGAACGCCGGGCGATGCTGGCCGCGGAGTTCCTCGCCTCCGACGCGGCCGAGCACCTGTCCGACCCGTCGGCGGCCTCGCGGTGCGCCGACCACATCATCGACTACGGCTGCGAGCAGGACTTCAACCGGCCGCTGCGGGTGAGCCCGACCAAGTGCGAGACGTTCCTGCTCGACTGGCTGCCGCGCAAGGTGATGTTAAGCGTGGCCGAGCAGGAGGCCATGCCGCACGTACTGTCGGCGTGGATCCGCTTCGCCGCCCGCCGTACCGGCCTGCCCGACACGGGGCTCAAGGACACGCTGGACGCCGTGTGGGAGGCGACCGGCAAGTTCCCGGAGGCCTACCGGGATCCGACCTCGTTCGGCCTGGACCGGCCGCTGCTGGAGCGGCTGCTGCCGGACGGCGACCTGTCGGCGCTGGCCAGGCGGGCCTTCGCGTTCCCGTTCCTGCAGGGCGTGCACGGCGGCATCGACCTGGACGCGCTCAACCCGGCCGACGAGGCCGACCGGCGCACCCTGCTGGAGATCGACCACGTCGGCGCCATCGACGAGGAGCACCTGGCCTGGCACGAGGAGATCGCCGCGCGGCTGTGGGACGGGGACCCGCCGCAGCTGTGGGAGGCGGCCCAGCGGCTGCTCGACCTCGGCCACGACCGGCACGACGTGCTGCACGTGCTCATCGAGATCGCCGAGCGCATCGGCGGCGACCCGGACGAGCTCGCCTCCGCCCTCGACGACATCGCCGACATTCCGGACGAGATCTAGCGCGCCGTACGCCCGCCTCACCGCGGGCCGGCGTCCGTGACCCCATCGTCGCGCTGAGGTGGCCGTTACCGCCATGATGGGAGCATGGTGATCGACCTCAACGCCGATCTGGGCGAGGGCTTCGGCGTCTGGCGGCTGGGCGACGACCTGGCGCTGCTCGACATCGTCACGAGCGCGAACGTCGCCTGCGGATTCCACGCCGGCGACCCGGTGACGATCAGGCGCACCTGCGCGGCGGCCGTGGACCGGGGCGTGGCGATCGGGGCGCAGGTGTCCTACCGCGACCTGGCCCACTTCGGGCGCAGGGAGATGGACGTCGAGCCGGAGGAGCTCTGCGCCGAGGTGCTCTACCAGCTCGCGGCCGTCGACGGCATCGCGCGGGCCATGGGCGGCCGGGTCTCCTACGTCAAGCCGCACGGCGCGCTCTACAACCGCATCTGCCGCGACGAGGAGCAGGCCGCCGCGGTGATCGAGGCCGTGGCCGACTACGACACCTCACTGCCGGTGCTCACGCTGCCCGGCTCGGTGGTGCACGGGGCGGCCGCCGCCGAGGGCGTGCCGACGATCACCGAGGCGTTCGCCGACCGTGCCTACACCGCCGCCGGGACGCTGGTCTCGCGGCGCGAACCCGGGGCCGTGATCCACGACGTCGCCGCGGTCTCCGCCCGCGCCGTGCGGATGGCCGTCGAGGGCCGGGTGACCGCCGTGGACGGCAGCCCGGTGACGGTCTCCGCCCGGTCCATCTGCGTGCACGGCGACACACCTGACGCGGTACGACTGGCGCAGGCCGTACGCGATGGGCTGCTGGAGGCGGGAGTGGTCCTGCAGGCCTTCGCATGATCCGGGTGGCCGGGGAGCACGGGCTGCTCGTCGAGACGGGGTCGCTGACCGTGTCGCACCGGCTCGACGCGGTGCTGCGCGCCGCGCGGCCCGCAGGGGTGGTGGAGGTCGTGCCGGGGCCCGAGACGGTGCTGGTGGTGGCGCCGGGGGCGGACCAGGGCCGGTTGCGGTCACGGCTCGACGAACTGCTCGGCGAGGCGCTCAAGTCCCGGGCGCCTGGCGAAGCGCTTGAGTCCCGGGAGCCTGGCGAGGCTTCGTCCGGGGCCGAGCCGGAGGTCGTGGTCATTCCCGTCGTCTATGACGGTGAGGATCTCGATTCCGTGGCCGAACTGGCCGGGATGTCGGTGGACGAGGTGATCGCCCGGCACGCCGGGCGGGAGCTGGTGGTGGGCTGGCTGGGGTTCGCGCCGGGCTTCGCCTATCTGACCGGGCTGGATCCGGCCCTCCACCTGCCACGGCTGGCGACGCCGCGCACGTCGGTGCCCGCCGGTTCGGTGGCGATCGCCGGTCCGTACTCCGCGATCTACCCCACCGCCTCGCCGGGCGGGTGGCGGCTGCTGGGCCGTACGGCGACGCGGATCTGGGACGTCGAGGCCGACCCGCCGTCACTGTTCCGGCCCGGGACCCGCGTACGGTTCGGGCCGGCATGATCGAAGTACTGGCACCGGGCCCCTACGCGACCGTCCAGGACCTGGGCCGCCATGGCTACGCGCACCTGGGCGTACCCCGCTCCGGAGCGGCCGACGAGGCGAGCCTGCGGCTGGGCAACCGGCTCGTCGGCAACCCGGAGGAGGCGGCGGGGATCGAGCTGACGTACGGAGGGGCACGGCTGGCGTTCCACTCGGGCGCCTGGGTCGCGGTCACTGGCGCGCCCTGCCCACTGACCGGGCCTTCGCCCAGCACAGTGGTGGCCGGGATGAATGTGCCGTTCTGGGTTCCGGCTGGGAGTGAGTTGCGGTTCGGGGCGCCCGTATGGGGGTTGCGGACCTATCTGGCCGTGCGGGGCGGGATCGCCGTCGAGCCGGTGCTCGGCAGCCGTTCCACGGATTCGCTGTCCGGGCTCGGCCCGCCGCCGCTGCGCCAGGGGACCGTGCTCCCGGTGGGCGGCTCGGAGGGTCTGGTGGAGATCTCGGTGGATCTGGCGCCCGCCGGAGAGCCGCCGCCCGCCGTGCTGCGGATCGTGCCGGGGCCGCGCGACGACTGGTTCGCGCCGGACGCGCTCGCCGAGCTCTGCGCCGAGCCGTACGAGGTGAGCCAGGACAGCAACCGCGTGGGCGTACGCCTGCGCGGCCGCGAGCCGACACGGGCACGGGAGGGCGAGCTGCCCAGTGAGGGCATGGTGACGGGGGCGGTGCAGGTGCCGCCGAGCGGGCAGCCGATCATCTTCCTCGCCGACCACCCGCCGACCGGCGGCTACCCGGTGATCGGCGTGGTGCGGACGGCGGACCTGCCGATCGCCGCGCAGCTCCGGCCGGGTGACAGGGTGCGGTTCACCGTTCGGCCTGGCCGGCGACGCACGTGACGCTGAAGCCACCCGCCCAACCCGCCGGCCCCTGACCGCTGCCGGGGCTACAGCTCACAGCTCGACCTGCCCCACCACGCACGTGACCGTGGAGCCGCCCACCCAGACCGTCGGCTCCTGACCGCCCTCCGGGCTCTGGCCGGTGGTGATGTGGACGCGGCCGGCGCGGCCCAGCACGGTGCCCTGGCCGGCCACGTAGGGGGCAGTGACGCGGCCGGTGCGCAGGAGCCACTGGGCGACCGAGGCGTTCAGGCTGCCCGTCACCGGATCCTCGACCGTACTGCCGTTGACCGGGAAGAAGGCCCGCAGCTCGATCGCGAGCGGCGACCCCGGCGGGTACGGGCCCACCACGCCCAGGTCGATGTCGACCGGCCCGGGGCGCAGCGCGAGCACCTCGTCCGCGTTTCGCAGCAACACCGCCACCCAGCCGGGCCCGTTGTCGGCCCACTCGGCGTCGACGATCTCGTCGCGGCCGATGCCCAGCAGGCCCGCGATGCGCTCGACGAGCGGCTCGTCCACCGGCCCCGAGCGCAGCAGCGCGGGCGCCGCGAACGCCAGCCCGTCGTCCGTCCTGCGCAACGTCACCAGCCCGGCGCCGCACTCCTGCACGACCGTCTCCGGTTGCTTCGGCGCGCCTCCGTTCTCCAGCCAGGCGTGGCAGGTGCCCAGTGTGGGGTGCCCGGCGAAGGGCAGTTCGCTGGTCGGGGTGAAGATCCGCACCCGGTAGTCGGCGCCGGGAGCGGTGGGGGGCAGGACGAAGGTGGTTTCGGACAGGTTCGTCCAGTGGGCGAACCGCTGCATCTCCTCGGTGCTCAGGCCGTCGCCGTCGAGGACCACCGCGAGCGGATTGCCCTGGTACGGCGTGGCGGTGAAGACGTCGACTTGGCGGAAGGTGCGCAACATACCGTCAAGTATCCCCTCAAGACCCGGGGCGCCGTGATCATGCCCAGCGTGCGCTCCTCCCCCTGCCCGCGGAGCCGCCAGGCGAGGATCTTGGGCCAGGTCAGCCACCACGACGGTTCCCACAAACCCCCCGAAAAGAGGCCACCGAAACGGTCCGGGCGTAATCTGATTGATGACGGCTCAGTCCCGACGGCATGGTGATCACGGAAGCCTGAGCCGCTGGAGCAGTCATGACTGAGGTGGCATCACACGTCGGCGAGGGTCAGCACGCCTCGGACGGCCAGAACACATCATGATCCAGGCAGAGCGCGGTCGTACGGTCCGGGCCCGTCCTCGCGTGGAAGGGTCCAGCTTCGTCGGGCGCAGGCACGAGCTGGCAGCGGCCAGGAGGGGGCTGTCGCAGGCCCGGTTGCTGACCTTGACCGGCACGGGCGGTGTCGGCAAGACCCGGCTGGCGCACCGGGTCGCCGAAGCCCTTCAGGGCACCTACAAGGACGGCGTGGAGGTCGTCGAGCTGGCCACCCTGGAGGCCGGCCAGCTGCTGGAGCCGGTCGTCGCCGGGGCGCTGGGCCTGCGCGAGGCGGGGCCCGACCCCATGACCGCGCTGGTGGACCACCTGTCGGACAAGCGGATGCTGCTGGTCCTGGACAACTGCGAGCATCTGCTCGACGACTGCGCCCGCTTCGTGGCCCGGCTGCTGCGGAGCGCTCCCAGGGTGCGGATCCTGGCGACCAGCAGGCAGACGCTGAGTGTGTACGGCGAGCAGGTGCTGCAGATCTCGTCGCTGTCCGTGCCGGGCTCCGCCCGCCCCCTCAGCCGCATCGCCCGGCACGATTCGGTGCGCCTTTTCGTGGAGCGGGCGGCGAGCGTGGCGCCTGGTTTCTCCCTGGACGCGGGCAACGCGGCGACCGTGGCGCGGCTGGCCCAGCGTCTGGAGGGGATCCCGCTGGCGATCGAGCTGGCCGCGGTGCAGCTGCGCGCTTTGCCCCTGGAACAGCTGGCGCGCGAGTTGGACGAGCGCTTCGAGGTGCTGGCGACGGGGAGCCCCGCCGCGCTGCCCCGCCATCAGACGCTGCGCGCGACCATGGACTGGAGCTTCCGCCTGTGCTCACCGGCGGAGCGGCGGCTGTGGACCCGGCTGTCGATGTTTCCCGGCGGGGTCGACCTGGCCGGCGCCGAGGCGGTGTGCTCGGGCGACGGGATCTCCCCCGCCGAGGTGATCGATCTGGTGGCCGGGCTGGTGGACAAGTCGATCCTGGTCTGCGAGCGGTGGGAGGCCGGGCTCAGGTATCGCATGCTGGAGAGCATCCGCGCGTACGGGTGCGAGCAGTTGTCGCCCGCCGAGAAGCGCGTACTGTGCCGGCGCTACATCGACCACTACCGGGATCTGGTCGACCGGCACCAGATCGACAAGATCGTCCCGGACCAGGCCGAGCGATACCTGCTCCTGCGGCAGGAGCTGCCCAACGTGCGCGTCGCGCTCGAGCTGTGCCTCAGTGAGCCGCGCCTGGCTCACGTGGGACTCGAGACGGCGTCGGGGCTGTGGTGCTTCTGGCTTCTGGCCGGTGCCCTCACCGAGGGCCGCTACTGGCTGGAGCGCGCCCTGGAGCTGGTGCGTACGCCCGACAGCGCGCGGGCGACGGCGCTCTGGGTGGACAGCATGCTCGCCCTGCGCCAGGGCGACCTGGCGGCGGCGGTGCCGAGACTGCGGGAATGCCACTCCCTGGCCCGGCGGCCGGGGAACGAGGATGTCCTGCCGTTCGCCATCCGGACCTCCGGTGTCGCCGCGTTCTCCACGGGTGACACCCAACGTGGCCTCGCGCTCCTGGAGGAGTCGCTCGCCCTCTTCAGGGCCGCCGGAAACGTTCACGGCGTCGTACTCAACCTGTACTACGCGGCGGCGTACGGCTCGATCGAGAACCCGGAGCGAGCGGTCCGGCTGGGTGAGGAGCTCTTGGCGCTGTGCGAGACCCATCACATGGTGGTGTCCCGCGGGTACGCCCAGCTGGCGCTCGGTATCGCCGTGTGGAACCTGGGTGACTACCCACGAGCCGACGCGCTGGTGAGGGCGGCCGCCGAGTTGACCGAGGAGATCAACGACCGCTGGTGCCTCGCGCAGTGCCTGGAGGTGCTGGCGTGGATCGCCGGTGCCCGTGGGGAGCATGAACGGGCCGCCCGGATGCTGGGGGCGGCGCACTCGCTGTGGCAGGCGGCGGACGCCTCACCCACTCGGCTCTGGTACCACGCGAAATGGCACGAACGCTGCGCGGAGCAGGCCCGCGACACACTGGGGAGCCGGGCGTTCGCGGCGAGCTTCCGAGACGGGACGCGACTCGGTGTGGAAGGCGTGCTCACCTGTGATGCGCCGACTTGTGCGGTGAAGGACTGAACCCGTCCGACTTCGCGGCGCAGTCGGCGGAGAGTTCGAACCAGACGGTCTTCCCCCTGGGCGTGGTTTCACTGCCCCAGCAGCAGGCCAGCAGGTCGATCATGTCCAGTCCGCGGCCGTGCTCGTCGCCCGGCGTGGCCTGGTGGAGATACAGCGGCGCGCTGCCCGCGTCCTCGACTTCGCCGCGCAGCAGGCCGTCACTGCTGTAGAGGGTGAGCCGGTGCGGTCCTGGCGCATGGCGCAACGCGTTGGTGACGAGCTCGCTGACCAGGAGCTCGGCGACCTCGGCCAGCTCATCGAGCCCCCATGCGGCGAGCCGGGCACGGGTGCGACGGCGCGCCTCGGGCACCGAGGACATGCCCGGGGAAAGCGACCAGGAGGCGACCTCCATACCGGGCAGATGGCCGGAGCCGGTGACGACCTCTCCGAGGCGCCGGATGCCGGCCTTGAGGCGGTCCCAGAGCGGCGGGTGACTGTTCCAGGACAGCACCGTGTCCCCCGGCTCGTCCTGCCGGAGTGCGCTCTCGTTCATGAGCGCGGATCCGGAGTGCTGGTTCATGCTGCCCGTCCGAGGTGGCAGGAGTGGGCGGGAACGCTACGCCCGTCGGGCAGGATCTCACCGTTGTCCTCGAAGACCACCACGCCGTTGCACAGCAGGCCCCACCCCTGCTCGGGGTGGAAGGCCACCAGACGCGCGGCCTCGCGGTCGAAGGCGTATGCGGATGGGCACCGAGGCTGGTGCTGACACATGATCATTCCTTGATTCGGTCGCCGCTGTCACGACGTTCTTTGCTGACCACACCAGCATGCGCATGCGGACCGTGGATGTAGGACGGGATAAATGCCCGGATGATTACCCGTTCCTACCTACGTAGGTAGGAAGCCCGCAGGTATAGAGCGACTATCATCGCAGGTCAGGACGCCATCAGCTGAGTGGCCGCTCACACCGGGCTCGCCGAACTCGGGTGGCCGAGATGAGTTAGCCTGAAATTGTCATGGGGACGATGACACGGCGGCAAGCGGGCAACCTGCCAGCCGAATTGACGAGTTTCGTTGGTCGTCGGCATGAGCTCACCGAGACCAAACGTCTGCTTTCCGCTGGCCGGATGGTGACGTTGACCGGCGTCGGCGGAGTGGGCAAGACGCGGCTGGCATTGAGAGTCGCCGCGGAGATGTCACGGGCCTTCCCTGACGGGGCGTGGCTGATCGACCTGGCTCCGCTGGTGGCCGAAGAGCTGCTCGCGGAGACCATCGCCGACACGATCGGCTGCCGCCAGCCGAATGTGGCCGCTCTGTGCGAGCATCTGCTCAACAAGCGATTGCTCTTGGTGCTGGACAACTGCGAGCACGTGCTGAACGAGTGCGCCATCCTGTCCGGCAAGCTGCTCTCCGCGACGACCGAGCTGCACATTCTCGCGACCAGCCGGCAGTCGCTCCAGGTGCCGAGCGAGCACCTCCTGGAGGTGCCGCCGTTGACCGTGCACGGGACGAGCGAGGCGATGGTCGCGACCGCCGACGTTCGCTACGAGGCGGTGAGACTGTTCGAGGACCGCGCGGCGGCCGTCGTGCCGGGTTTCACCGTCGATGCCACCAACAGCGTGGCGGTGACGCGGCTGTGCCAGCGGCTCGACGGGATCCCGCTGGCCATCGAGCTCGCGGCGGTGCGCATGCGGGCATTGTCCGTCGACCAGATCCTCGAGCGGCTGAACAACCGGTTCCGGTTGCTGGCGACGGAACGCACGGTCGTGGTGCCCCGCCAGAAGACGTTGCGGGCGCTGGTGGACTGGAGTCATGACCTGTGCTCGCCCGAGGAACAGATGCTGTGGGAACGGTTGTCGGTGTTCTCCGGCGGCTGCGATCTGGAAGCGGTCGAAGAGGTGTGCTCGGGCGACGGGATCGCCCGGGAGGACATCCCCAGTCTGCTGATCGAGCTGGTCGACAAGTCGATCCTGCTGCGCAGGACGCACGACTCCGGCGTGCGGTTCGAGATGCTGGAGACACTGCGCCAGTACGGATGGGAACGGCTCACCGACTCCCGGCAGGAGACGGCGCTGCGGCTGCGGCATCGCGACTGGTGCCGCGAACTGGCCGCGCGGGCGGAGGCCGAGTGGTTCGGCGAGAATCAGATGGAATGGCTCGTCCGGATCCGTCAGGAGCAGGCCAACGTACGGGCGGCGCTGGAATTCTGCTTGGCCGAGCCGGGCCAGGCCTGGGCCGCCCTCGAGATCGCCGCCGCGATGTGGAGTCACCGGCTCTCGTGGAGCTCCCCCAGCGAAGGACACCACTGGCTGGAGCGGGCGCTGGCCCAGGAGCCCGCTCCCATCGCCACGCGGGCCAAGGCCCTGTGGGTCGACGCGTGGCTCCTGCTGTTGCAGGGCGACCTCTTCGCCGCGCGACCACTGTTGCTGGAGTGCCGTGCGCTGGCCGAGCGGCTGGGCGATGAGGCGCAGCTCGCCGGCGCGCTCCACATCACCGGCTTCGCCGCACTGCTGGCCGGAGACTTCGCCCGATCGTTCACCCTCCTGGAAGAGGCCCTGGTCCGCCGCCGCGCCCTCGGCCACCGGGGTCACTCCTGGGTCGCGCTCTTCCAGCTGAGCATGGTCGCCGTGGTCATGGACGATCCCCGCTCGACGGCGCTCTGCCAGGAGGTCTTGGAGACCTCCCAGAAGGCGAACGCGGACTGGTCCGTCTCCTACGCGTTGTGGGTCACGGCCCTGGACCGCTGGCGGCACCACGATCCAGGCACCGCCGTCACCATGATGCGCGACGCGCTGAGGTTCAAGCTGCGGTGCGACGACCATTTCGGCATCGCCGAAGGTCTGGAAGGACTCGCCTGGATCATCGCCGATCAGCGTCAGGACAGCCGCGCCGCTCACTTGCTGGGCGCCGCGCACATGGTCTGGCGGTCGATCGGGACCTCGCTCTCCGGACTCGGACATCTGGCGGGTCTCCACGACCGATGCGAGGCCCAGCTACGAGAAAGCCTCAGGAACGAGGCGTTCACCGCGGCTTTCACACGCGGCTCGGAGCTCACGCTCGACCAGGCCGTCGCCTACGCGCTGGAGGAGAAGCCGGCGAGAGGCGCCGCGAGCCCCCCGCCCGAATCCGATGTCGCGTCCGTCCTGACCCGCAGAGAGCGGCAGATCGCCGAGCTGGTCGCACAAGGGCTGAGCAACAAGGAGATCGCGGAGACCCTCGTGATCGCCCAGCGCACCGCCGAAGGGCATGTCGAGAACATCCTGCGCAAGCTGAGCTTCACCTCCAGGGCACAGGTCGCCAAAGCCTGGAGTTCGCGACAGCGGGCCGGCAGACCGTGACCTTTCTCGCGGGTCCGGCGTCGCGGACCGCCTCGGAGCCGCTCATCCGCATCCGTGGAGTGAGCAAGCGGTTCGGCGGCATCTCCGCGCTGGAAGGGGTGGATCTCGAACTGCACCACGGCGCCATCCTCGCCCTGCTCGGGCAGAACGGCGCCGGCAAGTCGACGCTGATCAAGATCCTGGCCGGGGTCCATCGCGCCGACGAAGGGGAGGTGATGGTGGCCGGCCATCCGCTGGGCAGCCAGGCCGCCTCCCGCGGCATGTCGTTCGTCCACCAGGACCTCGGCCTCGTCGAGTGGATGTCCGTCGCCGAGAACATCGCCCTGGGCACCGGCTACCGCCGGCGCGGCGGCCTCATCTCCTGGCATGGGGTGCGCGAGCGCTGCCTGGCGGCCCTCCGGTCTGTCGCGATCCAGCTCGACCCCGATGACCAGATCGCCGACCTCACCCGCGCCGAGCGGTCGCTCGTCGCCATCGCCCGCGCGCTGGCCGCCGAAACCGAGATCATCGTCCTCGACGAGCCGACCGCGAGCCTGCCCGCGCCCGACCGCGCCCGCCTGTTCGACGCGCTCCGCGCGCTACGTGCGCGGGGTCACGGGATCGTGTACGTGAGCCACCGGCTCGACGAGGTGCGTGAGATCGCCGACAGAGTCGCGGTCCTGCGCAACGGGCGCCTCGTCAGCCACGGCTCCCTCACCGTCGGCCATTCCACCACCCTCGTGCGTGACATCGTCGGGCGCGAACCGACGACGCACCGGCGCCCGAATCGCGACCTGGGAGAGGTGGTGCTGAGCCTCGCCGGCGTGCGCACCGGGCAGGCCGGCCCGATCAGCCTCGAGCTGCGGGCCGGCGAGGCCATCGGTCTCGTCGGCCTCACCGGCGCCGGGCACGTGGATCTCGGCCGCGCTCTGGCCGGCGCGCACCCCATCCTCGCCGGCCGCGTGCTGCTCGACGGGCGGCCCTATGGTCCGCGGTCGGTGTCGGCGGCCGTCGACGCGGGTGTCGGCCTGGTGACGAGCGACCGGCAGGAGGAAGGCGCCGCGCCGGGCCTCAGCGTCCGGGAGAACTTCCTGGCGAACCCCAGGGCACACGGCCGATCACCACTGAGCTGGATCCGGCCCCGCGTGGAGCGTGCCGAGGCGGCGGCGCTCGTCGCGTGCTTCGGCGTCCACCCCGCGGACGCCGAGGCGCCTCTTGCCACCCTGTCAGGCGGAAACCAGCAGAAGGTCATGATCGGCCGTTGGCTCGGCACGAACCGCCACCTCCTGATCCTCGAGGAGCCGACGGCCAGTGTCGATGCCGGCGCCAAACCCGAGATCTACCGGCTCCTCGACGAAGCCCTGGCCGCCGGGCTGGCGGCCATTCTCGTCTCCGCCGACTTCGAAGAGGTCGTGAACGTATGTGATCGCGCCCTCATGTTCGTCCGGGGGACGGTGACCACCGAGGTGGCCGGTGCGGCCCTCACGGTCACCGCGCTCACCGACGCCGCGTCGGCCGCACCCGCCGCCACTGGTGCGAATCCCCGATGACCACGAGATCCCCGCGCCGGCGGCGCACCGCCGGCCACTTCATCGGCAGCTATGGACTGCTCGCTTTGACGGTCGTCCTGTTCGTCGTGTTCACGCTCGCCCTGCCGGACACCTTTCCCACGATGGCCAACCTGACGTCCATCCTCTCGGCTCATTCGATCACCGCGATCCTGGCACTGGGCGCGATGATCCCCATCATCACGGGGAAGTTCGACCTGTCCATCGGCTATGGCATCGGGCTCGGACACGTCGTGACCTTGCAACTCATCATCGCCGGCGGCTGGCCCTGGCCCCTGGCCTGTCTCGGCGTGCTCATCGGCGGCGCGCTCGTCGGCGTCATCAACGGCCTGCTCGTCGAGTTCGCCCGGATCGACTCGTTCATCGCCACCCTGGGCACCGGCAGCGTGCTGTACGCCATCACGGGCTGGACGACCCAGGGCGCCAGGATCGTTCCCGGCCCGCAAGGCCTTCCGCCCGCCTTCACCGGCATATCCGACGCCAAGTTCCTGGGCCTGCCCGCCCCCGCGTTCTACGTGCTCGTCCTCGCCGCGGCGCTCTGGCTCGTGCTCGAACGCCTTCCCGTCGGCCGTTACCTCTACGTCATCGGCTCGAACCCGCGGGCCGCCGACCTGATCGGCATCCCGACCCGCCGGTACGTCATCTACGCCTTCGTGGGCTCCGGGCTGGTCACCGGCTTCGCGGGCGTCCTGCTCGCCGCTCAGCAGCAGATCGGCAATCCGAGCGTCGGGCTCGACTATCTGCTGCCGGCGTTCGTCGCCGCCCTGCTCGGCTCCACCGCGATCAGACCCGGACGGGCCAACCCTCTCGGTACCGTCGTCGCCGTCGCCGTCCTCGCGATCGGCCTGTCGGGCATCGGCCAGCTGGGGGCGGACTTCTGGGTGACGCCGCTGTTCAACGGGGTCACCCTGCTCATCGCGGTCGGACTCGTCGGCTACGCGGCCCGGCGCCGGCTGCACGCGGGACCGGCCGCGTCAGGCCGCACGCCGCCGCCTCCGCCTCTGTCGGGGGCGCCATCGGCAGAGTCCGCCGCCGCCACACCGCCCCGCGACCCATCGCCGCCGCGAACCGTCCCACCCGCTGGGTAAGGATCCGAGCGTGAACCTGTTCTCACGCACCGCGACGGCGCTGGCGGTGGCCTGCGTGCTCGCCGCCGGCTGCTCCCGGGGCTCGTCCGGCTCGGCTCTCGCCCCCGCACCGGGCCCGTCGGCGAGCACGTGTCCCGGTGTCCTGTCCACGGCCGGCCCGGCCGTCGCGCGGGCCGAGGAGGTCGTCCCCTGGAACGGTCCCACAAGTGGTCCGCGAGCGATCCGCGGCAAGAGCATCGTGTACGTCGCGGCGACCATGACCAATCCCGGTATCGCGGGCACGGCCAACGCGGTGCGGGAAGCCGGCGGATCCATCGGCTGGAACGTCCGGGTGATCGACGGCCAGGGCACTCCGGCCGGGGTACGGGAGGCCCTCGGCCAGGCCGTCGCCCTGCGCCCCTCGGGGATCGTCATCGGCGGGTTCGACCCGAACTCCGCCGCCGAGCAGGTCGAGCAGGCCGGTGACATGCGCATCCCGCTCGTCGGGTGGCACGCGGCGAGCCGGCCAGGACCCGGCGCGAACCCGAGCCTCTTCACCAACATCACCACCCGGGTGGAGGACGTCGCGAGAATCAGCGCGTTCTGGATCATCGCCGAGTCGAAAGGGCACGCGGGAGTCGTCATCTTCACCGACTCGTCGATCCCCTTCGCGGAGAACAAGGCACAGCTGATCAAGAAAACGCTGCTGAGCTGCTCCGGCGTCAAGCTGCTGTCGTACCAGAACATCCCGCTTCCCGACACGGGCAGCCGCACGCCTCAGGCGGTCTCCTCGCTCGTGTCGCGCTTCGGCGATCGATGGACCTACTCGGTCGCCATCAACGACCTGTACTTCGCCGACGCGGCGGCGGCGCTGCGCGCCGCGGGCAAGGCCGGCGAGGGGCCCCCTTACGCGATCGGCGCGGGTGACGGCGATCCGTCGGCTTTCCAGCGTGTCCGAGACCGGCAGTTCCAGCAGGCCACCGTTCCCGAGCCGTTGAACGCGCAGGGCAGCCAGATCGTCGACGAGTTGAACCGCGCGTTCGCCGGGCGGCCCCCGAGCGGGTACGTCGCGCCGGTGCATCTGACCACGCGACGCAACGTCGACGACGCCACCTCGTGGGACCCCCCGGGCTATCGCGCCGCCTACGAGCGAATCTGGAACGGCTGACCGATTCGGGTTCAGCGGCCCACTTTGGGTAGGGGTCCCGGATGGCAACCCTCATGGATCGGGTGCGCGCGTATCTGCGCAGCCCCCAAGGCAAGCAGACGATGGAGAAGGCCAAGCGCATGGCCAACGACCCGGAGAACCAGCGCAAGGCCCGCCGATTCCTGGACCGGCTGCGCTCGCGGCGGCACTGACCTCAGCCGGTGAAGCCGATGTCCTGGTAGCGGAGGTCGTAGAAGCCGCGGGCCCCCACGTTGGCCAGCGTCTCGCTGACCGCCACGTTCTGCGGCCTCTGGTACAACGGCAGCACGTTGACCTCCTGCCAGATCAGTTTGTCCGCCGCGTTGGTGTCCGCGTGCGCCTGCCGCAGGTCGAGGTTCTGGCCGGCTTCGTTCATCGCGGCGTCGATCTCGGGCGACCCCACGCGGCCGAAGTTGGCGTTCCACGTCTGCCCGTTCGGCGAATTGGCGTAGATCCCAAAACTGCTCGAAACCGGAAAAGGCGTGCCAATGTACGCGAACGGCGTCATATCAAAGTTGCCGGGAATGACGTACTTGGTGAAGAAGTCATCGCTGGGCACGGCCTGGATGGTGAGCTTGACCCCGATCTGCGCGAGCATGCTCTGCGCGAGCTCGCCCTCCGACTTGCCGGTCTGCACGCCCGACGGGACCACGAAGCGCAGGTCGAGCGGCTTGCCGTCCTTCTGGCGGACGCCACCGGCCCCCAGCGGCCAGCCCGCCGCGTCGAGCAGGCGCCGGGCCTGGGCCGGGTCGTAGACGCCCAGGGCGCCGGCGTTGTCCTGGTAGCCCTCCTGGGTGTTCATGAAGAAGTGGTTGTTCAGCAGCGCGATCGGCCAGTCGAGGCCCTGCAGGTCGGACTGGGCGATCGCCTGGCGGTTGATGCCGAGCTGGATGGCCTGCCGGACCCGCTGGTCCTTCAGCAGGTCGCTGGAGCCGTTGAAGGTGATGTGGCGGAAGTCGGGGCCCGCCGCCTGGCGTACGGTCGCGCCGGGGGTGGTCTTGGCGCGCGCGTAGTCGGGCGCCGACGGGCCGACGTCGGTGATGTCGAGTTCGCCGTTGCTGAACGCGCCGATCAGGGAGTCCTGCTCGGAGGCGCGGTAGATGATCTGGTCGAGCTTGGCCCGGTCGCCCCACCAGGTGTCGTCGCGGACGAGCGTGATCGTCTTCGCCGTCTGGTCGAAGCCCTTGAACTTGAACGGCCCGGCCGTCACCGGGATCTTGTTCAGCCAGGCGGTGTTGTAGGCCTCGGGGGTGCTGTTGGTGGAGGCCGGCAGCAACGGGCTGAACAGCGACTTCCAGTCGCCGAAGGTCCGGGCGAACGTCACCACGACCGAATAGTCGTCGCGCCCCCGCCGTACGTCGGAGATGTCCTGGTAACCGGTGGACGAGACGATGTGGAAGGCGGGATTGGTGCCGTTGAGCGCCTTCCACTGGGCCTGATAGTCGGCCCAGTCGATGGGCTTGCCGTCGGACCACTTGGCCTTGGGATTGAGCGTGTAGGTGACGACCTGGTGCGGGTCGCGGGAGGTGACCTCGGCGCTGATCAGGTAGTCGGGGTTCGCGGTGATGTCGGCCTTCTCGTCGGATCTGAACGGCGCGGGCAGCAGCGCGTTGCTGACCACGGCGGCCACCGCGAGGTTGCCGTCGACGTGGTTCCTGTTCCACTGGGTGGGGAACTCGTTGATGCCCCACCGCAGCGTGCCGCCGTCCTTGACCTTGTCCCGCGGCTGCGGGTTGATGTCGTACGCCTTGACGTTCCGCTCGTCTCCCCGCGGGCCGCCCGCGAGGCCATCGCTGCCGTAGCCGCCGGGGCCCCGGCCGCAACCCACCAGGCACAGCGAGCCGGCCAGGGCGGCCACGATCAGACGTGATGCTTTCATCGAGCGAATCCTCCCGCTTAGGTGACTTCGAGCTTCTCGGCGTAGTGACAGGCCGCGCCCTGGTCCTTGTCGAGCAGGTGCACCGAAGGCTCGACGGCCACACACACCGTGCGTTCGTCATCGGTCAGCTCGCCCCTGAACTTCGGGCACCGGGTGCGGAAGCGGCAGCCCGACGGAGGGTCGGCCGGGCTGGGGAGATCGCCTTCGAGCAGGATCCGCCGGCGGGAGCGCTCGCGGACCGGGTCGGGCAGCGGGATCGCGGACAGCAACGCCTGTGTGTACGGGTGCGCGGGCGCCTCGTAGACGGCGTCCACCTGCCCGATCTCGGCGATCCTGCCCAGGTACATGACGGCCACCCGGTCGGCGATGTAGCGCACCACGGCCAGGTCGTGCGCGACGAACAGGTAGGACAACCCGAGCTCGGCCTTCAGCGCGTCGAGCAGGTTGATCACCCCGGCCTGGATCGACACGTCGAGTGCGGAGACCGGCTCGTCGAGCGCCAGGAACCTGGGTTCGAGCGCCAGCGCGCGGGCGATGCCGATGCGCTGCCGCTGTCCGCCGGAGAAGTCCTGCGGGTAGCGGGCCGCGTGGGAGGGGTCGAGCCCGACCAGGTCGAGCAGCTCGGCCACCCGGCCGGCCGGATCGCCCTTGCCGTGGGTGCGCAGCGGCTCGGCCAGGATGTCGTAGACGGTCATGCGCGGGTCGAGGGAGGCGAGCGGGTCCTGGAAGACGACCTGCATGTCGCGCCTGATCGCCATCCGCTCGGCGCCGCCGAGCCGGGCGGTGTCGTGCCCGAGCACGACGATGCGGCCCTCCTGCGGCTCGGTCAGCTCGAGGATCTCCATCAGCGTCGTGGTCTTGCCGCAGCCCGACTCGCCGACGAGCCCGAGCGTCTCGCCCTCGCGTACGTCGAAGCTGACCCCCGCCACCGCGTGCACGGTGCCGACCCTGCGCTTGAACACCGACCCGCGCAGCAGCGGGTAGCGCTTGACCAGCCCGTCGACCTTCAGCACCGGCTGCCGGTCCTGGCGCGGCCGTCCGTCGCGCGGCTCGGCGGGGACCGCGTGCTTGGCCGCCACGCGGGGGCGTACGTCCTGCCACCGGATGCACGCGGCCTGGTGCGCCGGGCCGACGTCGAACAGCGGCGGCTCGGCGGCCTCGCAGGCGTCGACCCGCATCGGGCAGCGCGGCGCGAACGGGCAGCCCGGCGGCAGCGCCGCGGGCGACGGCGGCGCGCCCTCGATGGGCACCAGCGGGTGCCGCCCGTCGGTGTCGACGCGCGGGATGGAGCTGAGCAGTCCGACGGTGTAGGGCATGCGCGGCCCGTAGTAGATGTCGTCCACGCCGCCCACCTCGACCGGCCGGCCCGCGTACATCACCAGCACCCGGTCGGCGAACCCGGCCACCACCCCGAGATCGTGCGTGATCATGACGATCGCGGCGCCCGTCTCCCGCTGGGCCTTCTTCAGCACCTCGAGCACCTGCGCCTGGATGGTGACGTCGAGCGCGGTGGTCGGCTCGTCGCAGATGATCACGTCGGGGTCGTTGGCGATGGCCATCGCGATCACCGCGCGCTGCCGCATCCCGCCGGAGAACTCGTGGGGGAAGGCCAGGGCCCGCTCGGCCGGGTTGGGGATGCCGACCAGGTCGAGCAGCTCGACGGCCATGGCCTCGGCCTGTTTCCTGGTCACCTTCTGGTGGACGCGCACGGCCTCGGCGACCTGGTCGCCGACGCGGTAGACGGGGGTCAGCGCGGACAGCGGGTCCTGGAAGACCATCGACATGCTCTTGCCGCGCAAGGCGGTCAGCTCCCGCTGCCGGGCGCCGATCAGCTCCTTGCCGTGCAGCCGCACCGAGCCGATGACCGTGGCGCCCGGCGGCAGCAGGCCCATGACCGCGGCCGAGGTGACGGACTTGCCGGAGCCCGACTCGCCGACGATGCCGAGCACCTCGCCCTGGTGTACGGCATAGCTGACGCCGCGTACGGCCGCCACGTCGCCGAAGGAGACGTTGAGGTCGGTGACCTCCAGGACGGGGGTCACCGTGGCCTCCGGGAGGCGGGGTCGAACGCGTCGCGCAGCGCGTCGCCGATGAGGTTGACCGCGAGCACGGTGATCACCAGCAGCCCGGCGACGAACCAGAACGTCCACGGCGCGTAGAGGGCGGTCCTGGAGCCGTCGGCGATGAGCGTGCCGAAGGAGACGTCGGGCGGCTGGATGCCGAAGCCGAAGTAGGACAGCGAGGTCTCGGTGAGGATGGCCGCGCTGACATTGAGGGTGGCGTCGACGATCAGCAGCGACGACAGGTTGGGGATGATGTGCCGGAAGATGATGCGCACCGGCGAGACGCCCATGAACCGGGCGGCCTGGATGAACTCCCGCTGCTTCAGCGAGATCGTCATCCCCCTGACGATCTTCGAGGTGACCATCCAGAGGAACAGCGCCAGCATGATCACGAACAGCACCCACTGCCCCGCCCCGAACAGCGGCGACATGACGGCCAGGATCAGGAACGCGGGCAGCACCAGGAGCAGGTCGGCGCCCCAGGTGAGCGTCCGGTCGGTCCAGCCGGGGAAGTAGCCGGCGAACGCCCCGACGACGGCGGCCAGCGCGGTGGACACCAGCGCCGCCAGCAGCCCGACGATCAGCGACTTGCGCATGCCGCGCAGCGTCACCGCGTAGACGTCGGCGCCGGTCTGCAGCGTGCCGAACCAGTGCTCGGCCGACGGCGGGCTGAGGAAGGCGGTGAAGTCCTTGTCGGTGTAGGACCACGGGCTGAGCACCGGCCCGGCGAAGGCCAGCAGGAACAGCAGCACGAGCACCGCGAAGCCGATCCGCCCCTGCGTGGACCGGAAGAACCGCCAGGCGACCACCCGCAGCCGCGAGGGAGCCCGTCTACCGACGAGCAGCGCCGTCATCCGGCCCTCACCCGGGGGTCGAGGGCGGCGTGCAGCAGATCGGCCGCCAGCGACGCGCACAGCACCGCGATCGCGGCGATGAAGGCGATGGCCGCCACGGTGTTGACGTCGTTGGTGAAGATGGAGTTGATCAGTTGTTCGCCCAGCCCGTGCCAGCCGAAGATCTTCTCGGTGAACGTCGCGCCGGTCAGCAGCGCGCCGAAGGTGAAGGCGAAGTAGGTCGCCACGGGGATCAGGGCGGTGCGCAGGGCGTGGTGGATGAGCGCCTGGCTCCTGCTCAGCCCCTTGGCCATGGCGGTGCGGACGAAGTCGGCGCCGAGCACGTCGAGCATGGCGTTGCGCTGGTAGCGGCTGAAGACCGCGGTCAGCCCCAGCGACAGCGAGATCGTCGGCAGGATCAGGTGCCGCAGCCGGTCGCTCACGGTCCCCCAGAAGCCGGTGTCGAGCCCGGCGCTGTATTCGCCGCTGACCAGGAAGAGCCGGTGCCCGAAGAGCCGATCGTTGGCCAGGGTGCCGAGCAGGATCAGCATGTTGGCCAGCACGACCACCGGCATCGCGAGCACCAGGAACGACATCCCTGTCGACAATCGGTCGAACCACCCGTACTGCTTGACCGCGGCGGCCGCCCCGACGATCACCCCCAGCAGGCTGCCGAAGATCAGCCCGAGCATGACCAGCCGGAAGGTGACCCCCATGCGCCGTTTGAGGTCCTCGTTGACCGGCGAACCGGTCACCGTACGGCCGAAGTCGCCCTGCACCACACCGCCCGCCCAGGTCGCGTAGCGCTCGAGCAGCGGCGTGTGGTCGTTGAGGTTGAGCGCGGTGAGCTGGGCGTCCACGACGGCCGGGGGCGGCTTGGGGGTCCGGTCGGCGTAGTTGGAGCGCGGATCGAGGGCGCTGGCCGCGAGCATGTAGGCGAGGCTGGCTGCGACGGCCACGAGCACGAGATAGTTGAGCAGCCTGCGGGCCAGGAACCCCGCCATCGCCCTCCCCTTCGGCGCGCACGATGTGTAGTCATATTGCTACACCATGCGAGCATCGGGGCGCACGGAACTACCAAACTGCAGTCTGCTTAACGTCCGGAAAGTTCGCTGCCTAACGTCCGGAAAGTTCGTCCACGGCCATGCGGACATCGTCACTGGTGATAGTCGTCAGCTCCGCCGAGCTGGCCGACCCGCCACCCCCCGCCAGAGCGGCGAGCCGCACATCGCGGCGCATGGCCGCGCGCTCGAACAGCGACCTGGCGAAGCGCCCGTTGCCGAGCCCGTCGATCAGCCGCTCGTCGCAGACCCAGGCGAAGACCTCGTCGAGGTCGCGCAGCGCCGCCTCGTCGAAGCGGTCGCCCGATTTGTCGGCCAGCAGCACGGCGATCTCGGACAGCTCCCGCGCGGAGTAGCTGGGGAAGGCGACCCGCTGGTTGAACCGGCTGGCCAAACCGGGATTGGTGGCCAGGAAGGTGTCCATCTCGCGTTGGTAGCCGGCCAGCACGATCACGAGCCGGTCGCGGTCGTCCTCGGCCCGCTTGAGCAGCGTCTGCACGGCCTCGGCGCCGAACGCGTCGCCGCCGGAGTAGCCGGGGTTGACCAGGCTGTAGGCCTCGTCGATGAACAGCACGCCGCCCAGCGCCCGGTCGACCAGCTCGTTGGTCTTGATCGCGGTCGCGCCGAGGTGCTGGCCGACCAGGTCGGCCCGCTGCGCCTCGATCACGTCGGGCCTGGCCAGCAGGCCGAGCGCGGCGAAGATGCGGCCGATGACCCTGGCCACCGTGGTCTTGCCGGTGCCCGGCGGGCCCGCGAACACGAAGTGGCGCGTCTGCGGCGGCGTGGGCAGCCCGCGCTCCTGCCGCATCCGGGCGACCTGGAGCTGGGCGGCGATGGCGTGCACCTGCCGCTTGACCGGCTCGAGCCCGGCCATCCGGTCGAGGTCGGCCAGCGCCTCCTCGATGGTGGGGGTGTCCTCGTAGCCGCGGAAGCGGGCGGTCAGCTCGTCGAACGCCTTGGTCACGTCGGCGGTCGTGGTGGTGACGAGGTCCTCGGTGGTCGGCGTCCCGCCCGCGCCCACGACGCGCACGTCACGGGCCGTCGCCGCGGCCTCGATGAGGCTGCGGACGAACCGGGCGTTGCCCAGGTCGTCGACCAGCCCGCGCCGCTGGACGTCCTCGAACAGGCCGAGCAGCGCGGCGCGCGCGTCGGGCGCCATCGTGTCGCCCCGGTGCCGCTGGAGCAGCTCGGTGATCTCCGACAGCTCACCCGGCGAGTAGCTCGGGAAGCGCACCCGGGTGGCGAACCTGCTGGCCAGGCCGGGGTTGCTGGACAGGAACGAGGTCATCTCCTGCTCGTAGCCGGCCAGGATGATGATCAGCCGGTCGCGGTCGTCCTCGGCCCGCTTGAGCAGCGTCTGCACGGCCTCGGCGCCGAACCTGTCGGGCTGGCCGTCGGAGGAGTTGATCAGCCCGTAGGCCTCGTCGATGAACAGCACGCCGCCCAGCGCCCGGTCGACCAGCTCATTGGTCTTGATCGCGGTCGCGCCGAGGAACTCCCCCACCAGGTCGGCCCGCTGCGCCTCGACCACGAAGGGCGTGTCGAGCAGGCCGAACGCGTAGAAGATCTTCGCCACCGTACGGGCCACGCTGGTCTTGCCCGTGCCCGGCGGCCCGAGGAAGACCAGGTGCCTGGTCGGCCGGCCGGCCTTGTAGCCGGCCTCGGCCCGCAGCCGGGACGCCTCGATGGAGGCGGCGATCGAGCGGACCTGCTCCTTGACCGGGACGAGCCCGATCATGCTCTCCAGCTCGGCCAGCGCCTCCTCGACCGAGATGTCGGGCAGCCCGCCGGCCTTCTCGGGCGGCGCCTCCGGCCTGCCGTCGCGGGCCCTGACCCGGACCTGCTCCTCGGCGCTCAGCGCGCCCCTGGCCCGGCGGGCGGCGATGAAACGCTGGACGAGGACGGCGGTGGCCGCGCCGTAGGCGACCCAGACCGCGGCGCCGTCGGAGACGAACGAGAGGGCCGCGGCGAGCGCCCCGGCGGGGACCAGCGCCATCAGCACGGTCAGCCACGGCGTCACCCAGCGGATCAGATGCGCGCCGGCGGCGACGGGCACGGCCAGCACCATCAAGAGCGTGGGGGCCAGTGAGGGCGGCGGGAAGCACAGGTAGAACACCGGCAGCAGCGCGCACCAGCCGGCGAGCACCAGCACGGTCGCGGCGGCGCGCGGGAAGCGCAGCGTCAGCGCGAGGAACGCGAGCACCAGCAGGGTGATGAGGAAGGTCTTGAACAGGTCCCAGCCGAGCGCGGCGGCCACGCCGACGGTCGCGATGAGCACGACCACGTGCATCACCCGGCGCATGGCCGGGGGAAGATGGAAATAGCGCAGCCGCACCTGTTCAAACAGATCCCGCGCCGCGGTCCGCCCTGCGGCCTGGGCCCTGCCGGACTCACGCATCACGCCTCCCCGGTCCGCCCCTGGTTATACCGCACCAGACCGACGATTGGGCGGACCTGACACGCTAGGTGCCGGTGACGAATTGTGCGATGTGGCGGCCGAGTTCGCCGCCCGCGTCCTCCTGGAGGAAGTGGCCGGCGCCCGTGATCACCGGATGAGCGCGTCCTGCGGCGCCCGCCATCGACTTCATGAGGATCGGCGCCATACCCCCCGTTATCGGATCTCCGTCGGAGAAGGCCACCAAAAAGGGGCGATCGAGCGTGGTGAGCACCTGCCAGGCGGCGCGGTTGGCGGGCGCGGCGGGGTCGTCGGGGGTGATGGGGACGAGCCCCGGCATGGCCTTCGCGGCGGCTTTGTACGACTCGTCGGGGAAGGGGGCGTCGTAGGCGGCGCGCACGGCCGCGGGGAGTTCGCTCTTGCAGCCCGACTGGACGAATCTGGCGATGTCCAGCGCGGGAGCGTTCATCACCGCGTCTTTGAAGCGATGCCACAACTCGGGCATGGGAATGTCACCGGTCGGCAAGCCCGTGTTGGCCGCGACGATCCTGGCTATGCGCTCCGGATGCTCACCGGCGATCCGCAGCCCGATCAGGCCGCCCCAGTCCTGCCCGACCATGGTGACGCCGCTCAGCCCGAGCGCGTCGAACAGCAGCGCGCGGGTCCATTCGACGTGCCTGGCGTAGGTGTGGTCGGCCCGTTCGGCCGGCTTGTCGGAGCGGCCGAAGCCCACCAGGTCGACGGCGATGGCCCGCAGCCCGGCCGCCGCCAGCTCGCGCATGACGTGCCGGTAGAGGAAGGACCATGTCGGCTCGCCGTGCAGCAGCACCACCGGCGCCCCGTCGGCGCGGCCCGTCTCGACGTAGGCCATGCGCAGGCCGTCGGCCACCTCGGCGTAGCGCGGCTCGTAGGGGAAGTCGGGCAGGCCGGCGAAACGCTCTTCGGGGGTACGGAGAGTCCGCATAGAACGATATTCTAGCTAGCGCCGCTGGTGCCGCCCAGGGAACTCCCCCATGAGCACCTGCTTGGGAGTGATCCGCAGCAGGTCCGCATCGGCCACGGCGATGCCGCGCACCTCCACCCAATATCTGCGCTGCAGCGGATCGGCGGCGAAGACCGCCACCCGTGGATCCGCTTCGACGGCCGTCCGTGTCTGCGTCTCGGCGACCAGCCTGAGCTCTCCCGACGGGGTGACGGTCGCCGCCGTGCCCACGACGCGCGGGCCGAGGGAGTCGCCGAAGGACAGCACGACGCTCCTGGCGTACGCGAACGCCTGGCGTACCTCCGGGGTGAGCGCGACGGACGGGGCGTCGCCGGTGGGCAGGTCGCACATGATCAGTGACGCGCGCCAGGGCCCTGGCCCGCCGCGCCACCAGGCCCGCGCGGCGCGCAGCGCGAACACCGCCACCGCCGCGCAGAGCGCGCCGAGCCCGGCCCGCCATGCCCAGGTCAGCCCCAGCAGACCGCCCACCGCGCAGGCCACGGACGCCAGTACGACCAGCCCGGTCGCGACCGGCAGCCATCTGTCCTCGTGATGGCGAATCCGCCGGTAGGAGGCCAGCAGCGGGTACGGCACCACCACCGCGAGTACGGCGGCCCGCGGCTCCACGGCCAGCGCCCCGCACACCAGGGGCACCAGCACCGACCACGTCCTGCCGAGCACGATCCAGAGCGTGACCCCCGTGTTCCGCCTGGCCGTGCGCTCGGCGGGCACCCGGGCGAACTGGGCCAGGGCCCGCATCGGACTGCCCCGCCAGAGCTCGGCCAGCGCGCGTACGCCCGCCGTCACCGGCCAGCCGAGCACCACCACGCCCGCCAGACCGGCCCACACCGGGTCGAAGGCCGATGGCAGGCCCGGCAGCGCGCCCATCGTCAGCCAGCCCGCGAACGCGACCACCGAGGCGACGGCCGACACCAGGGCGGCGCCCAGCCAGGGGTCACGGCCGAGCATGGCGGGGACGTAGGACCACACCCCCACCCTGCGCACCTGCCTGAGCGTGATCGGCACGAGCAGGACCAGCACCAGGAGGCCGCCGAGCCGGCCCTCGCGGCCCCGGTCGAAGGCCAGGGCGGCCACGACGATGGCGATCGTCGCGAGCGCGACCAGCAGGCGGGACTGGCGCGACCAGACCTCCAGCGCCCGCCTGGCCCGGCCGCTCTCGCGCGGGTCGATCGGCCAGGCGGGGTCGCGGTGGGCCGGAAGGCGGTCCCAGCGCAGCAGCGTCAGCCCGAGGTTGACGCGGGCCTGCGGATGCGCGGGATCCCGGTCGAGCGCGGTCAGATAGGCGCGCCGGGCGGGCGCGTGCTCGGCGCGGAGCAGCGCCTGATCGCCGCGGAGCACGTGGGGGGCGGCCTCCTCGGGGGCGTACGCGCGGGCCAACGCCGCCTGCTCGACGGCCTCGTCCCAGTGGCCGGGGACGCGGCGCAACGCGGTGCCCAGCCGCAGCCGGGCCGGCCAGGATCCCAGAGCGAGGCGCACCGCGTGCTCCGCGGGCGCGACCGCGTCGGCGTCACGGCCCTGGCGTTCCAGCGCGAGGCTGATCAGGCGGTAGGCCCACTCGTTGGCCGGATCCATGTCGGCGGCCGTGCGAGCGGCCTCCAGCGCGGCTTCCGGGCGGCCCGCCTGGAGTCTGGTGACCGCCTCTGCACACCATTCGCGGGGGGATCTGTCGGTCCTGTCGGCACTTTCGGCGGTCCCCACGGACCCCATGATCGGCTGACCGGACAGAGATGGATAGGCCGGGACATATGGCTGTGTCTCTCTAGAGAGGTGCCTCAGGCCGTGGATAGACCGATACCGCTGTCCCGAGTGGATGGCATGGCCTAAGCTGCCACGCAAGTTCATGTGGGCCTTGCGTGAGATCGGATCGGCCTGCAAGGAGGCCCCATGACCGTCACTCAGGCCGCCCCGGTCCTCCGGCGCGCGGTTCAGGAACATCGGGACAACCGCTGGTCCATCCTGGTGCTGCTCTGCCTGAGCCTGCTCCTGATCACCGTAGACGCGACCGTCCTGCACATCGCCGTGCCCGCGCTCACCGCGGCGCTGGAGCCGTCGGCGGTGCAGCTGCTCTGGATCATCGACGTCTACTCGCTGGTCGTGGCGCCGCTGCTGCTCCTGTTCGGCACGCTCGGCGACCGCTACGGGCGCAAACGGCTGGTGCTGGCGGGTTTCGTGCTGTTCGGCGTGGCCTCGGCCGCCGCCGCCTTCTCTCCCACGCCGCTGGTCCTGATCCTGGCCAGGGCGCTGCTCGGGGTGGGCGGCGCGATGATCATGCCGGCCACGCTGTCGCTGATCCGCCAGGTCTTCCCCGACCGGCGTGAGCGGGCCATCGCGCTGGGCGTCTGGAGCGCGGTCGCCGCGGCGGGCGCCGCCGTGGGGCCGTTGATCGGCGGGCTGCTCGTCGGCATCTGGTGGGGCGCGGTCTTCCTCATCAATGTGCCCATCCTGCTCGTGCTGCTGCCCGCCGCCGCCCGGCTGCTGCCGGAGTCGCGGCAGCGTGGCGGGCAGCCGTGGGACGGTCTCAGCGCCGCGCTGTCCGTGTTCGGCATCCTGGCGGTGGCGTTCGGGCTGAAGGAGGCGGGAGCGGGCAGCCTGCTCCCGTTCGGGGCATCCGTCCTGGTCCTGCTCACCGGAGTGGGGCTGCTCGTCTGGTTCGTCCGGCGGCAGCTCCGGCTGGCCTCGCCGCTGCTGGAGGTCGGGCTGTTCCGTCGGCGCGAGTTCGGCACCGGCGTCGCCGGGGTGCTGCTGGGCGTGTTCGCGCTGGTGGGGCTGCAGCTCATGCTGGCGCAATACCTGCAGCTCGTGCTCGGCGACAGCCCGCTGCTGGCGGCCGTACGGATGCTGCCGCTGGTGATCTCGGCGATCTGCGGCGGGCTGGCCGCGGCGCACCTGCTGCCCCGGATCGGCCTGCGCGCCACCATGAGCGGCGGGCTCGGCCTCGTCGCGCTCGCGCTCACCCCCACGCTCACCTGGGGCGTCGAGGCGCATCCGGTGATGCTCTCGGTCTGCTTCGTGGGCGTCGGGTTCGGCGTGCAGGTGGCGCTGCTCGCCGCGTCCGACACGATCATGTCCTCGGCCCCCGAGGCCCAGGCGGGCGGGGCGGCGGCCATCGAGGAGACCGCCTACGAGCTCGGCGCCGGGCTCGGGGTCGCCGTGCTCGGCACGATCACCACGATCGCCTACGCGCCCGCGTTGCCCGACGTTCCCGGAGTGTCCGGCGGTGGCATGGACGAGGCCAGGCAATCTCTCGCCAGTGCCGCGCACGTCGCCGACCAGGTCGGCGGTGGCGCCGGTGGTGCGCTGCTCGACGCCGCCCGGTGGGCCTTCGTCAATGCCCTGCACACGACCGTCGTCGTGAGCGTCGTCCTGCTCAGCCTGACCGCCGTCGTCGTGGCCACGCTGCTGCGCCGTGATTGAGGTGTGTGATGTCCCGCTTAGGGCAGACAACAACCGTGAGACAGACCCTCCATGATCTCGCTTCCCTGGTCGCCCGCATCGGTGTGGGCGGCATCTGCTTCGCCAACGGCTGGACCAAGCTCGAAGACGGCCTGAACACCACGGGGGCGAAATTCCTCGCGCAGGGCGCGCCCGCGCCGCGCGCCTGGGCCACGGTCACCATGCTCACCGAGCTGATCGGCGGGGCGCTGCTCATCGCCGGGCTGATCGTTTCCGTGATGGGGCTGATCCTCTTCGCCGAGTCCCTGGCCGTCTTCCTGATCGCGCCGCCGCTCAACCCGATCACCACGAACGAGCTGATCCTGCTGGGCGTGGCCGCGCTGCTGCTGGCCGTGGTGGGGGCCGGGCGGATCTCCGTGGACCATCTGGTGGTGATCCGGCGCCGGGAATCGGCGGCGGCCAACGAGTTCGCCGCCGAGACGGAGGCCGACGAGGTCATCGCGGCGCTCCGCGACCCCGACTCTCCCGGGTTCCGGCCGCCCGCCCGGCCCAAGTCCTCAGGGCCCTCAGGGTCCTCGAGCTCTGGTGCCTCGTCGAGTTCGAGCGGCAAGTCGTCAGGAGCGCGGTCGTCGTCGAGTTCGCGCTCCGAGAGCGAGCCGGAAGCGCTGGAGGACACGGCACCGCACACCCGGCCGCGCCGCCCGTCGGCCGAGCCCGGGGACGAGCCCACCCCCTCGCCCGCAACGGGCGACACGCTCGTGGCCGGGCGCAAGAAGCCCCCGGCCCGCGGCCGCCGCACGACCCCCGACGAGTGATCCCCGCCGGGAGCCGGTCACCGGGTCACAGCTCGGCCGTCAGCCGGGCGATCACCCGCATCTTGTTCATCGCGTCCAGGGCGGCGACCTTGTAGGACTCGGCCAGCGTCGGATAGTTGAACACCGCGTTGACCAGGTAGTCGACCGTGCCGCCGCACCCCATGACGGTCTGCCCGATGTGGACGAGCTCGGTGGCGCCCGTGCCGAACACGTGCACGCCCAGCAGCCGCCGGTCCTCGGAGGAGACCAGCAGCTTGAGCATGCCGTACGAGTCGCCGATGATCTGCCCCCGAGCCAGCTCCCGGTAGCGCGAGATGCCCACCTCGAAGGGGATCTTGTCCCGGGTCAGGTCGTCCTCGGACTTCCCGACGAAGCTGATCTCCGGGATGGTGTAGATGCCGATCGGCGGCAGGTCGTTCATCTCCGCGACCGGCTCGCCGCAGGCGTGCTGCGCGGCCAGCCGGCCCTGCTCCATCGAGGTGGCGGCCAGCGCGGGGAAGCCGATGACGTCGCCGACGGCGTAGATGTGCGGGACGGGCGTGGCGTAGTTCTCGTCCACCTTGATCCGGCCCCGGTCGTCGGCGGCCAGCCCGGCCGCCTCCAGGCACAGCTCCTCCGTCTTTCCCTGCCGGCCGGCCGAGTACATGACGCAGTCGGCGGGGATCTTCTTCCCGCTCTCCAGTACGGTCAGCGCCCCACGGGGCCGCCGCTCGACCGCGGCGACGTTCTCCCCGAACCTGAAGGTGACGGCAAGGTCCCGCAGGTGGTACTTCAGCGCCTCCACGACCTCCAGATCGCAGAACTCCAGCATCCGGTCGCGCCGCTCGACCACGGTCACCTTGGTGCCCAGCGCCGCGAACATGGAGGCGTACTCGATGCCGATGACCCCCGCCCCGACGACCACAAGAGTCTCGGGCACCCGGTCGAGGTGCAGGATCGCGTCGGAGTCGATGACCGTCCTGTCGTCGAACTCCACAGTGGACGGACGGGCCGGCGAGGTGCCCGTGGCGATCACGATCTTGTCGGCCGTGACCTTCTTCTCCTCCTCGTCACTGGTGATCCCGATGGTGTGCGGGTCGAGGAACCGGCCGGTCCCCTGCAGCATCGTCACGTGGTTGCGGCCGAGCTGGCTGCGGATCACCTGGATCTCGCGGCCGATCACATGCTGGGTGCGCATGCCGAGGTCGGCGACCGTGATCTCTTCCTTCACCCGGTAACTCGCCCCGTACAGCTCCCGCTGGTTGAGGCCCGTGAGATAGAGGACCGCCTCACGCAGGGTCTTGGAGGGGATCGTGCCGGTGTTGATGCACACGCCGCCGAGCATGTGCGTCTTCTCTACGACCGCGACGCGCTTGCCGAGCTTCGCCGCGGCGATTGCTGCCTTCTGCCCGCCGGGACCGGTTCCGAGTACGAGGACATCGAAGTCAAAAGGGGCCACACATCAAGTGTCCACCTATCAGGACATCGCCGCCATGACACGATCGACGATTCCCTGGCTGCCCTCCTGGCGGGCGCAGTGGGCACAGCAGTACCAGTGCTCGCCCGACTGGACTCCGTGCCCGATCACCCGGGTGCCGCAGTGCTCGCAGATGGGCGCCATGAACTGGATGGCGCACTGGAAGGAGTCGAACGTGTGCACCGCCCCCTGGGCGTGCACCTCGAAGGACATGTCGTAATCGTTGCCACAGACTTCGCAGACGGCCATGGCCCGGGGATACCCGCTTCCCCCTCCTCATTGCCTCAACGGACGGCAATTTTCCGTCCGTACGCCGAGATAGCCGGCCACCAGGGGCACGGCCAGCAGCCCCAGCGCGGCGAGCGCGCCCGGCAGGCCGAACCGGGCCGTCAGGGCGGCCACGAGCAGCGGGCTGATGACGAATCCGGTGTAGGAGATCGCGGAGACCGTGGACACCAGCGCCCCGCTCGTGTCGTCGGCCGCCGCGCGGCTGAGCACGGCGGGCACCAGCGGCCCGAGCGCGAGCCCGGTCAGCGCGAACCCCGCCATCGCGGCCAGGACCGAGCCGCCGAGCCCCGCCAGCGCCATGCCCGCGACGCCGCCCACCCCGCCCACCAGGTAAAAGGTCCGCAGCGTGAGCCTGGGCAGGGCGTGCGCGATGATCCGTCCCAGGGTGAGCGCCGCCATGTAGACGGCCGGGGCCGCGCTCGCCACCACTGTCGAGGCTCCGCGATGGTCTTCGAGGAGCAGCACCGACCACTGTTCGACCGAGTTCTCGATGATCAGCACGCACGCGGCCAGCGCGCCGAGCACGATGGCGACCCTCCACCGCCGCTTGCCGCCCGCTCCCCCGGCGGCGGGCAGTCCCCGGCCGATGCGCAGGGCGGTCACGGACAGCGACGAAACGAGGACGAGGGCCGCCGCCGTCACCAGCACCGCGCCGGTGCCCATGCCCAGCGACCGGGCCAGCCCGGTGGCGGGAGCCGCGACGATCACGGCGACGGGGAAGGCGGCGTGCACCGCCTGGAACAGCCGGCGCCCGCTCTCCCGCTCGGCCCGCCCGGTGGCCAGGTTCAGCGCGATGTCGAGCGCCCCACTGGCCATGCCGACCAGGAGCAACGTCAGCCCGAGCGCCACGGGCGAGCCGACGGGCGCGATGGCCACCACGCTCAGCGCGAAGGCCACGGTGACCGCGATCAGCGCCGTACGCTCCCTGCCGCCGGCCAGCCGCCCGGCCAGGGCCATGGCCGGAATCGCCCCCACCGGCACCGCGCTCAGCGCCAGCCCGAGATCGGCCGTGGACGCGCCGAGCTGCTCCTTGATCGCCGGTAGCAGTGCTGACCAGGAGCCCCAGAACCCGCCCCAGGCCGCGCTGACCGCGATCAACGGTATGCCGCGTTCCCCCACCAACCCCCCTCACCGTGCATTACGGTTATGTGCCAGCAAAGATCGTCAATGTCCTAAATATCCCCAATCGAAGGAATTATCGTGCTCACGCGAACGGTCATCGCGGCCACTCTGGCCGCCGCCGGGATCGCCGCGACCCCCGCTGCCGCCACTGCCACTCCCACCGCGCCGGTCAGCGCCGCCGCCTCCGCGAGCGCCGCCCCGTACTCGCCGGAGCGGGTGTGCGGCCCCGGTTTCCGCAGGGTCAACGATGGTCACCGTGCGATGAAGACGCGCGAGGGGGCGGTGTTCGGGCACGTGTACCTGATGTACAACAAGCGCTCCGGGAAGAACTGCGTGGCCGCCATCAAGACGGCCTATCTCGGCACCAAGACCACCACGGGCGCCGGCATCGTGGTGCGGGGCGGCGGCCGGTCCGAGGACGTCCAGAAGTACCGCTTCTACGCCGAGACCGGTCATGTCAACGGTAGCTGGAAGTGCGTGAAGTTCTGGGGCTGGACCCGCGACCCCAGCGGCCGCGTCGAGGCCGGCGGCGGCCGTAACTCCTGGGGCAACTGCGCCGGCTGACCCGCCCCCGGTCCGCGGCAGCTGATCGTCCGAAGTTGTCACACATGGGCGCCCTGTCGTGTCTTCCTCGTGTCACGACTTACACGATGGAGGTTCCCATGTCTCAGCGGCTCAACGTCATGAAGCTCGCCCCCGAGGCCTACCAGGCGTTCTTCGCCGTGGAGAAGTATCTGCACGCGTGCGGGCTGCCGGTCGGCACGATTGAGCTGGTCAAGCTGCGGGCCAGCCAGATCAACGGCTGCGGCTACTGCGTCGACATGCACAGCCGTGCCATGAAGAAGGCCGGCGAGAGCGACGAGCGACTCTGGTCCGTGGCCGCCTGGCGCGAGGCGACGGTCTACACCCCGGCGGAGAGGGCCGCGCTCGCGCTGACCGAGGAGGCGACCCGGCTGGCCGACCGCGCGGCCGTCCCCGACGAGGTGTGGCAGGAGGCGGCCGAACACTACGACGAGCAGCAGCTCGCCTCGCTGGTCGTGGGGATCGCGATGATCAACGCCTGGAACCGGATCAACGTCATGGCCCGGGTCGCGCCCGGCGCCTGAGTGTTTCCGCCGGGGGGAGGCACCTCCCCCCCGGTCCCCCGGTAGAAATACATGGAACGAGCGGACGTCCCCGGTTAGGTTGTGGCACATGGCGGCTGCAACTCGCCGCCAAGCCACCGTCAAGCGGTGGCGTGCACAGTGCACGTAGAGGCTGTCGCAGGCGAGCGCGAGAGGGGGCAGATCATGAGACGCGTGCGGATCGTCAAGTCGGCGAAGCGGCGACAGGACCGGAACACGGGCCTGGACCTGCGGTCCCCATCGGGCCGCCGACTCCCTTACTGAATCGCTACTTACACCTATCTTACCGAGGCAGCTGTAGATAACATAGGTAACAAGAACGTCACGGGGGGCTCACGATGAAGAGACTAGTGGTGGTGCCGCCACACGTCGCCCGGCACAAGATCCGCGACATCCGGTCGGGAGAGCGCCGCAGGCCTGTCGCGCGCGATCACGATCCCAAGGTCGTCGATCTCCAAGCTTACAGCGGCCGCAACGTCATCCGGCTCCCCGACGGCCCCACCCCCGCCGCCTGATCCCCGAGGGTCAGCCGTAGAGCTTCTTGGCGTAGGTCTCGCCGTAGTAGCTCTCCAGTTGCTCGAGGGTCTCCTCGACCTTCTGCACGTCCTTGACCAGGGTCGCGTGCGAGGGCAGCGCGTCGGACTCCCAGCTGTCGGGCTTCCACAGCGCCGAGCGCAGGAACGCCTTGGCGCAGTGGAAGAAGATCTGCTCGATCTCCACCACGAGCGCCAGGTGCGGGCGGTGGCCCTTGACGATCATGTCGTCGAAGAACGGCGCCTCGCTGATCAGCCGGGCGCGCCCGTTGATCCGCAACGTCTCGTTGCGCCCAGGGATCAGGTAAATCAACCCCACGTGCGGATTTTTCAGGACATTGCGGAAGCCGTCCGCCCGGCGGTTGCCCGGCCGGTCGGGGATGGCGATCGTGGTGTCGTCGATGACGTACGTGAACCCGGCCGGGTCGCCCTTGGGCGAGACGTCGCAGGTGCCGTCGGCGTCGGAGGTGGCGATCAGGCAGAACGGCGAGCTCTCCAGCCACTGCCTGTCGCGCTCGTGCAGCTTCGGCCGGTCCTTGGTGGCCGCGCGCGGCATCACCTCGCCCAGTAGCTCGCGCAGTTCGGCTTCCGACTCGATCTCCACCCAGCTCATGCCGTCTCCCTTCGGGGGTTTCGCCAATTCTCTCAGGGGATCGGGTGGAGCATCCGATGCGGGGTACGCAGGGCGACGCTGACCGGATCGTTCCTGATGCCCTTCAGGCCCGGGCCGGGGCGTACCTCCACTTCCCCGATCGACACCTGCACGCCGCAGGCGGCGCAGCGGGCGGTGCCGTCGATGCGGGAGCCGCAGGCCAGATGGTGGAAGACGCGGCGCGGGGCGGTCCCGGACAAGTGGCGCTCGCCCCAGTCGGCCAGGGCCAGGACCGGCAGCCAGAGCTCGTGGCCCACGGGGGTCAGAACGTACTCGTCGCGCGGTGGCGAGTCCTGGTAGCGGCGCTTGTCGAGGACGCCCGCCTCGACGAGCGTGGCCAGCCGCTGCGACAGCACCGCCCTAGGGATGTCCAGATGGGCGAGGAAATCGCCGAAGCGCCGTACGCCGTACATCGCGTCGCGCACCACCAGCAGCGTCCAGCGCTCGCCGATCACCTCCAGCGCCCTGGCCAGCGAGCAGTCCTGAGCGTCGTAGTTCTTACCCAGCGCCATGAGACCCCCTCGGTTCGTTCATTGAACTATGGTAGCTTGCCCGGCATGAGTTCAATCACTGAACCAAGGCCGGTGATCGCGCCCGGCCGGCGAACGCTCGCCGTGGCCTCGTCGGCGCCCCTGCTCGTGCTGACGAACTTCACGGTGCCGACGGTCACGCTGCCCCTGACCGCGCGGGAGCTCGGCGCGGGCCCTACCGGACCGGTGTGGATCCTGGGCGCGATCTCGCTCGGCCTGTCGGCGCTGCTGCTGGTCTCCGGTGGGCTGGCCGACGACTACGGCCGCAAGCGGGTGCTGGTGGCGGGCACGGTCGTGCTCGCGGTCGCCAGTGTGGTGGCCGCGTTGAGCACGACCGTGGTGGTGTTCGTGGCGGCCCGGCTGGTGCAGGGCGGTGCGAGCGCGGCGATGCTGGCGGCGAGCCTCGGCATCGTGGGCCACGCCTTCCCCTCGGGACCGGAGCGGGTGCGGGCCACCGGCCGCTACGGCGCGATGATCGGGCTGGGCACCATGGTGGGACCGCTCTTGTCCGGGGTGCTGGCCGAGGTGGCCGGCTGGCGGGCGGCGTACTGGCTGATGGCGGCGTGCGCGGTGGCCCTTGCGGTGGTCTCGGCGCGCACGCTGGAGGAGTCGCGCTCGCCGGCGCCCCGGCGGTTCGACGTGCCCGGTGTGGTGCTGCTCAGCCTGGGCGTCGCCGCGCTGCTGACGGGCGTGACCGAGGGCCGTCTCGGCTGGTCGCGGCCGGTGGTGCTGGTGGCGTTCGCGGTGGCGGCCCTGCTGGTGACGGCCTTCGTGCTGGCCGAGCGGCGGCGGGCGGAGCCGCTGATCGACCTGGAGCTGTTCCGGCGGCCGGTGTTCCTGGTGGCGACGGGTGGGGCGCTGGTGGTCGGCGCGGCGGTGGTCGGGCTGCTCACCTACCTGCCGACCGTGCTGCAGACGGCGCACGGCATGACGCCGCTCGGGACCGCGCTGCTGTTCGTCTTGTGGTCCGGGCTGTCGTTCGTGGCCGCGCTCCTGTCGCGGCACCTGCGGCTGCCCACGGCCGCGCGGCTGGCGCTCGGGCTGGCGCTGACGGCGCTGGGCTTCGCGGGGCTGCTGGGCCTGGGCGGGGAGTTCGTGCCCGCGCTCGTGGTCGGCGGACTGGTGGTGAGCGGGATCGGGGCCGGGGTGATCAACTCCTCGATCACCCATCTGGCGATCGAGAGCGTGCCGGCGCATCGGGTCGGCATGGGGTCGGGAGCCAACAACACCGCCCGGTACGTGGGCAGCTCACTGGGGGCGGCCGGGGTGGCGGGGGTCATCGGCGGGCTCGGGGCGCAGCAGGGGGTGGTGGTCGCGGTGGCGGCGTGCATCGCGCTGACGGCGGCCACGGCCGTGGCCGCACTCGTCACCCGCCACTGAGCCGCTGAGCCACTGAGCCGCTGAGCCACTGAGCCACGCCTCCGGCTAGGCGACGGTGGCTACCAGCGCCGGGCCTGGCTCAAGGCGTCGAGCAGCACGTCGCGCTCGGCGGCGAACCCGACCGGGTCCGCGCCTTCGCGTTCGGCGCGCAGGTGCAGCATGGTCAGCTCGGTCGCCGCCTGCTGGTAGTCGCCCATCGCCCGGCCGAGCCCCACGCCCTTGGCCCACTTGCGCGCGGACCGGCGGGCGGACAGGGTGCTCAGCATCTTGATGTCCGGCGGGGTGAGGAGCCCGGTGGGCTGGTACGCAGGCAGGTAGACGCCTATCTTGGCCACCAACTGCCTGCGCTCGCGAACGGTCACCAGGATGAGCCCGATGAGCGCTCCCATGATCACCAGGTAGGCCAGGGCCAGCCAGCCGAGCGACTGGAGCAAGGCGGTGCCGTTCCAGAGCCCGTGCAGGAAGACCGCGCCGAAGTAGCCGAGCGGGATGGCCGCGAACCGCGCGGGGCCGCGGCGGGTGAGCGCGTACGCGACGCCGAGCCCGGTCATCGCGGTGTAGACGGGGTGGCCGAGCGGGTCGATCAGCCCCCTGATCACGAACAGCTGCACGGCCCCGCCCACACCGTCCTCGGTGAACGCGCCCAGGTAGTAGCCGACGTTCTCGACGACCGCGAAGCCCAGGCCGGCCATCGAGCCGTACACGATGCCGTCGGTGAGGCCGTCGATCTCCCGCCTTCTGACCAGGAGCAGCAGCAGCGCCGAACCCTTGAGCGCCTCCTCGATCACCGGAGCCAGGAAGGCCGTCCCCAGCTGGTAGACGGTCTGCTCGCCGTAACCGGCTCTGGCGAACATGGCCTGGCCGGCGAGGGTCAGCACGATGCCCAGCGCGATGGCCACGCCCGCGCCCCACGCGAACGCGAAGCCCAGGTGCAACCCGGGCTCGGGCTCCAGCCGGTCGAGCGAGAGCACCGCCGCGAGCAGCAGCGGCAGGGGCGCCAGCGCCAGCAGCATCGACAGGCCGAACCCGAGCGGGCCACCCTTCAGCAGCATGCTGACCAGCACGAGCACCGCCAGGGCGCTCGAGATCACCAGGCAGATCAGGAGCGCCTTGCTGGGCCGCTGCGGGAGCGAAGAAGGTCGGGTCCGCACTGTCATCGCCATACCTCTTTTCGGACGGGCTCCCACTATGGATCGGGCCCGTCGACAGACGCTTGACGATTACTTGCCGAGCTTGATCGCCTACTTACCGGGCTCGATCACTGTGCGGCTTCCCGGTAGTAGGGATCGGCGACCCCGTCCTCGTACGAGTACACCTCGCGGCCGTCGACGAAGACCCGCAGCGCCCGGCTCATGATGTCCAGCGGATCACCGGACCAGATCACCACGTCGCCGTCGAGCCCCGGACGCAGGGCGCCCACCCGGTCGTCGAGGCCCATGATGCGGGCCGGGTTGACGGTGATGGACCGCAGTGCCACGTCCCGGTCCAGCCCCTCCTTGACCGCCAGCGTCGCCTGGTGGACCAGGAAGTGGATCGGCACCACCGGGTGGTCGGTGGTGATCGCCAGCTCGACCCCGGCGCGCGCGAGGATGCCCGGATTGCGCAGCGAGCGGTGCCGGAGCTCGACCTTGGAGCGGCTGGTGAAGAGCGGCCCGATGATGACCGGAATGCCGCGCTCGGCCAGTACGTCGGCGATCAGGTGCCCCTCCGTGCCGTGGTTGATCACCACCCGGTAGCCGAACTCGTCCGCCAGCCGCAGCGCGGTCGCGATGTCGTCGGCCCGGTGCGTGTGCTGGCACCAGGGCAGCTCGCCGTCGAGCACGCGGACGAGGATCTCCTGCGTGGCGTCGCGCTCGAACGGCTTGCCCTCGTCGGCGGCCGCGGCCCGTCTGGCCCGGTAGTCCTGCGCCTTCATGAACGCGTCGCGGATCACCGCCGCCACGCCCTGGCGGGTGGCGGGCAGCCGCTTCTGGTCGCCGTAGACGCGCTTGGGGTTCTCGCCGAGGGCGCTCTTCACGCTCACCGGCTCCCGGATCAGCATCTCGTCGACGGTACGGCCCCAGCACTTGACCGCCACCGTCTGGCCGCCGATGGGGTTGGCCGACCCCGGCTTGATCACGGCGGTGGTGACGCCGCCGGAGAGCGCGTCGGCGAAGCCCAGGTCGGCCGGGTTGATGGCGTCTAGGGCGCGCAGGCGGGCGCCGTTGGGGTCGGTCGTCTCGTTGGTGTCCTGGCCGGCCCAGCCCTGGGCCTCCTCGTGCACGCCCAGGTGGCCGTGGGCCTCGACGAAGCCCGGCAGCACCCAGCCACCGGCCGCGTCGACGACAGGGGTCCCCTGCGGTATCTCGACCTCGCGGCCGACCGCGGCGATCTTCCCGTCCTGGATCAGCACGGTGCCGCCCTCGATCGGAGCGCCATCAACCGGCACGACATATCCGCTGGTGATCGCGAGATTCATAACAGCAACCTACATTGACCGATATTTCGGCATATAGCAGTCCGTGCGCTTCGCTCCTTGACCAGGGCTTGGGTAGGGTTTCGGCAACAGTCAAAGGAGAACGAATTGGCCGAGGATCAGGCCGCCTACGAGCCCGGCCCCAGCAGCCTGCCGGACGAGGACCTGTCCCACCTGCTCAGCCAGCAGCGCTTCGGCGCGCTGGCCACGCTGGGCGCCAACGGCCGCCCGCACCTGTCGACCGTCGTGTACGACTGGGACTCCGACCAGCGGGTGGTGCGCGTCGCGACGGTCGACGGCCGGCTCAAAGTACGCCAGCTGCACAAGGACCCGCGCGCCGCCCTGTACGTGGCCAGCGACGACTTCTGGTCCTACGCCGTGGCCGAGGGCCTGGCCGAGCTGTCACCGGTGAGCGTCGAGCCCGGCGACGAGGTGGGCCGGGAGCTGCTGGCCATGCGGTCGGGACGTCCGGCGGGCCTCGAAGACCCGGTCGGCGCGGCCGCGTTCCTGGGTCAGGCGGTCGCGGACCGGCGGCTGGTGATCAGGCTCCGGGTCTCCCGGCTGTACGGGACGTCGCTGCCGGCGCCGCCCGCCGAATAGCCCGCCGCCGGTTGTAGGCCACCACCGCGACCACGGCGAGGATGAGCGCCAGATCTATGGCGGCCGACCAGCGCATCGCACCGGTGTAGTCGCCGCCGGTCGAGGCCGCGAAGAAGACCGCCCCGATCACCGCGACCCCACCCGAGCCCCCGAACTGCTGGGCCGTACTGAGGAATCCCGAGCCGATGCCCGCCTGGTGCGGCGCGACCTCCACCAGTGCCGCCCCGATGAGCTGCGGGATCACCAGGCCGTTGCCGAGCCCCACGAGCACCAGCGCGGCCATGATCCACGGCAGCCCGGCACCCGCCGTGCCCAGCAGCAGCGCCAGGCCCGACGCGGTCACGAGTCCGCCGATCATGACGACGATCAGGCCGTACCTCCCGACCAGGCGGGTCCCCAGCAGCGAGCTGATCGTGAACAGCACGCCCATCGGCGCGAACGCCAGCCCGGCCTGGAACGCGGTGAGCCGCAACCCGCCCTGGAGCAGCAGCGTGAGCGTGAACATGAACGAGGCGAAGTAGGCCATGAACGCGGTGATCGCGCCGACGCCCGCCAGGTAGGAGTGCACCTTGAGCAGCGCCAGGTCCAGCACCGGCTGACCGCCGCGCCTGCCGAGGACGTACTGCCAGCGCAGCGTCAGGCCCAGGAGAGGCAGGCTCGCGCCGATGCAGATCCACGTCCAGGCGGGCCAGCCCGCGCCGTTGCCGAGGCCGAGCGGCACCAGGACCAGCGCCAGCCCGGCGGCCAGCCCGGCCGCGCCGAGCAGGTCCAGCCGTGAGCGCCCGGCCGGCTCGACCCTGGGCAGCAGCCAGACGGCCAGCGGGACCACGACCAGGCCGACCGGCAGGTTGATCAGGAAGATGACCCGCCAGCCGAGCCCGAACAGATCGGCCGACAACAGCAGCCCGCCCAGCACCTGGCCGGCGATCGAGCCGAGACCGCCGGCCGCGCCGTACCAGCCCACGGCGCGGCGCCGCTCGTGCGGCGGGAAGACCGCGGAGATCATGGCGAGCACCTGCGGCACCATCGCCGCACCGGCCAATCCCTGCAGCAGGCGGGCGGCGACGAGCTGGGCCGGGTTCAGCGCGATCCCGCACAGCAGCGACGCGATCGTGAACGCGACCACGCCGCCGATGAACATCCGCCGGTAGCCGTACCGGTCACCGAGCCGCCCGCCGGTGATCATGCCCGCCGCGTAGGTGAAGGCGTAGCCGCCCACGATGAGCTCCAGGGCGGCGGGGCTCGCGTGCAGCTCGCGTTCGAACGACGGCGCGGCGACGTTGACCACGAAGAAGTCGAACTGGGCCATGAACCAGGCGGACAGAAGCACGGCCAGCGTCCCGCCGAATCTCATTCCAACCAGGCTAGTGCGGGGGCCCACAGTGGTTCCCGGGGGGTTCGTCACACGACCGTCTCAATTTCTGTGACGATCCGTGGTGGCCGGGGTCCTTTTGGAGGGATCCCCCTTCGGGGGAGCGGAAGAAGACGGCCCGTCGCGGCAGAGCTCCCTGCGGAGGGAGACCCCCTCCGGGGGCGGATGCCCGGCGGACGTTGGTGAGCGCCGGGCATCAGGCGCTTGTCGCTGGCGGGGATTGGGCGGGGCGGGCAGAGTGAAGGCATGGATCATCTTTCCCACTTCGGTCGGGAGGTCCGCGCGTTCGAGGCGGCGTGCCGGGCCGTGGGTTCCGCTCTGGTGCCGTCCTGTCCGGGTTGGGGCGTGCCCGATCTCGTCATGCATCTGGGCGGTGTGCACCGCTATCTGGTGTGGGTCATCGGCGACCGGCTCACCGAGCAGCCGGACCCCGCGGACCTGTCCTTCCTCGGTCTGCCGGCCGATCCGGCGGGCTGGCCGGATCCGGCGGGGGCACCGGCGACCGGGCCGCTGCCGGCCGGGCTGCTCGACTGGTTCGCGGAGGGCGCCGCCAAGCTGGAGACCGCGTTCGCCACCACGGATCCGGACGTGCCGGTGTGGACGTGGTCGGGCGAGCAGAGCGTCGGGTTCTGGCTGCGGATGCAGACGATCGAGGCGGCCATTCACCGCTGGGACGCCGAAACGGTGGCGGGGACCGCCGGGCCGATGGACGCGGAGCTGGCGGCCGACGCGGTGGGGCAGACGTTCGAGGTGATGGCCCCGGCCCGGCGGGCCTGGACGGCGGCACCGCCCGGAGCGGGAGAGACGTACGGCTTCCGGCAGAGCGACGGGCCGGGGCGGTGGACGGCCCGCTTCGACGGGGCCGACGTGAGCCTCGTGAACGGGGCCGACGTGAGCCTCGAAGAAGAGACCGAGGTGAGTGTCGGAGAAGGAATCGAGGTGAGTATCGGGGAAGGGACCGACGTGGGCGTCGGGGACGCGGACGGCTGTGACGTGGTGGTGGCCGGGACCGCGTCGGACCTCATGCTGTTCCTGTGGCACCGCATCCCGTACGAGCGGCTCGACGTGCACGGTGACCGGGCCGTGCTCGACCGATACTTCACCCTCGTCCCGCCGGTCTGATCCCTCATCCCGCCCGTCTGAGTGATCGCCCGGCAGGCAGGCGGCGTACGCCGTTCAGTCCAGGGTGTCGCCCAGTGACTCCAGGAGCTCCTTGAGCTCGCCGGCCAGGGCGGCGCGCCGGGGCTCGGAGAGCGCGGCGAGCAGCCGGTGCTCGGTCTCGACGTGATCGGGCAGCGCCCGGTCGATCAGCGCCCGGCCCTCCTCGGTGAGGGCGACGTGCACGACTCGGCCGTCCTTCTCGCTGGGTGTACGGGACACCAGGCCCCGGGACTGGAGGCGGTCGAGGCGCTGGGTGATCGCCCCCGAGGTGACCATGGCCGACTTCATGAGCTCGGCCGGGGTCAGCGACCGTCCATTGCGCCGCAGCGTGGCCAGCACGTCGAACGACGCCGAGTCGAGCTCGTGAGCGCTGAACGTACGGGTCAGCTCCGTGCCGATCAGCCGCGACAGTCGTGACAGCCGCCCGATGATCGCCATCGGCGACACATCCAGATCGGGGCGCTGCTCGGCCCACTGCTCCAGCACCCGGTCAACATGATCAGTCACAACTCCACCCTATCGGATGTCTTAGCGATGAGATACATTGTCTTAGTGCTAAGAAATCGACTTGCCCTGATCATGGTGACCGCGCTGGCCCCGGCCATCTGGGGGACCACCTACCTCGTCACCACCGAACTGCTGCCGCCCGGCCGCCCGCTCCTGGCCGCGGTCGTCCGGGCCCTGCCCGCCGGGCTGCTGCTCCTCCTGCTCACCCGGCGCCTGCCGCGAGGGGTGTGGTGGTGGCGCGCGCTCGTCCTCGGTGCGCTCAACATCGGGTTGTTCTTCGCGCTGCTGTTCATCGGCGCCTACCGGCTGCCCGGCGGGGTGGCCGCGACCATCGGCGCGGTGCAGCCCCTCCTGGTCGCCGGTCTGTCCTCCGGCCTGCTCGGCGAGCGCCTGTCCGCGCGTACGGCGATCGCCGCCGTGGCGGGTGTGGCCGGTGTCAGCCTCCTCGTCCTGCGGGCCGACGCCCGGCTGGACGCCGTCGGCATCGCCGCGGCCGCCGGAGGCGCGATCGTCATGGCCACCGGAGTCGTCCTCAGCAAGCGGTGGACCTCACCGGCGCCCCTGCTCGCGACCACCGGCTGGCAGCTGGTGGCGGGCGGCCTGCTGCTGCTCCCGGTGGCCCTCCTCGTCGAGGGTCCGCCGCCCGCCGCACTGACCCCGGCGAACCTGACCGGGTACGCCTACCTCGCCGTCATCGGCTCGGCCGTCGCCTACTCCCTGTGGTTCCGCGGGATCCGCGCCCTGTCCCCCACCCACGTCACCTTCCTCGGCCTGCTCAGCCCGCTGGTCGCCACCGCGCTGGGCTGGCTCGCCCTCGGACAGTCGCTCACCGTGGCCCAGATCGTGGGCGGGCTCGTCGTCCTGACAGCTCTAGTAGCGGCCCAGACCAGCCGCCCCCGTCGCGGCCCAGCCCCTCGTAACGACCCAGAGCAGAAGCTGCCAGGTCAGGCGGACGCGCCCACTCGTGATCGTCTGATCCCCACGCCCTGACCGTCCGATCTCCACCCCCTCACTCTCGCTGCTCATCAAGGAGAAACCATGCGCATCACCGTGTTCGGAGCGGCCGGCAGCGTCGGCGCTCGTGTGGTCGCCGAGGCGCTGTCCCGTGGCCACGAGGTCACCGCCGTCGTACGCGACCCGGCCCGCTTCCCCTCACTGCACCCCGGCGCCCATCCGCAGGTCGGCGACGCCGCCTATGTCGAGGACGTGACCAGGCTCGGCACCGGCCAGGACCTCGTGATCAGCGCGACCCGCCCGCCCACCGGTCGCGAGCACGATCTCGTCACGACCGCCAAGGCGCTGCTGGCGGGGCTCGCGGGGACCGGCGTCCGGCTGCTGCTCGTCGGCGGGGCGGCCGGGCTGACCGTTCCCGGATCCGGCGGGCGTACCGTGCTCGACGACCCGCGCTTCATGTCCGACGCCTATCGCGACATCGCGCTGGCCTGCAACGACCAGCTCGACGTCTGCCGCGCGGAGACCGGCGTGGACTGGGCGTACCTGAGTCCGGCCGCGCTGCTGGCGCCGGGCGAGCGTACCGGCGTCTACCGGCTGGGCGCCGACGAGCTGCTCATGGACGCCGAGGGGAACTCGGCGATCTCCATGGAGGACCTCGCGGTCGTGCTGCTGGACGAGGCGGAACGGCCCAGGCACCACCGGGTCAGGTTCACCGCCGCGTACTGACGTCACCCGGCGTCGCGGATGTCACCCGGCCTCGCCGACGTCAGCCGGCCTCGCGGACGTCAGCGGATGTCAGCCACCCTCACGGACGCGGTCGTAGAACAGGCACAGGGCGCCGCTCGCCGTGGTCTCGGCCTCGCTCGTGAGGCGCCAGCTCGAGGTCGGCAGGCCGTCCTCGAACAGGCGCGCCCCGCCCCCGACCAGCTCCGGGGCCAGGATGACGCTCAGCCGGTCCAGTTCGTCGGCCAGCAGGAGGTCCTTGATGACGCTACCGCTGGCCAGTACGACGATGTCGCCGCCGTCCTGCCCGCGCAGGTCCTTGACCACCTCGGCCGGGGCGGCGTCGACGATGCGGCTGTTCTCCCATGGCGCCTCCTTGAGCGTCGAGGAGAACACCACCTTCTCCACAGCGTTGAGCCACTGGGAGAACGACCGGTCCCGGGGGTCGGCCGCGTCGTCGTTGGCGACCGACGGCCAGAAGCCGCCGAATCCCTGGTAGTTCTTGCGCCCGAGCAGCACCGTGGTGGCCGTCTCCGTGATGCGGGCGACGTGCTCCCTGGCGCCCTCGCTGATGGCGTGCGGCACGATCCAGCCCATGTCGTACTCGCCCGCCGGGCCCGAGACGCGGCCGTCCAGGGACAGGAGGATGTTGCCGATGACGGTGCGGCCGGCGTTCTGAGCTGCGCTCATGAGTCACTTCCTTATCGTTTGCTCCGTTGTCACCATCTTTGGGGGAACGGCGAGCGATAACATCGGCCAGGTGGCCGATCTGCGGCATGCGTACGAGGTCAGAGGCAGGCGGACCGGCCCGGCCTCCACGACGTACGCCCACAACCTGCCCGCCGAGCTGACGTCGTTCGTCGGCCGCCAAGCCGAGCTCCGCTCGGTCGCCGTCGCCCTCACCGGCGCGCGCTGTCTGACCCTGACCGGCCCGGGAGGCTGCGGGAAGACCCGCCTGGCCAAGCGGACCGCGGAGCGGCAGGTGGACTTCTGGCGCGACGGCGTCTGGTGGATCGACCTCTCCCGCGAGACGGATCCCGCCATCGTGGCGCGGCACATCGCGTCCGGGCTCGGGGTGCTGCCGGCGCCGGGGACCGACGCGACGCCCGCGCTGGCCCGGCAGCTGCACGACCGCCACCTGCTGCTGGTCCTGGACAACTGCGAGCATCTCCTGCCCGCGGTCGCCGAGGTGGTGTCCGAGCTGCTGCGCCGCTGCCCGCACCTCACCGTGCTCGCGACCGGCCGGGAGCCGCTCGGCGTCCTGGGCGAGGTGGTGTGGCGGGTGCCGCCGATGGACGCCGGTGACGCGGTGACGCTGTTCGCCGAGCGCTGTGCACGCGGCGCGGCGACGCCGGCGGCCGCGAGCGCCGTCGACCAGATCTGCGCCCGGCTCGACGGGATCCCTCTCGCGATCGAACTGGCCTCCGCCTGGACCGGGACCCTGTCCCCGTATGAGATCGTCACCGAACTGGACGACCGGTTCGGCCTGCTCATAGCGGGCCCCCGGGCCGCCCCGCCGCGCCAGCGGACCCTGGAGGCGTCGATGGCCTGGAGCCACGACCTTCTGGAAGCGGACGAGCGGCTGCTGTTCCGCCGCCTCGGCGTTTTCCAGGCCGGGTTCACCCTGGCCGCGGCCCAGAACGTCTGCGGCTTCGACGGCATCGCGGTCCTGCCCGCGCTGCGGCGGCTCGTGGACAAGTCCCTGCTCGTCGCGCTCGTCGCGGAGACCGGCGAGGGAGTGACGCGCTACCGGATGCTGGAGACGGTCCGCCACTACGCGCTGGGCCGCCTGACCTCGTCGGGCGAGCTGTCCGCCGTACAGGACCGTCATCTCACCACGTATCTCGCCATCGCCGAGGGCGCCGCCCCGCTCCTCGATACGGACAAGGACGCTTGGCGGGCGCTGATCCACGCCGAGTACCCCAACCTGCGTACGGCGCTCGAATGGGGTCTTTCGCTCGACGACCCGCACAAGGGACGCCGGCTGGCGGCGGCGCTGGCGTGGCTGTGGCACCTCGAAGGGCGCAGGCACGAAGGGCTGAGCCTGCTGCGCCTGGCGGCGGACAGAGGCTCGGGCCTCGACGAACATTCCGCCCTTCAGGCCCGGGTGCTCACCGGCCTGGCGCTGGTGGCCGACACGACGCACCCGTTCGGCGATGACTTCGACGCGGCGAACGCGGCCAGGGACATGGCCCGCGCCTGCGGAGACCCCCGAACCGCCCGCCTGGCGGGGGTACTGGGCGCGATCGGGCTGTTCGGCCACGATCTCGATGGCATGCGAGCCCAGGCGCTCGACATCCGCGCCGAAGCGAGCGCGGCCGGTGACGCGTTCGCCGCCGACGCGGCCGGCGCCGTCGCCGGTCTCGTGGCCCACTCCCTGGACGAGCACCAGGAGGCCATCACCCTCCTGGAGACCGCCGTCACCGGGCTCGTCCGCCGGGGCGACCGCGGGATCGCGGCCATGGCGCTCGGGCTGATGGCTCTCAGCAACGCCCACCTCGGCCGGCTTCGGCAGGCCGGGGACCTGGCCGCTCAGGCCGTCGACGTCGCGCACCCGCTCGCCGACTACCACCGGGTCGGCACCGCCCGGAGTGTCCTGGCCTTCGTCCGCGGGCTCCAGGGCCGACCGGCCGAGGCGCGAGAGGCCCTCGACCCGATCGTCCGCCTGGTGGACCGGGCGCCCGCGCAGCCCTTCATCCCACGGCTGGCGCTGGCGATCGGCCAGATCCACTTGGGGGACGGCCGGCCGGACCTCGCGATCGAGTCGTACCGCCGCGAGGCTTCCTGGTCCGGAGGCGACGCCTCGGACGAGGATCTCGCGCTCGAGACCCGCATAGCTCTCGTGGCCGCCCTGCGCGCGGCCGGTGACCTCGCGGCGGCCGAGCGCAGCTGCTCGGGCGCCCTCGAACTCGCCAGAACCCAGGGGATGCCGAGGCTGATCGCCGCCGCGCTGGAGCAGCAGGCGTTCCTGGCCGACCCGGATCGGGCCGTACTCCTGCACCACGAGGCCCTCGCCCTACGAGCCGAGCACGGACTCCGCCTGGCCTGCCTGGACAGTCTGGACGCGCTGGTCTCCCTGGCCGCCCAACGCGGCTCGCCGCTCCAGGCCGCCCGCCTGCTGGGCGCCTGCGACCGGGCGCGGGACGATCTGGGCTGTCCACGGCCGGACCACACCCTCCATACGGAGCCGGCCCTGGGGGCGCCCGAGTACGACGACGCGCTGGCCGAGGGCCGTCTGATGGACCTCGACGAGGCCATCGCCTACGCGCGGCGGGCCCGCACCACCCGGCGGCGGCCGGCGAGCGGCTGGGCCAGCCTGACCCCCGCCGAGCGCGAGGTCGTCCAGCTGGCCGTCGACGGGCTGACGAACCCGGAGATCGGCAAACGGCTCTTCATGAGCCGCAGTACGGTCAAGACGCACCTGGCTCACGTGTACGCGAAGCTGGGTGTCGCGAACCGTACCGAACTGGCCACATCAGTGGCATCAACGGTTCCCGACTAGCCGCGTGGTCTCGTCGTCGGCGGGGAAATACGCCTCGACGGCGACCCCTTCCAGGGTGATGTCGAACGCCGCGCCGAACGTCGTGATCGTACTGAAGAAGCAGAGCTCGTCCCCCCGATGCGTGATCCGTACGGGCAACGCGATGTCTGCGGGGTCGGGCAGAGGCGCCTCGCCATCGTCTCCATAGGTCAGCAGCTCCTCGTAGAGCGCGCTCAGCTCCGGATCACCCGCGCGGGCGACCTGCCTGGCGAGCCGGGGCAGCAGGAACCCGCGGACCTGCGCCAGGTTCCGCACGCGTGGCGCGAACCCGTCCGGATGCAGGCCGAGTCGCATCATGTTCACCGGCGGCCGCAGGAGGGCCGGGTCCACGTCGTCGAGGAAGACGTTCATGGCGTCGTTGGCCAGTAACAGGTTCCACCGGTGGTCCAGGGCCATCGCCGGATACGGCTCGTGACCGCGCAGGATCCGCTGGAGCGCCTCGTACGCCTTGCCCAGGTCGGGGTCGTCAAGCGGGCGCTCGGGGTAGATGGGCGCGTACCCGGCCGCGAGCAGCAGCCGGTTGCGCGCGCGCAGCGGCACATCGAGCTGCTCGGCCAGGCGCAGCACCATGGACCGGCTCGGGATCGTCCGCCCGGTCTCGACGAAGCTGACGTGCCGCGCGGACACGTCGGTCTGGAGGGCCAGGTCGAGCTGCGTGAGCCCGCGCAGGTGCCGCCAGTCTCGCAGCAACTCCCCTATCGGCTGATCCATGTGCATAGTGGCTGGTTCTACCTGGCCTTCCAGGGTGGTGTCGATTACCTGCCATGTCATGCCCGCCTAGTTGACGCCCGATTTTAGACAGTTTACAAGTCTTTGACCGTTTTGTTAGTGTTCGTCCCGCCTAATCCACTCACCCGCGTGGAGCCGGGGACCCAAGTTCCCTCTGGGGCGAATCGGCATAGCCGTAGGGCCACTTCCAGGCCCGAGCCCGTCAGCTAACCCGGTAGGCCGTATGGAAGGACACAGCAGTGGCTCCCCTCGCCATCTGCCTGGCGGCAGCCGTCGCCGGGCTCACTCTGGCCGCTCCAGCTCACGCCGACCCCACCACCCCTACCGGCCCCAGCACCTCTACCGGCACCGAGAGCAAGCCCGTCCAGCAGCAGACGGGCCAGACCACTCCGGCCTGGAAGGTCGCCCTGAAGTTCGCCATGAAGAAGCGCGGTATCCCGTACGTCTGGGGCGGGACCAGCGACAGCGGCTACGACTGCTCCGGGCTCATGCTCAAGGCGTACAAGCACGCCGGGATCGAGCTGCCGCGCACCACGACGGAGCAGTACAGCGCGTTCTCCAAGAAGATCTCCTGGGCCCACCTCAAGCCAGGTGACCTGGTCTTCTTCCACGGACTCGGGCACGTGGGGATGATCTCGAGGCCCGGATACATGGTGCACGCGCCGCACACCGGAGACGTGGTCAAGGAGGAGAAGCTCTCCGACTGGCGCAGGGACTCGTTCGCGGGCGCCGTACGGCCGGACCCCAAGGGCGTGCGGCTCTCCATCGAGCAACGCAAGACCACCCTGCTCACCGCCGGCCTGTGGCCAACGGCGGGGGCCCTGCGGACCAAGGTCCGGTAGCGCCCCGGCTCAGTGACGGAAGCCGTCACGGCGTGCGGAACCCCCGGAAGGTCACGGGCTTGCGGGTCTCGAATCCGAGCCGCTCGTAGAGGGCGATCGCGCCGGTGTTCGCCTCGGCCACATGTATGAAGGGACGTTCGTCACGAGCCACGATCCGGGCGACGAGCGCACCGACCAGGCGGGCGGCATGGCCTCGCCCGCGTGCCTCGGGGGCGGCGGCCCCGGCTTGGCCCGCGCGACGAGATCGAGCATCTCGGGCACGCTGTCCCTGCCGAGTTCGACCACCTCGGTGCCGGTCTCGGCAGGGCGGCGGCCGCCGCCGGACCAGGTCATCTGGCGGCCTTCGAGGACGAAGACCGGCTCCCAGTCCGGCGGCGGCACCGTTGCGCGGCTGAACATGTCGGCGAGCTCGCCTCGGCCGAGCAGCCGGGCGAGGTCGGCCCACTCCTGCGGATCCGGGTCGGCGCTCACCGCGGAGAAGGTCGCGACATCCGGCTGGTAAGTGGCCGCCCTGCCGAGCCGGCGGGCATGGTGCGCGTGGTGACCGCGCAGTGATGCGCCCACCGGGTCATCGAGCGCGATGGCGTCCCGGTTCGCCATGGTGCTGTGCCTCTCATGTCGTACGGTGCTGACGCCTGCCCAGCTGGGCAGCGATCAGGTCCAGCCGGTCATCCTACGGGCACAAGGCTGTGGCACCTCTCGGAACAGATCCTGATGTTCAGTCCGCGTGGCAGGTGATGTCGGCGGCGGGCAGGGTGACCAGGCGGTCTCGGCGCCGGCGACCCCGGTCCCGGCCATCACCCCGGCACCTACCGCCAGCGCGGCGAGCACAGCGGCCACCCGTTTCATTCATCGTCAACCCGAGTTGCTTCTTCGCCCGAGCATCGGGGGAAAGTACATCCCAGGTAATCGACACCACCCCGCGGCCGCTGTCAGCGTTCTCCCATGACGAGCAGCAAAGAACTGATCATGTCCGGCTTCGCGGAGTTCGCCGCGGGCAACATCGAGGTGCTCCAGACGCTCCTGAGCGAGGACTTCATCGAGCACAGCCCGGGCAACCCATCGGGCAGGCAAGCCTTCATCGACTTCATCAGAGACTCCCCGCTGGCCACCTCCCGGCTGGAGCTCAAGCGGGTCGTGGCGGAAGGCGATCTCGTGGTGATGCACTATCACCTGATCCCCCGGGAAGGCGGGCGCGGCCTGGCGGTCGTGGACTTCTGGCGGGTCGAAGACGGCCTGATCGCCGAGCACTGGGACGTGGTCCAGCCGGTCCCCGAACCGGCGGAGGTGCCACACGGCATGTTCTGACGCGGCTCCCACGACGATCCTTGGGAGCAGCCGGGTTCCTCAAGGAAGCGGCTCGGAGGCGCCCGGTGGCCAGATGCCGACGTCCAGGAGCTTGTGGGCATAGGAGTACGCCACGAGCTGGCTCCGGTTACTGCAGGCGAATCGGTCGAGGAGCTTGCTGATCCGCTCCGCCACCGTATATCGGCTGAGTTTCAGCTCGCGGGCGATTCTTGTCGTCGTATATCCCCTGGCCAGCAGGACGATCAGCCGCGTGTCGCGATCAGTTATCAGATCGTCGAAAACAAGATCCATAGCAAGTCCCGGTTCGGATCGCCTTGGCCAGAGGCGCCCCTGGTGAAAGCACCTCTGTGTGCAAGCTAGAAGCGTCTGCTTAATCAGCGGTATGGCCGGACCATGCGAGCGGTTAAGGATCGGCCCGGGCGAGCTGCCTTTGGAAGATCTCCTCGTAGAGATTCCTGAGTACGGGGCTGGGGTCGATGCCGAGTTCGGCCACGAGATGCCGGCGTACGGTCTCGAACTGCGAGAGCGCCTCCGGCGCGCGGCCGCAACCGGCGAGAGCGGTCATCCTCGCCGCCACGAGCCGCTCTCGCGCGGGAAAGAAGGGCACCAGGTCGTCGAGCCGGTTCAGCACCTCGACGTGGCCGCCCCGCTCGATCTCGAGTTCCGCCCAGTCCTCGTTGACCGTGAGGTACAGGTCGGTGAATCTGCCGACCGCCTCATCGACCAAGGCGACACCCGAGAACTCCGCGAGCGGCTGGCCGCCCCACAGGCGCAGGGCGTCGTCGAGCGCGGTCAACGCGGCCTCGGCGTCGCCTCTGCGCCGCATGTCCCGGCCGGCGCCGGCCAGCCGCCGGAACCTGAGGAGGTCGAGCTCGTCCGGCCCGGCGTCGAGCCGGTATCCCCAGCCTTGGTAGGAGATCCGGTCCCCGAATCTCCGCCGCAACGCCGAGACGTAGACCTGCAGGTTCTTGCGTGCCGTGGGGGGTGGTCGTTCTCCCCACAAGGAATCGATCAGCTGGTCCGTCGGAACCACCTGGTTCGGGCGGGAGAGCAGGATGGCCGCCAGCAGCCGGGCCTTCCTGGCGCTGACGTGCACGAGCGTGCCGTCCACCCGGACCTCGAGCGCGCCGAGCACGCGGGCGTCCAAGCGCGAGGTGCTGGCTTTCGCCCGCTTGATCCGGTCGGTGCCCAGCGCCAGGAATCCGGCCAGGTCGATCGGCGCCGAACCCGCCCTGGCCACCTGGCGGTGGAGTGTACGCACCGTGGAAAGCGTGGCGATGGAGACGTCGTCGACCCCGGCCTTGGCTTCGAACCATCGCCAATCGCCGTCGCGATTGACTTCGAGGAAGACCGGTCCTTGCCTGGTCAGCAGGAAGTCGAAGGCGCCGTAGCGCAGGCCCCAGATCCCGGCGAGCCGGTGCACCGCCGCCACCACGGGCTCCGGCGCCGCCGCCGGAGAGACCGTGACCGACGCCGCGTCGCACCAGATCGCCTCCGGCGACGGTTTGCCGACGCGGAAGGCCCGGATCTCGCCATCCACGAAGTAGACGCGCAGCTCCGCCCAGTGGTCGACGTACTCCTGGACGATCATGGGCGCGTCCCGCGCGGGCAGCTTTCTGGCCGCGACGCCGGCCACGATCTCCGGGAAGACACCGTGCAGGGTGCCCGGTTCGGTCTCGACGAAATGCTGGTCGAGCGCCTTGACGATGATCCGGTCGCTGGCCAGCGCCGCGCTCGCCGCCCCCAGGTCGGTCGTGGCGATCGTGCGCGGGGTACGGACTCCTGCCTCCGCCGCCCCGTCCAGCTGCACCAATCGCCCCAGATCGCTGCCGCCGGGCAGCCGGGCGGCCGACAGCGACGACAACTGGTCGATGAGGGCGGCCCACGAGTCGGCCCGGAACAGCGACAGCGCCGAGCCGTTCTCCCCCTGCACGGCCCGCGGTGAGAAGTGCCGCACCCAGGTGACGGTGGGGATGATGCGGCGCCCGTTCACCGTCAGCGAGCCGTCGTCGAGCCGGGTCAGGATCCGCAGGCCGCCGATCGACCCGGCGTCGATCCGCACGCTCGGCACGCCGAGCGTGCGCAGCCCGCGCTGGAGCACGGCGAACTCGGAGATCCCCGCGCGATCCACCAGGACCACGCACGGCAGTGCGGCCGCCGGGTCGGTCTCCTCCGGGAGCTGCCAGGTCACGCCGGGAGTGGCGGCCGGCATGCGCAGGGTGTACGGAACGCGCGACTGAACCGGGTCCATGTGCCGATGATGATCACACGGAGCGTGATCACACAATGTGCCCTCTGTCGTTCGGCATACCGTCCCGTACAGCCCACGTTTGTGGGGTTGTGTCACCCGCTGATCGCCGGTCCATACTCGACCTGCAACACATCTCCAGCAGCCGACAACCTGCACGTTCTGTCGAGCGGGAAGTGAAGGGTGGTGCCGTGTCGAGCGATGTGGTGACGGCCGTGGGGCTGACCAAACGCTATCGGCGCAGCGAGAGACCGGCGGTGGACGATGTCTCGTTCGAGATCGCGCAGGGAGAGACCATCGGGCTCCTGGGGCCCAACGGCGCCGGGAAGACGACTCTGATCAAAATGATCTGCGGGGTCACCACCCCTACCTCCGGCCAGGTCCGCGTCTTCGGCGCCGATCCGGTGCGCCAGCCGGTCGCCGCCAAGAGCGGCATCGGGGCGATGCACCAGTCGGGCCCGTTCGACATGATGCTGCCGGCGCTCGACAACCTGCGGATCGCCGCCCGCTTCCGCGGTCTGAAGTGGCGTGCCGTGCGGCCGTGGGCGCTCGAACTGGCGGACTTCCTCAGCTTGACGGAGGCCCTGCCGCGCTTCTGCTTCCAGCTGTCGGGCGGTCAGCGACAGCGGTTGCAGCTGGTACGGGCGTTGCTCACCATTCCGCGGCTGCTGATCCTCGACGAGCCCTCCGCCGGGCTGGACGTGGTGGGGCGGCGGCACATCGAGCGCTTCGTGACCTGGCTGCGCGAGGAGCACGGCGTGACCGTGCTGTGGACCAGCCACCACATCGACGAGCTGGAACGCAACAGCCAGCGCGTGATGGTCATCAACCATGGAAAAGTGCTGCGCTTCGCCAAACCGCGCGAACTCGTCGAGGAGTTCGGCACCACCCACTTGCTGGTGGCCCTCGACGATCCGGCGGCCGGCCTGGTGGTGGCGGCCTGGGCGGAGCTGGCCGGGCTCAAGGCCACGGTCGAGGAGTCCGACGTACGCATCCACGGCGCGCGAGCGCAGGAGGTGCTGCCGGAACTGTCGCGGCACTGCCTGGACCACGCGGTCGCGATCTCCGGCGTCTCGACCGTCACGGACTCGCTGGAGCAGGTCTTCCTCCGGATGACGGAAGCCGAGGACTGATCCCTACAAAAGGGGCAAATGTGGCCGCCAAGCTGGCATTCGACAACACTCCTCCGACCGGGACCCCGAAGGCGGCCGACCTGTCCGCGGTGCTCTACCGCGAGTACGCGCTGCTCGCCCGCAACCGGGTGTATCTCATCCTCGGCCTGGCCCCGATGCTGATCTACCTGCTGCTCGTGAACACCTCGCTGGGCAACCTCCTCAGGGTCGTCCACTACAAGGGCGTCGACGTGCCGTTCACGATCTTCCTGCTGCCGATGACGCTGGCGATGTCGGTCGTCAGCGCGGCGGGAACGTCCGGCATGGCGGTGTTCCAGGAGGAGATGAGCGGCGCGGCGACGCAGCTGTGGTCCTACCCGCTGCGCAGGTCACGCTTCCTGCTCGGCAAGGTGATCGCGGGCGTGTCACTGGTGCTGGGACAGGCGCTGCTGGCCCTGGGTGTGGCGGTGCTCATCTTCGCGTTGCCGTTCGACCTGCAAGCCTGGGTCGGCCTGCTGTCGACGCTCACGCTGGCCGCCCTCGCCTTCAACGGGCTGTATCTGGCCACGGCGATCCTGATCACCGACTACCAGGTCTTCATGCTGCTGTCGAACGTGTCGATCCCCGTTCTCGTGTTCAGCGCCCCGTCGCTCTACCCGATCGACAGCATGCCCACCGTGCTGCAGTGGGTAGCGATGATCAACCCGCTGACGTACGCGATCGACGGGATGCGCAACGCCGCGTTCTTCGGTTTCGCCGACGCGTGGCAGGACCTCCTGGTGCTGGCCGTCCTGGCGGCCATCGCCTACACCGTGGGCGGCCGGGCCCTGATCAAGCGCGCTCGCAACATCTGATCTCGTCAAGGGCAGGGGACGATGCGGACAGACAACTCCTCTCTCTCGTGGCTTCTCTCGCGGTCCGACCGGTCGAAGGTCCGGCTGCCGGGCACGGACAGAGCTCACGACCCGACGGCCACGCTGGCGATGGCCGGCCGGGCGGCCCGGATGGTCGGTATCACCAGGGTCGCGGACATCACCAGACTGGACACCATCGGAATTCCGACCTTTCAGGCGATCAGGCCGACTTCCCGGACGCTCGCCGTGTCTCAGGGGAAAGGAATCACGCCGGAGCTGGCGAAGCTGTCCGCGATGATGGAAGCCGTCGAGCTCTGGCATGCCGAGCAGCCCATGACGCCGGTGACGACGGCCTCTCCGCGCGACGTCAGCGGGCAGCTGGGCTATGACGTCCGCGACCTGCCGCTCTCCCCGCCGACCGTGCTGCATGAGGGGCTGCCGCTGGACTGGGTGGCCGGCCGGTCGCTGGTCGACGGCTCGGAGCGGCTGGTGCCCAAGGAGTCGGTGGGATTCTCCCTCGTACGCAGGACCGGCTGGAACCCGCCGGCGTTCTTCGAGTCGACGAACGGCCTGGCGAGCGGGAACACCCTGGTCGAGGCGGTTTTGCACGCCCTGTACGAGGTGATCGAGCGAGACGCCGTGACCACGGCGATGGCCGGCGGCGACAAGGGCGTCCTCGTCGACCCGGGAACCCTGGGGTCGCCGGTCGTCGACGAGCTGTGCGGGATGATCGCGCGGGCCCGGGTCCGTCTCGAGGTCAGGTCCCTGCCCTCGCCCACCGGGCTGCCGTGCTTCCTCGCCCGGATCTCCTGCGACGACTATCCACCGGCGTTCATGGGATTCGGCTGCCACCTCGGCTCGGAGATAGCGCTCACCCGGGCCGTCACCGAGGCCGCGCAGGCCAGGCTCGGCTACATCTCGGGCGCGAGAGACGACCTCCATCCGGGCGTCCACGACGGCGTGCGCCACCGGCCCATACCCGCGACGGACACCGGCGAGGCGATCCCGAAGCTGACGGCCCACCAGAGCCTGGTCGACGATCTGGCGGACGTGGTCGGGCGGGCCGCGGCCGCGTTCTCCGCCGCCCCGCTCGTCATCGATCTGACGAGGGAAGAGATCGGTGTCCCGGTGGTCAGAGTGGTGGCGCCGGGCAGCCGCGTCACCCCGGAGGTGTTCTAGTGAGCCGCCAGAAGACAGTCGTCTACGCCGGGCCGACGATCTCGCACGACGAGGTCCGCGTCGTGCTTCCCGAGGCACAGGCGCGGCCGCCCGTGGCCCGGGGCGATCTCCTCAGGCAGGAGTGGAGCCGGGACGACACCGCCGTCATCATCGACGGGTACTACCGGGAGCGGTTGTCCGTGGGCCACAAGGAGATTCTCTGGCTGCTCAACGAAGGCGTGAACGTCATCGGGGCGGCGAGCATGGGGGCGCTGCGGGCGGCGGAACTGAGCCCGTACGGCATGCGGGGTGTCGGGTCCGTCTTCCGCATGTACGCGACCGGCGAGGTCGACGGGGACGACGAGGTGGCGGTCCTGCACGGGCCGGCGGAACGCGGGTACCCCACCGGCACGGTGGCCATGGTCAACATCCGCTACGGCTGCCAGGAGGGCGTCAGGAGCGGCCTGGTTCCGGCGGCGGCCGGCGAGCGGATCGTCGAAGCGGCGAAATCCAGGCCCTTCGTACACCGGACCTGGCGCGAGCTGGAAGAGGCCCTGGGCCCGGACACCGGCGACGCGCTGAGCACGCTGGAGCAGAAAATCGGGACGGGTGAGTGGGACCTCAAGCGGCTGGACGCGATGGCGGCCCTGAAAGCCGTCGGCGGGCCCCGGAGCGAAGCGCCCAGCGCGTGGGCGGCCGAGGTGGCCCTGACGGGCATCACCCACTATGAGGCGCTGGCCTGGCGGTCGATGCGGGAGTACGCGCCGGGCAGGTGGATGTCCGACCTCGATGTCCTGGAGGCGGCGCGGCTGTTCGACCAGGACTACCCGAAGCTGCACGAGGAGATCCTGACCGGCCTCCTGGCGGACTTCGCCGCCGCGCGGGGCATGGGGCTGGAGGCGTACGCGCGCGCCAAGCTCGGCGTCGATGACCGCGCCGGCCTGCCGCACGTCCTCGCTCCGTGGCTGTCCGAGACGGAGCGGGCGACCCTGCCCGTCGCCGAGCTACTCCGCCTGGTCATGGTGCGGGTGTGGCCGGTCTGGCAGTCGGCGGATTGGCGGCCGATCGTCCTGGAGCGGATCCGGGAATCGAGCCGCTGGCCCGAATGGTCCGGCATCGTGGCCCGTGCCGATGAGATCGCGGAACAGACCCTCGGCCGGGTGGTCGTCCCGGCGCCGGCGATCTGCGGACGGATCTTCTCCCGCCACTGGAACGGCCCCGGCACGACCGCGGAGGTCGAGCTGGCGCGGCGCGGGTTCCTCAGCATGGCGGATCTGGGACAGACCGCCGCCAGGTTCTTCCCCCTGGATGTGCGTAAGGCCAAGGGGTGATGAGCGCGACCGGGCTTGAGCAGGCGTTCGACCCGACCGGCGCGCGGCACCGCCGGGACCCGCACCCGCTCTTCCACCGCATGCGCGAGCGGGCGCCGGTCTACCGCCACGCCCCGGCGAACGGTCGCGTGTCCTGGTACCTGACCCGCTACGCCGACGTGCAGCGCGCGCTCCACCACCCGGACATAGGGCGTCAGCTCGACCGGCTGCCCGGCGAGCTGGCCGCCTTTCACCGCCGGTGGGAGAACGACCCGCTGGCGATGGTGCGGCGGAACATGTTCAACCTCGACCCGCCCGACCACACCCGGCTGCGGCGGCTGATGGCGCCCGCGTTCGGCCCCCGGACGGTGGCGGCGCTGGAGCGGCGCATCCATCAGGTCGTCGGCGAGCTGGTCGACGACCTGGCCGCCGCCGGAGACGGAGCCGACCTGATCGAGGTCCTGGCGCTGCCGCTGCCGATCCTGATCGTCGCGGACCTGGTCGGCTTCCCGATCGGCGACCGGACCCGGCTGCGCGGGTGGAGCGACGACATGCTGCGCAGCCGGGACGCGGCACTGGTGCGCCGTACCGGAATCGCGTTCGTCGCCTACGTCAACGAGCAGCTCGACGAGCGCCGGGCCCACCCGGGCGCGGACCTGCTGTCGCGGCTCGTCCGGTCAACGGAGATCACGCACGCCGAGCTGGTGTCCAGCGTGTTCCAGTTGCTGCTGGCCGGGGACGAGACGACGGTCAACCTCGTCGGCAACGGCGTGCTGGAACTCCTGCGCCACCCTGACCAGCTCGAACGCCTCCGCGCCCGGCCCCAGCTGATCGACTCCGCGGTGGAGGAGGTGCTGCGCTTCAACGGCCCGGTCGGGCACTCCCGGCCGCTGTTCGCGCTGGCCGACGTGGAGATCGGGTCATCGGTGATCCCCCGTGGTGACATCGTCGTGCCGGTGCTGCTGGCCGCCAACCGCGACCCGGCGGTGTTCCCCCGGCCGGATGCCTTCGACATCGGCCGCACCCCGAACCGGCACCTGGGCTTCGGCCACGGCATCCACTTCTGCCTGGGTGCCGCGCTGGCCCGGCTGCAGGCCCGGGCCGCCATCGGCGCGCTGGTGCGCCGTTTCCCCGGCCTGGCCCTGGCCGTCGATCCGGCCGGCCTGGAGTGGACGCCGGACCTGTTCCTGCACGGTGTACGCCGCCTGCCGCTGCTGTTGGAGAAGGGCCCATGATCAAGGGGTACGGAGAGCTGTCCCGGATGGCGTTCGGCTACGCCACCTCGCAGATCCTGTACGCGGCCGTCCGCCTGGGCATTCCGGATGCCCTCGCCGCCGGTGCGCTGCCGGTCGAGAAACTGGCGCACGCCATCGGGGCCGACCCGCGGGCCCTGGAGCGGCTGTCGCGGGCCCTGGTGGTCCTGGGCGTGGTCGACGAGGTGGCGCCGGGACACCTCGCGCTGGCCGAGCTGGGTCAGCCGCTGTGTGCCGACCATCCCTGGTCGATGCGCTCCAGCGTGCTGCTGCTCGGCGATCCCGCGACCTGGCGGGCATGGGGGGCGTTGACCCACAGCGTACGAACGGGTGCGGCCGCCTTCGATCACGTGCACGACCAGCCGCTCTTCGACTACCTCGCCGGCCATCCTGACCTGTCGGAGATCTTCAACACGGCCATGTGCGAGGGCACCGAGCGCATCGCGTCGGAGGTCGCCCAGGCCTACGACTTCACCGGTGTCCGCACCGTGGTCGACATCGGGGGCGGAAACGGCGCGCTGCTCGCCGCGGTACTGGCGGCCACGCCCGGCGCCCAGGGCATCCTGTACGACACCGCCGACGGCGGGGCGGCCGCCGCCGAGACGTTCCGGAAGGCGGGGCTGTCGGATCGGTGCACCAGGCGCGTGGGCGATTTCTTCGAGGCCGTGCCCGAAGGCGATCTCATGCTGCTGAAAGGCGTCCTGCACGATTGGGACGACCAGCGGTGCACCGCGCTGCTGCGCAACTGCCGCGCCTCGATCGCGGCGGGCGGGCGCCTGCTGGTGCTGGAACCGGTGCTGCCGGCCAGGCTCGGCACGCCGGAGGCGGCCGGTGTCGTGATGAGCGACATCGCCATGCTCGTCTACACCGGCGGCTGGGAACGCGACCGGGCCGAGTTCCAGGCTCTGCTCGCGGCCGGCGGGTTCGACCTGACCGACGTCACGCCGCCGTTGCGCGGTTCGGCGATTCGGATCCTCGTCGCGGATCCGTCCTGAGAGCCGATTCTCCGGCCGCCTGCCCAGGCAGCAGGACCGATTCTCCGGTCGTCCACCCCTGGCAACAGGGCCGATTCTCCGGTTGCCGTCCCGACAACGCGGGCTACAGGCAGTCATGAGTATCTCTCACATGCGACCCGCCGACGTGAGTAACCCCGCTGCTCTGGCTGTCCGGGAGGCGGACGCGCATAGTGTGCCGGTCGAGCAAACGGGCTCAAACTCGGGTGGTCAGGTGGCGCAACCGATTGACGCGAGCCCTGCCGGCGAGGCCATGCCCATTCTGCGGGTCGTCGTGGGCGAGCCGGACCGGGTGGTGCGCGCCAGGCTCAGGAGCGTGCTCCACATGGGCAACGGCATCTACGTGGTGGGTGAGGCCGGCGCCGCCGACCGGCTGGGCGACCTGGTCGTCAGGCATCGGCCGAGGGTGGCGGTGGTGAACGCGGCGCTGCGGCAGGCCGACGGCGTGGAGTTCGCCCGGATCGTCGCGGCGCAGGCGAGGAACGGGATGCGGGTGGTGGTGATCTCCGAAGCGCTGGATGAGGAGCTGCTCGGGCGCGCGTTACGCGGGGGCGCGGGCGGTTTCGTGCACCGGGCGTCGCTGGTCGAGGAGATCGTGCCCGCGATCCGCCTGGTCGCCGCCGGGCACACGTTCATCTCCAGCTCGATGATCACGCGGCTACGTGATCGCATCGCCGCGGTGACCACCGGGGTCGATCACCGGCTCGCGGAACTCACCCGCCGCGAGGCCGAGGTCCTCCTGCTCGTCGCGGCCGGCCTGTCGAACGCCGGCATCGCCGAGAAGCTCGGCATCGGCACCGGAACCGTCCGTTCCCATCTGGCGCGCATCCTCACCAAGCTGTCGGCGGCGAACCGGGCGCACGCGGTCGGCATCGCGTACGAATCCGGCTTCATCACCGCAGGCTCGGCTCACGGCCGCCGCGCACGCGGGTAAGCGCGTCCCACCAGGCGTGCAGCGCGGGGTACCGCATGACGGCTTCCCGCGTGGTGAGCAGCGGATCCGGTTCTCCCGTCAGCGCCCGAACCACCGCCGATCCGTCTTTCTCCGCCCGTGGCGGCATCAGGGTCTGAGCGCGGAAGAATTCGGCGGCCAGTTCTGGGCTGCTCAGCAGGGCCCGAGTCCGGCGGGTGAGAATCTCGCGCTCGAACGCGGTCGCCTCCCGCCGCCCGGCCGGTCCCGCGTCCTGCGCGAGCGCCATCCGCCATGACGATTCCGCCTCCGCCGTCATGGCCGCCTGCAGTTCGGGGGTGGCGGCCGGATCGAGCCCGCGCCGCGTCAGCTCCCTGTCCAGCCGGAGCGCGCCCAGCGCGGCGACCGACATCCCGTGCGAGTGAACGGGATTCACCGCGACGACCGCGTCACCGATCGCGACGAAGCCGGCGGGCGGGCGCGCCCGTTCGAAGAACCTCCTCCGGTTCGAGGTGTCGCGGTACGGCCGGACCCCGCCGAGCGGTGTGGCCGCCGCCATGAGGTCCGCCACGATCGGGTCGCGCAGCGAGCGCGCGAAGTCCGCGAATCCCCGCTCATCCGTGGGCGGCTCGCCGCCCCGGGTGCCGGTCAGGGTGACGATCCACCGGCCGTCCTCGATCGGGAACAACGTCGCCCCCTGGCCCGGCCGCCCCCTCGACGGCCGCGGATGCAGCATGATGGCCGGAATCTCGCCGGCGAGTTCGGCGGGCGCCTGAAAGACCCGGGTGGAGTAGGCCAGCCCGGAGGAGACGGTCAGCTCCTCGATCTCCGGGCCGCCGATCTCGGCCAGCCACCGTGGCGCCTTCGATCTGCGCCCGGTCGCGTCGACGACGAGATCCGCCTCGATCGTCTCCGGCGCGCCGTCCTCGCGGCTGACCGAGACCCCGGTGACCCGGCTCGCGTCTCCCACCAGGCCGAGCGCCCGCGTGCCCGCCCAGGTCGAGACGGCGCCCGGCGCCCGCGTTCCCGTACAGGTCGAGACGGCACCCAGCGCCCGCTGCCGGACCACCTGGTCCAGGAGTCCCCGGCTGCACGAGATGAGGTACGCCCCGGTGTCCAGCCGCCGGAACCACCCCGCCGCGGCGAGGATCAGCGCGTCGCCGGGCAGGCGGCGGTGATGCGCGCCGCGCGCGAAGAGCTCTTCGAGCGTCCCAGGCAGCAACTCCTGCAGTGCCCTCGCGCCACCGGCCACGAGGACATGGCTGTGCTGCGACTGGGGCAGCCCCCGCCGAGCACGGGGATCGGCCGGATAGTGATCGTTCTCGATCACGATCACGTCGTCCACGTGCCTGGCGAGCACGGCGCCGGCCAGCGTTCCCGCGAAGCCGCCGCCGAGGACGACCGCTCTGGTCATGCAGGGCGCTCTTCGATCAGACCCCGTTCGATCATGCTGCCGAGGAACTCCTGCACGTCCTTCAGCACGCGGACGCTCATCGCGAGGTTGTCTCCGGCGAACTCATGGGACAGCTTCGCGACGATCGGCTCGCGCTCCCCGTCGCTCGCGACGAGCTCCCATATCCGGGAACCCGTCTCGTTCAGGGTGTGGAAATCCCCGGTTTCGGCATGGTAGAGCGAGATGCCCCCCGCGGTCTCCTGCCAAATCACCGAGTCACTGATCTGGAGTGACACACTCCACCTCCTCTATACCGGCGTTATGGGAAGCAGCGCGCCGACCTTGACGGCGTCGGCTGAGGGGAGAACGTAGGTCTTCCAGTCGTCGAAGACCGGATGGACGTCGTCGTTGAGGAGCAGGCGGGGCGTCTGCATTTCGGGATCCTCGGCGAGTTCCGCGGGGTTGACGCCGGATTCCAGCCAAAGTTGCGTGACGATGCCGTGCCGCAGGATCCTGCACTGATGACGGCTGTTGCGCCGCAGGTCCCCCGACTCCGCCATATGAGAGGCGCGGCAGCCTCCGCCGCAGGAGGACTTGATGTAGCACTTCGCGCAGTCGGCGTGATAGTCGCCGCCGAACACGGAGCTCGTCCGCATGTCGTACAGGACCGGGCTGCCGAAGATCTCCGCCAGGGATTGCCGTCTCACGTTGCCCGCGAAGTGTGAGCGTCCCGTGACGAGCTTGCACGGGTAGACGTCCCCCAGCGAGTTGATGTAGATCTCGTTGCCGCCCATCCCGCAGTTGGCTTTCACCGAGCACAGCTTCAGCGTCTTCGGCCCGTCCGGGAGCAGCTTGCCGGCGACGGGTGAGGTCCAGGTGAGCTGCTGGATCCTCAGATGGTCGTCCCAGCCGAAGTCGTACTCGTCGCTCTCTCCCCGGCCCAGGTTGTTGTGGTACATCAGCCGGATGCTGTTCACCTCGATCCCCTCCATGAACGAGGCGAAGCCTTCGAGCTCCTCGACGTTCTCCGAGGTGACGATATGGTTGATCAACGGCACCACGCCCGCGTCGTTGAGCAGCCGCAGGGCCTTGTGGGTCTTGGCGAAGGAGCCGGCGCCCCGCGTACGGTCGTGCGTCTCGGCCGTGCCGCCGTCGACGCTCACCGTGACGCTGCCGAACAGTTCGGCGAACCGCTCCGCCATCGCGGGAGTCCTGATCATGGTGGCGTTGGTGATGATGTTCGACGTCAGGCCGCTCCGGTTGGCATGCTCCACGATCTGGAACAGGTCTTTCCTGAGCATGGGCTCGCCGCCGGTGAAGACCACGGTGGAGGCGCCGAAGTCGGCGATCTGGGAGACCAGGCTGAGCGACTCCTCGGTGTTGAGCTCACCCGGCAGGCACTTCTCCGAGGACGCGTAGCAGTAAGGGCAGCGAAGGTTGCAACCGTCGGTGATGGCGTAGTACGCCATGCGGAGCGGCGGCTCCTTCAGCTTGATCCGCGGATGGTTGCCGTTGTAGTAGACGATCCAGCTCAGAATGAGCTTGGCGAGGACCCGATCGGTCTCGTCGGTCTCTTCAAGCCGCGCGTAGGGCCGGGTCAAGGCTCGCAGGACGCCGAACTCACGCGAATCGAGGACACACCGACCGCCGGAGTTCGGGTTGACGACCAGATGGTTACCGGCGTGCATGAAGTAGGTAAGGTCTTCTGGTACGTAGAACAACGCGTGGTTCCGGGCCAGCTTCCCAGACATCCAGTTCCCTTCACGCTCTCAGCGGCAGGCGCGGCCCCGGCCTTGTCCGGCGACAGGCGACCGGGGCCGCACCCGTAAGCCGTCGGACTAGGGGTTCGGCTTGGTCGGGGTGGACCCGGACCCGGACCCGGACCAGGCCCCGCACAGGCACGACGCCTCGGGGGACTCGTTGTGCACCTCGACCTCGGGCCTGGCCCACTGGCCACCCGCCATGACCACGGGCAGTGCGGCGGGCAGCTTGTCCTTCAGCGAGATGAGCAGGTCGGTTTCCTCTTTGGTCAAGGTGGCGAACGCCGCCTCGACTTCCGCGGCGATCGGGTCGTTCAGGACGCCGGCTGCACGCAGGGCTTCCTTCGGATCGAAGGCCATGCCTTCACCTCTCCGTCTTAAGGGGGGACGCGTTGCAGGTCGAGTATCGGCTGGCGGTACGGAGGGGACACAACCCCACAAACGTGGGCTAACCGCCTTTCACCAGGCAGAGCGAAGACCACACGAATGTGGGTGTCCCGATCTCTTGCGAACCCTGAAGAGCCGTCTCAGGCTTGTGGTTCATGAACGCAACCGGATCGGGCGGGTTCGACGCGCTGGCCACGCTGCGGGCCGGCGGGCATCCCATCGACCTGCTCGATGAGCGGCAGCGAACCGTGTTCGCCTCGCTCACGGAGACCGAGGTCGCCGTACTGAACTCGATCAAGAAGCGTCTGGACGACCACACCGGCGAAGTGGAAGGACAGGAGCTCAAGCTCGTATGAGCGACAGGGACCCGCGACCTGCCCGCCGTAACGTCGTGGTCCTGTTCATCGACATCGTGGGGTCGACGGAGCTCGCCGAGAGCCTCGACCCCGAACTGCTCCTGCGCATCCTCGACCGCTACTACGCGGCGTGCCGGACGGAGATCTTCGAGCACGGCGGCGCCGTGGAGAAGTACATCGGCGACGCGATCATGGCGGTGTTCGGCGTCCCGCTCAGCCGCGAGGACGACGCGCTGCGGGCCGTCCTCGCGGCGGACGCGGCGATGACGGCCGTGCACCGGCTCGGCGCCGAGATAGCCCCCACCCACGGAGTCCGGCTGGACGCCCATTGCGGCATCGCCTTCGGCCAGGTGATGGTCGCCGACGGATCCGGCTCGAACGTACGGGTGATCGGTGACACGGTCAACACCGCGAGCCGGCTGCAGTCCGCGGCGGGCGCCGGCGAGATCCTCCTGGGCGACGATGTGGCCCGCCTGGTCAGGCAGCACGCGCTGCTGGACGGCGTACCCCCGCTCACGCTCAAGGGCAAGAGAGATCCGGTACGGGCGTGGCGGCTCATCGCCGTGGAGCCCGATCGCGGCACGCCGGAGACCGACACGGTCCCGTTGATCGGCCGGACCGAAGAGCTGCAGCAGCTGACGCGCTTCCACGACCGCGTCGTACGCGGCCGGCAGTGCTGCATGGCGACCCTGCTCGGTGTTCCGGGCATCGGCAAGTCCCGGCTCGTCAGGGAGTTTCTGACGAACCTGCCCGCGGACGTGACCGTGCTCACCGGCCGGTGCCCGTCCTACGGCATCGGCGCCACCTACCGGCCCATCACGGAGATGCTCGAGGCCCTCAACGGCGACTGGCCCGCCATCGCCGAAGCCTTGGGCACGGATGGCGCGCGGGCGTTGCGCGGGCTGGCGTGCCGCGGTGACGCGGATTACCAGGACGACACTCCCGGGGTCGCGGAGATCGCGCAGGCCGTACGGTCGCTCTTCGAGGCGCTCGCCCAGCGCCGGCCGCTGGTGGTGGTGCTGGACAACCTGCAGTGGGCCGAGCCGACCCTCCTCGACCTGATCGAGGACTGCTCGGCGTGGCTCGCCGACGTGCCCGTGCTCCTCGTCTGCGTCGCCCGGCCCGAGCTCTACGAGGCCCGCCCCTCCTGGGGAGGGGGGATGACCTGCGCCATGTCGCTGGAGCTGGGCCCGATGAGCCCGCCGCACATGGCCCGGCTGGTCGCCGAGCTCCGCGCCGGGCGGGCGGACGTCGTCGCCCACGACGACGACGGCACCTACCAGCGGGTCATCCACGGTTCGGACGGCAACCCGCTCTTCGCCGAGCTGATGCTGGAGACCATCGCCGAGGGCGCCGCCTCCCTCCCGCCCACCATCCAGGCGCTGCTCGGCGCCCGGCTGGATCGGCTGGGCGCGGCCGAGCGCCAGGTGCTCGAACGGGCCGCGACCATCGGGCACGCCTTCTCGGTGGAACAGCTGGAGGCGCTCTTCGACGATGAGCCCGCCATGACGGCCGCTCCGCTGCGCCGGTTGCGGCGCGACCGCCTCATCCGGCGTGGCGCGCTGCCGGGAGCGTACGAGTTCGCGCAGACCCTCACCCGGGAGACCGTGTACGCGCTGACGAGCAAGGAGGTGCGGGCCGACTGGCACCGAAGGCTGGCCGACTGGTTCGGCGACCGGGCCGGCGACGCCTCGGAACAGGCTCCCTTCCTCGGACCGGCGTCCGGAGACGTCAGCCGGCACCTGCTGGCGGCCTGCCGCCTCACCCGGCAGGTACGCCCCGGCGATCCGCTCCTGCCCGAGCTGACCGGCCGGGCCGCGGACCGGCTCATCAGGGACGGCGGTCAGGCGTTGCACCGCAGAGACCTGCCCGCGGCGATCGCGCTGCTGGAGCAGGGACGGGAGATCCTGCCCCCGGGCAGGGACGAGCACCGGTCGCTGGCCGTCCGCATCAGCGACGCGGAGCTGGCACGGGGGCAGGCCGCCGCGGCGGCCGCGGCCCTGGACCGCGCGGAGGAACTGCTGCCGGAAGACCCGCGAACTCAGCTCATCTGCCTGATCCAGCGGGAGGTCCTCGCCCTGCGCTCGGGCGCCCGCGCGCCGGAGCTCGAGCCCCTTCGCGTACGGCTGGCGCTCGACGCCCGGGACGACCTGAGCTGGTGCCGCTTCCACCAGCTCCAGGCCCTGGTCCACATCCAGGAAGGCCGTTTCGGCGCCGCCGACCGCGCGCTTCGTGACGGGCTCGCGCTGGCCCGGCCGATGGCCGACCGCTACGAAGAGGACCGGCTGCTCGGCGGGCTGTGCGAGCTGGTGCAATGGTCTCCCACCCCGGTGCGCGAAGGGCTCGCGCTCTGCGCCGACCTGCTGGCCCGCTTCGCCGGCGATCGCGCCCTGCTGGTGCCGGTGCTCGTCACCAGGGGCCGCCTGCTCGCGCTCTCCGGCGACCTCGGCGGTGCCCGTGAGGCGCTCGACACGGCCGGCCACTACGCGGAGGAGTTGCACCTCGGCCTCTCGGCGATCGCCGTCGTCCAGGTGCGGGGGCTGGTGGAATCCCTGGACGGCAACCACGAGGACGCCAGGGAGCTGTTCAGGCGGGCCGCCGCCGCGCTCCGTACGGCAGGGCATGGGGGGCCCGCCGCCACCTTGGAGCTCTACGCGGCGCGGGAGACCTTCCGGCAGGGAGACGTCCGGCAGGCGGCACGGGAACTGGCGCGCGAAGCGGGGCCACCGCAGCTGCGCGGCGAGCTCACGGCCATCACGATGACAGGCGCGATCGCCTCGTTCGACGGGGAACACGCGGACGCGATGAGCGCCGCCGAACGCGCGGGCGCGCTGCTCGAATCGACCGACGACCCCTGTCTTCGAGGGGACGTCCTGGTCGAGATCGCGCGGATCCGGCGGGCCGCCGGACACGACCCGGCCGAAGCCGCCCGGCGCGCGCTCGACGCGTACCTGAGCAAGGGCGCGAATCTGCCGGCGCGGCGCGTCCGCGACTGGATGGAGGGACCGCGATGAGCACGCCGCCCTGGCGCCGGGACCAGCGCGCGCACTTCCCCGGGGTGCCCGCGTGGGGGCTGGCCACCACGCGGCAGCCCCCGGAGCCCTTCCAGGTCAGCCCGCTGGCGGCGGTGACCAGGGAGTGGGCATGGGGTGGGTCCGACGGCACGGGAGTACGCGTGTGCGTCGTGGACACGGGCGTGGCGGGCGACCATCCCAAGATCGGCGGCCTGGATCGGTCGGTCGAGGTCGTCAGCGGGGACGAGGGCAGGCTGAGCGTCGCCGAGTGCGCTCCCGTCGACCCGGCGGGGCACGGCACGGCCTGCGCCGGAGTGATCAGGTCGGTCGCCCCCGGAGCGGCGATCACCTCCGTACGCGCGCTCACCGACGGGAAGTCCGGCACCGGCGACGCCCTGGTGACCGGGCTGCGCTGGGCCATCGACCAGGGTTACGACCTGGTCAACCTCAGCCTCTCCAGCACGAGGTCGGGCCTGCGCGAATCCCTGCACGAACTCGCCGACCGCGCGTACTTCCGGCGTTGCCTCCTGGTCGCCGCGGCGCACAACATGCCGGTGCTCAGCTACCCGTGGACGTTCTCCTCGGTCGTCTCGGTGGCCAGCCACGACGAGGCGAACCCGATGACGTACTACTACAACCCCGCGCCGCCGGCCGAGTTCCTCGCGCGTGGGGTCAGGGTGCCGGTCGCCTGGCCCGGCGGCCGGGAGATCCGCAGCACCGGCAACAGCTTCGCGGCGCCGCACATCACGGGGATCTGCGCGCTCATCCTGGGCAAGCATCCGTGGCTGACGCCGTTCCAGCTCAAAACGGTCCTCTACCTGGCCGCCGACAACACCATGACGCAGAACGGAGAGCCCCATGTCCGCTGACTTCCCTGACTCTCCCGATCCGCTGGACGGCACCGAGCGCAGGCTGCTGCAGTCGATCGTCGAGGTGGCCCGCCACATGTTCGGCGCCGCCGCCGCCTCCATCTTCCTCGTGGACCCGGACACCGGTGACCTGGTCTTCGAAGCCGTCTCGGGCGAAGGCGAGAAAGAGCTGGTCGGGAGCCACTTTCCGGCGGGAACCGGGATCGCCGGCTGGGTCGCGGCGAGTGGACAGCCGATGGTCGCGGACGACGTGTCGGCTGTGACGCAGTTCGCCCAGGACGCGGCGGAATCCACCGGGTACGTCCCGCGGACCATCATGGCCGCGCCGCTCATCCGGTTCGAGGAGTGCGTGGGCGTCCTGGAGGTGCTGGATCGCACGGCCTCGCGCAGTGATCTGGATGACATGGAGCTCCTGGGGATGTTCGCCACGCAGGCCGCCTGCGCACTGGAGCTCCTGATCCGCGTGCGGCGGAGCGATGGCCGGGAGCCGCTCGCCGACCCGCACGCGCTGCTGCGGCGGATCGGCGAGCGGCTGCGGGGCAGGGACCGGTCGTCGGACGCGGCAGCCGTACGCCTGCTCGCCATCGCCGACGACCTCCTCGCACCGTAACGAACAGCCCGTCCACACCACCCCTTGGGCCTGGGGCCTCAAGTGGGTGGCCGTCGGCGTGGCCGGACATCGTCACGCGCGGTCACCGTCCGGCCACGCCTGTTTGCAGGGCGGCAAACTGTTTGAAGGGCGGCAAAGGGGAGCACGCTTCACGTGGAGAAGATCAAGGACCCGCTCGAGTTTCAGGCGGGGGGACGCGGCATGAGAGTCGCCGCGCGGGGCATCTCCGGTCAGGGCACGACGTCGCAGTGTGACGACATCCGGAAGGGACGACATGGCAGACAGCCGTCCGCACGACGGACGCCCCGGGAACCTTTGGCCACTCGTCGGGCGCGCCACGGCGCTGCGCACGGTCCTGTCAGCGGCGACGCGGGCGGACGTCGGCGGCGTGGTGATCGTGGGACCGCCGGGTGTGGGCCGGACGCGCCTGGCCAAGGAGGCGGTCGCGCGGCTCGCGGCGGCGGGTCATCCGACGGCCTGGGCGACCGGGACCCGTGCCGCCGGGGCGATCCCCTTGGGCTCATTGCTGCATCTCGCGCTCCCCCAGGATGCCGCGGAGCCCGTCACGGCGCACATCTTCGGCCAGATCGTGGAACGTTTCAGCGTTTCCTCCGGGAAACGGCCGGTATTCGTCGTGGACGACACCCATCTGCTCGACGACGTCTCGGCCGCGCTCGTCTACCAGCTCGCCGTGCACACGAGAACCTTCGTGCTGCTCACCGTACGGCAGGGACACACGGCGCCCGACGTGATGACGGCGTTATGGAAGGAAGGGGTGGCCCGCCGCGTCGAGCTGCGGCCGCTGAGCGACGACGAGGTGGACACCCTGCTCGAGCGCGGCCTGGGCGGTCCGCTGGACGCCGTCACGCGGCACACGTTCCGCCGCCTGTCCGCCGGCAACCCGCTCGTGCTGCGTGAGCTCGCGCGGTCCGCGCTGGAGGGATCCGCGCTGCTGCGCCGCGACGGCCTCTGGCACCTGGGCGGTGACCTGCGGATCACCGGCCGGCTCGGTGATCTGATCGAGGCGCAGATGCAGGTCGACGATCCGGTCGTGCTGGCCGTACTCGAGGTGCTCGCCTGTAAGGAGCCGCTCGGCCAGCTCGTGCTCGAGGATCTCACCGGGCACTCCGCGGTGGTGCGGGCCGAACGGCAAGGGCTGGTGGTGGTCGAACCCTCCGGAGCGCGGCACCAGACGCGACTGGCGATACCCGCGTACGGGGAGGTCATCCGCGCGCGCATGCCACGCGCCCGAGCGCACGAGATCTGGGCGCGGCTGGCCGGGTCCCTCGCCGCCTCGCCACGCCGTCGCGCGGACGACGCGCTCGAGCTGGTCATGTGGCGGCGCACGGCGGGCCTCGAGTCCTCCGGCCAGGAGTTGCTGGCCGCCGCGGAACGCGCCGCCGAACGTTTGGAGCTCGAGGTCGCCGAGCGGCTGGCGACCGCGGCCGGTGCCGCCGATGGCGGGGTGGACGCGAACCTGACCCTGGCCGAGGTGATGGCGTTGCAGGGCCGCTTCGCCGACGCGGCCGGCGTACTCCCGGCTCCAGGGGAATGCGACACCGAAGGACGCGCCGACCGGCGGGCGATAGTCAGGGAGAAGATCGAATACTGGCAGCACGAAGCCGCACCGGCGCAGGGGAATCCGACCGGCGAGCGGGCGGCGGAGGCGGTGCGAGCCTGGACGATGCTGATCGAGGGACACGTCGCGGGAGCTCTCTCCATCGGCACGGCGCTGCTCACCCGGCCAGGACCGCCGCTGCCGGCGGAGGCGACGGCACGGGCGGCCACGGCGGTGGTGCTCGCCGCCGGTCTCATGGGAGACATCCGCCTCGTCGAACGAGCGAGCGCCACCGGCCTGGAGGTCGCCTCGCCGTGGACAGAGGCCCAGGTCGGCGCCGCCAGGTGCGTCGCCCTCGTGCTGGCCGGCGCTCTCACCACCGCGGCCAAGTCCGTGGACATCGCGTATCGAGAAGCCGTCGAGACGCGGATGGCGGCACCCATGGTCGGCATGTGGGCGATCGTGCGCGGCTTCGTGGCGAAGGCTCAGGGACGGGTGAAGCCGGCCCAGCAGGCGCTGCGCGAGGCGGTCGTGTTACTCGGCGAGCACGACCCGCTGCGATTACCGGCTGTCTACCTGGCCGAGTTGGCCGGCGCGTACGCGATGGCCGGAGACACCGTCCAGGCGGACGCGTGGCTGTGCCGGATGGAGGGCTGCCCCCCGCCACGGGGCGCGCTCTTCGACGCCTGGATCGAGCGCGACCGCGCCTGGGTGGCCGCCGCCGCGCTCGATCTCCCCAGCGCCGCCGGCCACGCCCTCGGCGCCGCGAAGACCGCGGGCAAGGCCGGAGTGCCGATGATCGAGGCACTGGCGTTGTTCGACGCCGCGCGATTCGGCGCCGCGAAAGAGGTGTGCGACAAGCTGCACCAGCTCGCCAGGGGCACCGCCGCACCCGCGACGGCGGCCTTCGCCACGATGGCCACCGCCCTGGCCACGGACGACGCTCACCTGCTCGCGGAGACGGCCGAGCGACTCCATCGCCTCGGCCATCTGCTGCCCGCCGCGGAGGCGGCCGCGACGGCCCACCGGCTGCATGCCGGGGCGCGGCGGCGTACGGCGGCCAAGGCCGCGCTCGTGTTCGCCCGTGAGCTGCTCACCGAGTGCGACGGCGCCCGGACGCCGCTGACGGACCTGACGGGGGCTCTCGAGGTGTCGCTGACTCCTCGAGAGCTGCAGGTGGCGAAGCTGACCGCGGCGGGACTGCCCAGCCGCGCCGTCGCCGACCGCCTCGGCCTCTCGCTCCGAACCGTCAACAACCACCTGGGCCGGGTGTACGCCAAGCTCGGAGTGTCCGGGCGCGACGCGCTCGCGCAGGTGCTGGGCCAGCCGCCTGGCGAGGAGCCCCACGCTCAGGAACTCCTCCAAGGGGATGCCTGCTGAATACGGACCAACTAGCCGCGTGGTCTCCGTCCTAGCCGCGTGGTCTCCGTCTGCGGGAATGTGCGCCTCTGCGGCGACCCCTTGGACGTGCTGTCGAACGTCGTGACACACGGCAGGTTCTTGCTAGACGACCTTGGCCGAGGGCGCCTTCCAGGTGTTGCAGGAGGCGGGATCTGCCTGGCTGAAGCCCTGGTCGAACCAGTAGGAGCGGCTGGACGCCTTGCCGTACCAGGCGTTCTGCGGACCGGCCACCTTGAGGCTGCCCTCGATGTAGGCGAGCAGTTGCTTCCAGTCCTTGGCCGTGCGGCCCTGTCCGGCCCAGATGCTCTTGAGGAAGACGCCGCCCAGGCAGTCTGACTGGAGGGCGTAGCGGCGGTACTGCTCGCGGTTCTCGGCGTTGCTTTCGCTCTTGAGGTTGGAGAATGCCTCGTTGATGTCCACGTGACCCATCACGTGCAGGCTGAACTCCCGGCTCATCTCGGCGAGTATCGGGAGGTCCGATGCGTTCTTCACCCAGTCGGACTTGAGCTGGACCTGGAGCTTCCGGTAGCAGTAGAGGACGGCGGAACCCTTGGCCTTGCCCCAGGAACCGCAGACGCGCTCCGCGAACGTCGACTCGACCTCGATCGTCGCCTCCTGGTAGTCGAAGTCGAAGGCGGGACGCTTCAGCTTTCCGGCCCAGGCGGTGTTCATGCAGCCGACCAGCCCGGACAGGTACTTCTCCACGGAGGCCCTGGTGGTGCCCTTGACCAGCTTGGCGCATTTCGGCTTGGCCAGCTTGCCTGCTTTGTACAGCTTGTTGTTCGTCAGGTCAGGGGCATCCTTGACGGGGAAGGCGGCGGCCTCGGCCGTACCGGTGAATAACAGGATCGGGACGGCCGCGACGGCGGCGAGAACGCTGATCTTCATGACGGATAACCATAGAGCCCCGGCCCGCGGTTGACGGCCAATGGTCCGTTCAGCGGGCGCGGAAGTCACAGCCAGTAGGTGTCGTGTTCGCGGAAGAACTCCGCCCTCTCTTCCTCGCTCTTGCCCGCCAGGGTGAGCAGCCCCTCGAAGTAACCCTCTCGGGGCGCGCCCGGCGCGAAGTGCAGCAGCATCGACGCCGGCGCCCCCGATTCATTACGAAACGCGTGCACGCCACCTTCCGGGACATGCACGAAATCGCCCGGCGTGGTGTCGATCCAGCGCCGCCCGTCGTAGATACGCACGGTGCCGGACAGAATGTAGAACGACTCAGAGATCGACCGGTGGAAGTGCGCCGCAGGACCGCTGGGCTCCGGTCCCATTTCCCAGCGATACAGCCCGAACTGTCCGTTGGTCGACGCGCCGGTCGCCAAGTAATGCGCCGTGTTACCGCTCGGGTAGATCAGTTCCGGCACCGCGTCCGGGCGCCGGTACGTCGCGCTCGGCTCGCCGGCGTCACCGTCATAGGTCGGCGGTGGATAGGTCATGGCGCCATCACGCCTCTCTCTTTTGAACCGGCCCCTGAGGGCCGTCGGTCAGCCTGGATATTGGGCACATATTCGATGGGTGCGGCATTCCGTGGTCAGTATTGCCAGATGGCGTTGTGACGGTGTCGCGCGGGGTGGATTTCGAGATCATCGATGGCCAGACAGCCATCGGTCGTGGCGTTGATCCTCTGACGGATGGCTTCGAGCCTGAGGCGCAGGCGTTGGCGTGCCTGGCGCTCCTCGATGCCGGCCCACTCCGATACCGACTGGTCTCGGGGATCGGCCCTGGCCCAGGAGTAGACGTCGACCTTGTGGCAGAGGGACATCGGACGTGGCCGGTGGCCGGCCCGCCGTGCCTGTCTCAGGCATGCGGCACTGTAACGGAGATCAACTATCACCACCGACCGCCATGGGGCTCCCCCGCCGAGAACAGGACGAGCGTTGTGATGGGCAGTGCGGGACATGAGGCTCCCTGGGTAGCACCGCCAGGTATGTCCTGGCGAACTACTTGAAGCCGGCCGGTCCCGTTGATCGCTGTTGAGCCATGGCCGGACCCTATTTCCTCGGATCAGGTGCCGTCGACCCAGTACTTCTGCACTCTGGCGATGGCCTCGTCCTTGCTCATCGCCGCGACCGTCATCTCGTCGAGTCCGACCCTTGAGATCAACATGAAGACGAGATCGGCGGGCAACGCCTCCGACGGCTGGCCCCCACCAGCCATTCACGCAACTGATCGTCATTACTGAGGCTGATCAACTGCACGACCCCCCAGTTGTCACGGTGGTTGGGAACGTCGAGCAGGTGATCCTGCCAGTCCTCGGCGTACTCACGCAGCCCCTCGACCATCTCCGCAACAGCCTGATCAAAGGTCGCGCCATCCGCGGCGACCGGTGACCCCGGGATGAAAATCGACCAGCCGCCTGCCTCAGGAACCACCTGCGCACGAGAAGGAATGACCATCGCGAGGTAGTGACGCAGTCTTTCAACGTCCACGAGGGCCGTCACGGCCGATTCGCGCCGCACTGTGGCCACGCGACCTCGCTCCGCCGCGTCCAGCAGCGCCTTGAGATGCGTACGAGCTTCGGTATAGCTGTCGAAGTGGACGACGGCCATGGCGGCACCTCCAGCGAGAGTCTCTTCAGAATGCCACCCAGAGCAGCTCGCAACGGTGCGCGCGCTGCGCCAATCGTCAGGCAAAGCACAGGGCAGGGAGCCTAAGAGATGCGGGCCCCCTGCCCTGACCAGGCGTTTCTCGCCTCGACGCCTGAAACTAGCTGCAGCCGCTGGTCGAGCCGCAGCCCTCGCAGACGTAGCAGCTGCCCGCCGGGCGCATCTTGGTGCCGCAGGTCATGCAGAGCGGGGCGTCGGCGGTGATGCGCTGGTGGTTCTCCAGCGTGAACTCCTGCACCGGCTCCGGCTCGGCCTTCTGCTCCGCCTCCTGCTTGGCCTCGATCGGGGCCGACTGGGCGAGCGCCTCACGGTCGACCGCCTCCTGGAGCGCGGCCGGGTCCTCGCCGCGCTGCTGCGCGGCGCGCTCGGCCGCCGAGAAGATGCCCAGCGCCGCCCGCTCGTCGTAGGGCAGGTGGTCGAGGGCCAGGCGGCGGAAGATGTAGTCCATCACCGAGGTGGCCATCCGGATGTCGGGGTCGTCCGTCATCCCGGCGGGCTCGAAGCGCATGTTGACGAACTTGCTCATGTACGTCTCGAGCGGCACGCCGTACTGGAGCCCTATCGAGATCGCCACCGAGAAGGCGTCCATGACGCCCGCCAGCGTCGAACCCTGCTTGGACATCTTCAGGAAGACCTCGCCGAGCCCGTCGTCGGGGTAGGACGAGGCGGTCATGTAGCCCTTGGCGCCGCCGACCGTGAAGCGGGTGGTCATGCTGGGCCGCTGGTTGGGCATCCGGCGCCGGGTGGGCCGGTTGACCTCGATGACCCGGACCTCGGGCTCGGCGACCTCGGCCGCCTTGTCGGCCTTCTCGGCTTCCTTCTTGCTGCCGCCGGCCGACAGCGGCTGGCCGACCTTGCAGTTGTCGCGGTAGACCGCCAGCGCCTTGAGGCCGAGCCGCCAGCCCTCCAGGTAGACCTGCTCGATGTCGTCGATCGTGGCCGACTCCGGCAGGTTGACCGTCTTGGAGATCGCGCCGGACAGGAACGGCTGCGCGGCGGCCATCATGCGGACGTGACCCATCGGGGCGATGGCCCGCTCGCCCATCGCGCAGTCGAACACCTCGTAGTGCTCCCTGCGCAGGCCGGGGGCGTCGACGACGTGGCCGTGCTCGGCGATGTACTCGACGATGGCCTCGATCTGCTCCTGCTGGTAGTTGAGCTGCCTGAGCGCGCGCGGGATCGTCTGGTTGACGATCTGCATCGAGCCGCCGCCGACGAGCTTCTTGAACTTGACCAGCGCCAGGTCGGGCTCGATGCCGGTGGTGTCGCAGTCCATCATCAGGCCGATGGTGCCCGTGGGCGCGAGCAGGCTGGCCTGCGCGTTGCGGTAGCCGTTCTTCTCGCCGGCCTTGAGGCACTCCGACCACTGACGGGACGCCTCGGCGTGGATCTTGGCGTCCATCGAGCCGACCGTGCGCAGGTCGTCGTTGGCGGCGGCGTGCTTGCGCATGATCCGCTTGTGCGGCTCGGCGTTGCGGGCATAGCCGTCGTACGGGCCGACGACTCCGGCCAGCTCGGCGCTGCGCCGGTAGGACACACCGGTCATCAGCGACGTGATCGCCCCGGCGACCGCGCGGCCGCCGTCGGAGTCGTACGCGTGGCCGGTGGCCATGAGCAGCGCGCCCAGGTTCGCGTAGCCGATGCCGAGCTGGCGGTAGGCGCGGGTCGTCTCGCCGATCTTCTCGGTCGGGAAGTCGGCGAACGTGATCGACACGTCCATGGCCGTGATGATCAGCTCGGTCAGCTTGACGAAGTTCGCGACGTCGAAGGTGTCGTCGTCCTTCAGGAACTTCAGCAGGTTGATGCTGGCCAGGTTGCAGGAGGAGTTGTCGAGGTGGACGTACTCGCTGCAGGGGTTGCTGGCGGTGATGCGCCCGGTCTCCGGGGTGGTGTGCCAGTCGTTGATCGTGTCGTCGTACTGGACGCCGGGGTCGGCGCACTCCCAGGCCGCCTTGGCCATCTTGCGGAACAGCTCCCGCGCGTCGACCTTCTCGATCACCTCGCCGGTCAGGCGGCCGCGCAGCGCGAAGTCGTCGCCCTTCTCGACCGCGTGCATGAACTCCTCGGAGACGCGCACCGAGTTGTTGGCGTTCTGGTATTGGACCGAGACGATGTCCTTGCCGCCCAGGTCCATGTCGAACCCGGCGTCGCGCAGCGCGCGGACCTTGTCCTCCTCGCGGGCCTTGGTCTCGACGAACTCCACGATGTCGGGGTGGTCGACGTCGAGCACGACCATCTTGGCCGCCCGGCGGGTGGCGCCGCCGGACTTGATGGTGCCCGCGCTCGCGTCGGCGCCGCGCATGAACGAGACCGGCCCGCTGGCCGTACCGCCGCTGGACAGGAGCTCCTTCGAGGAGCGGATGCGGGACAGGTTGACCCCCGAGCCCGAGCCGCCCTTGAAGATCACGCCCTCTTCCTTGTACCAGTCGAGGATCGACTCCATCGTGTCGTCCACGGCCAAGATGAAGCAGGCGCTCACCTGCTGCGGGCTCGCGGTGCCCACGTTGAACCACACCGGCGAGTTGAACGCGAACACCTGGTGCGTCAGCGCGTGCTTCAGCTCGTGATCGAAGATCTCGGCATCCTCGTCGGTGGCGAAGTAGCCGTGCTCCACCGCGGTCTTGGTGTAGACGCCGACGACCCGGTCGACCAACTGCTTCAGGCTCCACTCGCGCTGCGGGGTGCCCACGGCGCCGCGGAAGTATTTGGTGGTGACGATGTTGGCCGCGTTGACCGACCAGAACTCAGGAAACTCGACGCCCCGCTGCTCGAAATTGATCGAGCCGTCGCGCCAATTGGTCATGACGACGTCGCGGCGCTCCCACTGGATGTCGTCATATGGGTGCACACCGGGCTTAGTGAAGATTCGCTTCATCTTGAGCCCCTTGCGCGGACGCTTGCCTCCGCGCGTGACTGAACCGCTGGCCGTCTCCGTCATGACTCCCCCTTCTCCGCCTTCAACTGTTCGATCTCGGCCTCGAAGTCCGCCAGGCTCTCGAAACCGCGATATACCGATGCGAATCGCAAGTAGGCCACCTCGTCCAACTCCCGCAACGGGCCCAGGATCGCCAGCCCCACCTCGTTGGAGGGGAGTTCAGCGGCACCCTTGGCCCGGATGGCCTCCTCGACGCGCTGGCCCAATTGAGCCAGCGAATCCTCGCTCACCGGCCTGCCCTGGCAGGCCCGTCGCACGCCCGCGACGACCTTGTCACGCGAAAACGGCTCCGTTACTCCGCTGCGCTTGCTCACCATCAGCAGTACGGTCTCCTGCGTGGTGAACCGGCGCCCGCATTCCGGACAGGTACGGCGGCGCCGAATGGCCGCGCCGTCCTCTGTCGAGCGGCTGTCGATGACCCTCGTATCAGGATGACGACAGAACGGACAGTGCACGTTTGTTCGCCCTCCTCGACCATGCGGTCACCACAGGCGTAAAGCGCTGTTCTGCGTACGCTTGCGCACGCCCCACGGCTTGCCATGGTGCGGTCAGAGAAACACAATTTGTGGTGAACTACATCGGTGTAACTACTAGATGTTGTGGTCCAACCGTAGAAGCGAGCGACCATGAACGCAAGTTGGACGGAGGCTTGCCGCCGAAGTCGCTGATCAGCGCAGCCACCTTGGTCCGACTCGGGCGTGTCGTCGTCAACACCGGCCGGTGGGGGTGTGTTCCTCGCCTCGCTGGTCACGTTGGTTGGCCGGTCTCACGTGGGTGAACACGGCTCACAGGCATCTCGTACGGCACATCCGTACGCGCTCGTCTCCACGCTTTCGGTTGGGGACGGACCGTATCGCTACTGGTTGAGGCTCGAGGCTTACTGCAAGGCGCGGGCGCTCGGGATGTACAGGCGGCTGCCGGGGCGGATGAGCGAGCCGGGCAGGCCGTTCAGCCGCTTGATCTCGGTCACCACCGCTGCGGGGTCGCCCTCGTCGGGAGCCACCGCGTCGGCGATCGTCCAGAGCGAGTCCCCCTCGTGGACGGTCACCCAGGGCAGGCCCGCGTGACTCGGCACGACAGGCGCCGCGGACGCCTGGCCGACCGCGCGGGTGCCGAGCCAGAAGCCGCCCAGGGACAGCAGAGCCATGGCCATCACCAGTACGGCCCGCCCCCGTCGCGTGAGCCGTACGGGAGGATTACGCCGCCCCCGTCGAGTAACGCCGGCCTGCCTCCTGGACAGATGGGTCCGATCGGCGGGCAGACCGCCCTTGCGCCGGGGACGGCGCGTGTACGAGCCCGGCACCTCACGGACCCGGCCGCCGGAACGACCGGCCACTTCCCGAGCCGGGCCCCCGACACGCCCACCCACACCCCGAGACCGCGCACCGTACCGGCCGCCCGCCCGGCGCGAGCGCCCCTCCGACCGGCTCTCTGCCTCACGGGAGCGAGCGCCCGCATCGCGCAGAGGGCTCTCCGCGCGGCCGTCGCTCGCCCGAACCGACGAGTTCCCGAACTCCACCGATCGCCCGACTTCCGCCGAGCCTGCGGGCTCCACTGGGCGCCCGGTCGCGTCCGTGGGTCGCACACTTCCATCAGACCGCGGTGTGTCGTCGGAGTCAGGGCGTGGCGCGGGCACCAGCCACAGAAGCGGTCTTCCCTGTGCTGCGGCCCGACGACTGAGAGGCCCTCTGCCGGCCGATCCGCCCCTCGTACGTTCGCCCCCTCCCCCCGGCCGGCCGCCGCTGCCGTATTCGGGACGACCCCCGCCCCCGCGTGCAGGCCGCGCCCCGCCTTCCCTGCCGAAACGGCCTCCGTCTCCACTCTCGCGAACGCTCCCGCCCCCAGTCCGCGAACGACCCGCACCCCCGGTTCGGGAACGAGCCCCGCCCGCTATCTCGAGACGGCCTTCCGGCCCCGGAACAGCGAACCCCGGGCCGCCGGACCCCGAACCGGTCGATCCCGGACCAGCGGACCCCGTGCCGACGGTCCCCGGACCGTCAGGCGCCGGGCCAACAAACCCCGGACCGGCGGACCCCGGAGCCCGGTTGTCGGAGTTGTCACGGGTAAGCGGGGGTTCGCGATCTGGCCGGTCGGCGGAATCGCCGCCCCGACAACCATCCCCCTGGTCGTCACCCGTGTTGCCGCCCCCCGCCACCGGTCGCCGGGTGGCGTCTGCCAGGAGGGTGAGTCGCTTGACGTCGTCGCTGGTCGCATCTGTGATGGTGGTCGCTCGCATGTTTGACCTCCCAGCCGTCCCGGCCCGAAAAAAAGACCCAATAAAGATCGGCAAATCGAACACGGTGTCGATCGAACTCCCGTACGATGTTGTACACCACGCTGCCAACAATTTCGAGGAAGACTCGAACAATTGTTTGAAGATGATCTTCAACAGCGATACGGTCGCTGTGTGCGACACGAAGACCACGGACCGGGAGATTCGCCGGTGAGGCGGGCCGCCGGGCGAGGAGGCAGATCATGAGCGATCGGGATGACACCAACGGGGTCAGTGACCTCGCGGTGCGTCGGCGTGACTCCCTGGGGCTGACACCCAGGCAACGCAAGATCCTCGAGGTGATTCGCGACTCGGTCCAACAGCGGGGCTACCCGCCGTCCATGCGCGAGATCGGCGAGGCCGTGCAACTGACCAGCACGTCCAGCGTGTCGCACCAGCTGACGGCGTTGCAGCGCAAGGGCTACCTGAGACGCGACCCCCACCGGCCGCGCGCGCTCGAGGTGCGTCTGCCGGGCGAGCCCGTGCTCTGGGTCGATCCCGACGCCGCCAACGAGTCCGACTCCCCGGTGAGCAGGCCCACGGCCGCCTACGTGCCGCTGGTCGGCCGGATCGCCGCCGGTGGACCGATCCTCGCCGAGGAGAGCGTCGAAGACGTCTTCGCCCTGCCCAAGCAACTGGTCGGTGAAGGCACCCTCTTCCTCCTGCAGGTCGCCGGTGATTCGATGATCGACGCCGCCATCGCCGACGGCGACTGGGTCGTCGTCCGCCAGCAGCCGGTCGCGGAGAGCGGTGACATCGTGGCGGCCATGATCGAGGGCGAGGCTACGGTGAAGACGTTCAAGCGCAAGGACGGCCACGTCTGGCTGGTGCCGCACAACGCCAACTACGACCCGATCCCCGGCGACGAGGCCAGCGTCCTGGGCAAGGTCGTAGCGGTCCTCCGCCGCCTCTAGCACCGCACGCATGTCCGGGCGTATGGCAGGGTGATGCGCCAGGCGTACGCCATCGGCTCCGTACGCATGCGACAGAGGGCATGGCAGGCAACACACCTGCCATGCCCTCTGTTCGTGTCCTCTTGAGGAGTACGGTCATCAGCCATTCGGGCCAGACCACCGGCCTCAAGACAGGGACCAGATCGTAGGTTGCCGGTCTCCGCGACCGACTGCCGGCGGAGATCGGCGTACCAAAAGAGACATCTGACCGAAGGTGAAGTCGCCTGGCCAATGAGACGGGCTGGCCAGAACAGCGGTGGTTTCTAGAATGGCCGCGTGACCGACACAAAGCGGGCAGAAGACCTCAAGGCAACACACGACGGATTCAAGTGGGCCAAAGCCGCTCCCGGCGTCATCCCCGCCTGGATCGCCGATATGGACCTCCCCACCGCCCCCGAAGTCGTCAACGCCCTTCAACGGCGGGCCCACGGTGACCTCGGCTACCCCACCTGGCTGGACAGTCCCCGCTGTGGTCCCCTGGCTGAGGCGTTCGTTGAGCGGATGGCCGGTCGGTACGGCTGGGAGCCGGAGCTTGAGTATGTGCGGAGTTATTCCGACATCAACCAAGCGCTCCAGGTGCTCCTCCACGTATGGACCCGCCCAGGGGACGGCGTGGCCGTGCATACCCCCGCCTATCCCCCGTTCCTCGGCACGCTGGAGACCATGAACCGGCCGCTGCATCCCCTCCAGCTGATCGCCGACGGGGACTCGTGGCGGTTTGAGGTGCCTGATCTGTCCCGCTGCAAGGTGTTGCTGCTGGTCAACCCGCACAATCCCACAGGTCGGGTCTTCACCCGCGAGGAGCTGACCGAGCTGGCGGAGCACGTCGAGCGTCATGACCTGCTCGTCATCTCCGACGAGATCCACGCCGACCTCGCGTACGCCCCCAACCAGCACATCCCGTTCGCCGCCCTCCTGCCTGAGCGGACCGTCACGCTCACCTCTGCCACCAAGGCGTTCAATCTTGGCGGCATCCGGTGCTCGGTCGCCCACATCGGTTCGCCGGAGCTGCGTAAGGCTCTCGACGCGCAGCCGCCCTTCGTGTTCGGCTCGGCCAATCTGTTCGGAGTGGAGGCGACGGTGGCGGCCTGGCGGCACGGCGACGCCTGGCTTGAGGAGACCCGTGCCCTGTTGGACAGGAATCGCCGGACGATCGCCGACCGGCTGCCCGAGGGGATTGGCTACCGCATCCCGGAGGCCACCTACCTGGCCTGGCTCGACTACGGCCGCCCAGGCGTACAGGAAACGCTCGAACGTGACGCGAAGGTCATGCTGAGCGATGGCGCCACGTTCGGGCCCGGCGGCGCGCACTGTGTACGGCTGAACTTCGCCACCACCGAGCCCATCCTGACCGAGATCCTGGACCGCATCACACAAACAGGCTAGAAGCGAGGGAAGTCCGTTTCCTCGACCCCCGCCGGCCCGGCGCCCACCGAGTCCTTCTTCAAGGACTCTCCCGCCAGGTACTCCAGCCGCGCGGTGATAGCCCCCTGAATCAGTACAAGGGCGAGCGACAACCGCCACCCCACCTTGATGGACGCCAGCCGGGCAGCCGGGTTGACGGACGCGACCAGGCGCAGCGCCGCGATCACCCCCAGCTCGCCCATGGTCGTCCAGAACGCGTACGAGTGCAGCCGGTTCAGCTGCTTCACCGCGTCCTGCAACCCGACGGCCCGGCCCGCGGCATAGTCGGCGAGCTGGACACCCGCGGTGACGAAGTCTCGTAGCTTCTGGTCGGCCACGTCCTTGGCGCCGCCGTGCCATGCTGCCGCAAGTGCCTCCAGCTTCATCGGGTCCCCGGCCCCGAAGATCTCGCCCAGGGAGTTGGCGGCGTGGCGCCAGGCCGCGATGGCCTCGTCGACCTTGTCGTCGTTCCAGGTCACGGTGGCCAGCCAGAGCATGAGCCCGGTCGCGGCCGTGATCGACATCGTGGCGGCGACCTTGAGCATGGACAGCGTGCGCTGGCTCAGGTTCGCCATCTTCGCCGCCTCGGCCGACATGTTCGCGATCCCGGCGGCCGAGCCTTGCTGAAGGTAGGAGGAGGCCTCCGCCAGCCGGACGAGGGTCATACCCGTGGTGCCGAGCGACGTGAGGCCATATCCCACGCCGTTCCGGACTTCCGACTCCGGAGAAGGCGCCTGCCCGCGTACGAGAGGCTGCCGGTGGCCGCCGACGGCGAGGACCGCGCGCATGACGTCGTTGGAGGCCCGCACATACCCGTCGGCGGTGAGCTTCAGGTTGCGCGAGATATCCTCGGCCGACTCCACACCGCGCCGCGCCCGGCCGTTGAACTCGTCACTGGCCTGGTTGTGGCGATCTCTCGCCGCACCACCGGCCATGCCGAACGTCCCCAAGGGGAGCTCTGGAACGGCGAGCTTTTCCAGGGCCTTCCGGATGTCCTGAGCATTCAGCCCGGTTTCCCGGATACCGCTCTGACGATAGGCGAGAGGATCCACCGCCTTACGCCTGAAGAAAGGCGATAGCGACCACGCCCTGCCCAGCGGCGTCACTCTGGCGATACGCGAGGGACTTCATGGGATCAAGCGTCTTCCGCTCTCTGTGTTTACGTGAGTAAAACGGACATCAGCGTAGCCTCGTCGCCTGCTGGCCGAGGCCGGAAGGCGATCTGGTGGAAGCCGATACCGCGTCCGTCCGGCGAGCCGGGCGGACCGTGGTTGAGAACCGCTTTGTCGGGGCCTGACCCCGCATTCCTGGAGAGAGTGCGGCTCTTGGGCCACCGCCCCGCCGGACGCTGTCCCGTTGGTGCGGACACCAATGGGGGCGGGGGCCGAACGCCAGTCAGGCACCCGGCTGTGACTGAACATTACCATCTGATCACCTTCAGTCGCGGTCGATCAGAAACCAACCACAGTTCTTCTGGCAACCACCAGCTGGCATAGCGAGCGCCGACAACAGTTCTTACTCTGCCGACAGGATCCGCTCCGATCATCATCGGAGCGGATCCCGTGATGAGTCCGTTATGTCGCGAGCGAGGTCAGTAACGCCGCGAGGTCATGTCGCCAGCGGCGGCAGGTCCGGAGGTGTGGCCGCCGGGTGCTCGGCCAGGGCGGCGAGCGCGAGTTCGACCGCCTTCTCCAGCTGCGGATCGCGCCCCGCCACCCGGTCCTGCGGCGTGATGACCACCTCGATGTCGGGGTCGACGCCGTAGTTCTCCACGCCCCAGCCCTGCCCGGCCAGCCAGAACGAGTAGCGGGGTTGGGTCACCACCGTCCCGTCCACCAGCGAGTAGCGCGAGTCGATGCCGATCACTCCGCCCCACGTCCGGGTGCCCACCAGCGGACCGATCTTCCGGTTCTTGATGCCCGCGCTGACGATGTCGCCGTCCGAGCCCGCGAACTCGTCGGTGACGGCCACGATCGGGCCGCGCGGCGAGTCCTCGGGGTAGCGCATCGGCTCGTAGCCGCGGGCGTGATTCCAGCCGGTGACCTGGCGCGACAGCTTCTCCAGCACGAGCTCGGAGGTGTGCCCGCCGCCGTTCTCGCGTACGTCCACGACCAGCCCCTCGCGGGCCATCTCCGTACGCAGGTCGCGATGGAACTGCGCCCACCCCGACGCCACCATGTCGGGCACGTGCAGGTAGCCGAGCCGCCCCTCCGACGCCTGCCTGACGTAGGCGCGCCGGCCCTCCACCCAGTCGTGGTAGCGCAGTTGCGTCTCGTCGGAGATCGGGGTGACCACCACCCGGCGCGTCTCGCCGCCTGACGCCGGTCGTACGGTCAGCTCGATGGGCTGCCCGGCCGTACCGGCCAGGGAGGCGAGCGGGCCGCGTACGGGATCGATGGGCCGGCCGCCCACCGCCACGATCGCGTCGCCCTCGCGCACGGCGACGCCCGGCGCGAGCAGCGGCGAGCGCGCGTCGTGGTCGGACGACTCGCCGGGCAGGATCCGTTCGACGCGCCAGACGCCGTCCGCGTCGCGGGCGATGTCGGCGCCGAGCAGGCCCTGGCGCCGGCGCGGGTCGTAGCCCCCGCCGACAGGCCGGGCGTAGGCGTGCGAGGTGCCCAGTTCGCCCTGTACCTCCCAGAGCAGGTCGATGAGCTCGGAGTAGGCGCCGATCCGGTCGACCAGCGGCGCGTAGCGGTCGAGCACGCCCTGCCAGTCGACGCCGTTCATGTCCGCGCGCCAGAAGTGGTCGCGCATCAACCGGCCGGCCTCGGCATAGCCCTGCCGCCACTCGGCGATCGGGTCGATCTGGACCGTGATCCGGTCGAGGTCGATGGTGACGACCTCGTCGCCCTCGCCGCTGGTACGGGTCTGCAGGCCGTTCTTGCCGTTGAGGACGAGCCTGCTGCCGTCGCCGCTCACCTCGAAGGCGCGCGTCTCCCTGCCGAGCTCGGCCTTGGCGCGTTTCTTGAGGTCGTAGCGTTCGAGGACGGTCTCGCCGGTCGGCTCGGTGCCGTCGCCGAGCAGCCCGGCCGCCGGGTGGCGCAGCCAGAGCAGGGCGTCCTTGGCGGTACGCAGGTTGCGGTAGTGCGCGGCGGGCACCGGCACCGGCACCACGCGCGAGGCCAGCCCCTCGAGGTCCACTTCGGTACGCGGCGGCTCGGCGTCCTTCTTGTCCGAGGTCTTCTTGTCTTCCGACGACGAGGCGGAGGACAAGGCGGGCTTGTCGTCCTCGCCGTTGAACCCGCGCCCCTGCAGGCTCGGGTCGAACGGCGAGGGCGTCGTCGCCTGCAACGGCACCAGGTACGGCCGGCAGCCCGCCGGGAAGGACAGGTCGAACACGTGCGCGTCGTAGATCGGGTCGAACGTCCGTACCGACAGGAACGCCAGATGCTTACCGTCCCTGGTGAAGACCGGGTCGAAGTCGGCGAAACGCAGCGGCGTCACGTCGATGACGGAGGTCCCGTCGAGGCGGCCCATCCTGATCTGCGACAGCCGCGCGTCATGCGGGTGCACCCACGCCAGCCAGGACGAGTCGGGCGAGAACGTCAGCCCGCTGATGTCCCCCTGCGTCGTGCGATCCAGCTCCCGGATATTTCCGGATTCGAGGTCGATGGCGAGCAGCCGCCCGTCGTGCGTGGCCACGGCCGCGTGCTTGCCGTTGGGCGAGGCGCCAAGCTGGAGCACCCGGCCGAGCTCGCCCGCGGCCAGCGTACGGATCTCGCCGCCGGGCGTGCCGATCTCCAGCCCGTCCTCACCGGTGGCGTCCGAGACCCAGATCGCCCGGCCGTCGGCGTCCAGCGCCCGCGGCAGCCGCACCCGGACGCCCGGCTCCACCCGCAACGCGCCCGCGGGCCCGTCACGGTGGGTCACCCAGTGGGCGGTGCCGCGGATCTCGACCGCGCTCGCCCGCCCGGTCTCGTCCGGCGAGAACCCGCCGACGCGGGCCGGCGCCGGTCGCCGCGCGCGAGCCGGCCGCGGCCCGCCGAGCTTGACCTCCAGCTTGTACGGCTCGGCGTCCAGGCTCTCCAGCAGCCAGAGGTCGCCGGCGTGGCTGTAGATCACCCGCTCCCCGTCGGTCGAGGCGTGGCGGGCGTAGAACTCGTCGTGCCCGGTGTGCTTGCGCAGGTCGGAGCCGTCGGGCAGGGCCGAGTACACGTTGCCGGTGCCGTCGATGTCGGCCAGGAACGCCACGCGGTCACCTACCCACATGACCGACCAGTACTGGGCGTCGCTGTCGGCGAACAGCCGGGCGAACTCGCCGTTCCCCTCGGCGTCGACCCAGATCTTGCCCGCCGTACCTCCCCGATAGCGCTTCCACTGTGACGGCTCGCGGTAGACCGACGACACGGTCGCGACCTTCTCGCCGCTGACCGCGGCCTCGCTCACCCACCCGTACGGCAGGCGCACCGCCGGGCCGCCGTCCAGCGGGACCGCGTACGCCCAGCTCCTGGCCCGCGAGCCCTCTCCCGCCGCGCTGACCGCGAGCACATCCCCGCCGGCGGTCCACCCGCGCGCGCTGGTCGTCGCGCTGCCCCAGTGGGTCAGCCGCTCGCCTTCGGCCCCGTCGAGCTCGGCCGCGAACACTTCGGGCGGTCCCTCCCGATGGCTGGTCCACGCGATGCGGGCGCCGTCGGGCGAGAACCTGGGGAACGACACGGGCGTACGGTCGGCGGTGAACCGCCAGGCCCGTCCGCCCGCCACGGGAGCCAGCCAGACATCGTCGTCGGCGACGAAGGTGACCAGGTCACCGTGCAGGTGTGGAAATCTCAGGTATGCGCCAGTTGTCACAGCTGCACACTAGTGCGCGCCCGGCCGCGAAGTCCGCCCTTGAAGTCTTGGTCAAGGCCGTCGCCGGGCGGCGTGTGACGGATGGTGATGGGGCAGAAGCCGTACGTGACGTCATTTCTGGAGGAAGCGTGAGGATCTTCGCCCGCCCCCACCAGTGGCCACCTCGCATCGCGGCGGGCGCGTACATCCTGGACTCCGGGCTGACCCTTGCCCAGGCCGACCGCGAGGCCGCCACCGGCGTGCACGGCATGGCGGCCACGGCCTTCCCGTTCCTTCGCCGCTACGATCCCGAGACGTTCATCCGGCTGCTGTCGAAGTCGCAGATCGCCGTCGGCTCGGCGCTGCTGATCCCGGTGGTGCCGTCGCTGTTCGCGGGGGCGGCGCTCACCGCGTTCGCCGGCGGGCTGATGGGCTTCTACGTCAAGACCCCCGGGCTGCGCAAAGACGGCACTCTGAGCCCCTCTCAGGAGGGGATCTCCGTCGCCAAGGACGTCTGGCTGCTGGGCATCGGACTGGGCCTGGTGCTGGAGGAACTGACCCAACGTTGATCTCCGGTGCCTGGTAACTAACGTGTGCAGGCCCGGGTAGGCGGCACACCATGGCAGAAATCGGCTACACCCTGATGTGCGAGCAGACCCCGGCCCGGCAGCTGGTGGACGACGCGGCCACAGCCGAACGGACCGGATTCGACTACGCGGTCATCTCCGACCACTACTTCCCGTGGCTTGAGGAGCAGGGTCACGCGCCCTACGCCTGGTCGGTCCTGGGCGCGGCGGCGAACGCCACCGAGCGGCTGCCCCTGATGACGTACGTGACGTGCCCGCTGATGCGCTATCACCCGGCCGTCGTCGCGCAGAAGGCCGCCACGATGGGCGTGCTCAGCCAGGGCCGGTTCACGCTGGGGCTGGGCTCCGGCGAGAACCTGAACGAGCACGTGATCGGCGAGGGCTGGCCGCCGGTCAACACCCGGCACCGGATGCTGCGCGAGGCCGTCCAGATCATCAAGAAGCTGTTCTCCGGCGAGTACGTCACCTACCAGGGTGAGTTCTACGACGTGGACTCGGCCAAGCTCTACGACCTGCCCGAGGGCCGGATCCCGATCGGGGTCGCCGCCTCCGGTGGGCAGTCGGCGGACCTGGCGGCCGAGTTCGGCGATCTGCTGATCGTCAACGAGCCGATGCCGGAGGTGGTGGAGCAGTTCAACGCGCTCGGCGGCTCGGGCAAACCGGTGTACGGCCAGCTGGCCATCTCCTACGACACCGACGCTGAGGCGGCCAGGGAGCGGGCCCACGAGCTGTGGCGCTGGTCGGCGGCCGGGTGGAAGGTGATGGCCGAGCTGCCGGGGCCGGTCAACTTCGGCGCCTACGCCGACTATGTACGGCCCGAGGACGTCGCCGAGAGCGTGCCGTGCGGCGACGACGTGGACGCGGTGGTCGAGGCGGTCCGGAAGTACACCGACGCCGGGTTCACGCACGTCGCGCTCGTCCAGATCGGCCACGACCAGCAGCAGCCCTTCTTCGGCTGGGCCGAGAAAGAGCTGCTGCCCGCGCTACGCCGCCTCTAAGTCTGCGTCAGGGGACGATGTTGACCAGCTTCGGCGCCCGCACGATCACCTTGCGCGGCTCGCCCGTCAGGTAGGAGCGGACCTTCTCCGAGTCCAGGGCCAGCGCCCTCAGGTCGGCCTCGGAGATGTCGGGCGACACCTCCAGGCGCTCACGCACCTTGCCGGCCACCTGGACGACGCAGGTCACCGACTCCTGCACCAGCAGCGCCGGGTCGGCGGTGGGCCAGCCGGCCCGGCTGACGCCGCCCTCGTGGCCCAGGCGCTCCCAGCCCTCCTCGGCGGTGTAGGGCGCCACCAGCGACAGCATGACGGCCAGCGTCTCGGCCGCCTCGCGGACCGCGGGGTCGGCGGCGCCGGGACCGGAGTCGATGGCCTTGCGGGCCGCCGAGGTCAGCTCCATCATGCGCGCGATCGCGACGTTGAAGCGCTGGGACTCCACCAGCCGGGTGACTTCGTCGATCGCGTGGTGCGTGGCCTTGCGCAGCTCGACATCGCCGCCCTCGAACGACACGCCGGGCTCGGCGGCCACCTCGTCCATCACGCGGAAGGCGCGGGCCAGGAACTTCTGCGACGCGGCCGGCGACATGTCGGCCCAGTCGATGTCCTCCTCGGGCGGACCGGCGAACACCATGGTCAGGCGGACCGCGTCGACCCCGAAGTCGTCGATCTGCTTGCCCAGGTCCACGCCGTTGCCCAGGGACTTGGACATGGCCTTGCCGCCGTTGATCACCTGGCCCTGGTTGAGCATGCGCAGGAACGGCTCGGTGAAGTCCAGCATGCCCATGTCGTGCAGGACCTTGGTGAAGAAGCGCGAGTAGAGCAGGTGCAGCACCGCGTGCTCGATGCCGCCGACGTACTGGTCGATCGGGCCCCACTTGCGGACCGCCTCGACGTCGAACGGGCCGTCGGTGTAGCCGGGTGAGGTGTAGCGCAGGAAGTACCAGGACGAGTCGACGAAGGTGTCCATGGTGTCGGTGTCGCGCTTGGCCGGACTGCCGCACTTGGGGCACTCGACGTTGACCCAGTCGGTGGCGCTGGCCAGCGGGGACACGCCCTTCGGCGCCAGGGCCTCGCCGCGCAGGTCGGGCAGCGTGATCGGCAGCTGGTCGTCGGGGACGGGCACCTCGCCGCAGTCGGCGCAGTGGATGATCGGGATCGGCGTGCCCCAGTAGCGCTGGCGGGACAGCAGCCAGTCGCGCAGCCGGAAGTTGATCGCGCCCGTGCCCCGGCCCTGGGTCTCCAGCACTTCGATGATCTTGGAGATGGCCTCGGTCTTGGACAGCCCGTCCAGCGGGCCGGAGTTGACCAGCTTGCCCTCGCCCGGCGTGGCCTCGCCGGTCTCGCCGGGGTCGGCCAGGCCGGTGTGCACGACGACCTTCACCGGCAGCCCGAACTTCACCGCGAAGTCCAGGTCGCGCTGGTCGTGGGCGGGCACGGCCATGATGGCGCCGTGGCCGTAGTCGGACAGCACGTAGTCGGCCGCCCAGACCTGGATGCGCTCACCGTTGACCGGGTTGATCGCGTAGCGGCCCAGGAAGACGCCGGTCTTGTCCTTGTCGGTGGACAGCCGCTCGATGTCGCTCAGCTTGGCCGACTCGGTCCGGTACGCCTCGAAGGCCGCGCGCTGCTCGTCCGTGACGATCTCGTCGGCCAGCGGCGCGTCCACGGCCACCACGAAGAACGTCGCGCCGAACAGCGTGTCGGGCCGCGTGGTGTAGACGTGGACCGGCTCCTCGCGGCCCTCGATCTCGAACAATACGTCGGCGCCCTCGGAGCGGCCGATCCAGTTGCGCTGCATGGTCAGCAGGCGCTCGGGCCAGCCGTCCAGCTGCTGCATGTCATCCAGCAGCCGCTGCGCGTAGTCAGTGATCTTGAAGTACCACTGCGTCAGCTCGCGGCGGATCACGTCGGCGCCGCAGCGCTCGCACTTGCCCGCCACGACCTGCTCGTTGGCCAGCACGGTCTGGTCCTGGGGGCACCAGTTGACCAGGCCGCCCTTGCGGTAGGCCAGGCCGCGCTCGAAGAAGCGGATGAACAGCCACTGGTTCCAGCGGTAGTAGTCGGGGTCGCTGGTGTGCAGACGGCGCGACCAGTCGAAGGAGATGCCGTAGCGCTTGAACGAGCCGGCCTGCGTCTCGATGTTGGCGTAGGTCCACTCGGCGGGGTGTGCGTTCCGCTTGATGGCGGCGTTCTCGGCCGGCAGGCCGAAGGAGTCCCAGCCGATCGGGTGGAGGACGTTGTAGCCCTTCTGGAACCAGTAGCGCGCGACCACATCGGCGATCGCGAACACCTCGGCATGGCCCATGTGGAGGTCACCGGAAGGATAGGGGAACATGTCCAGCATGTAGCGCCGCTCACGCGTGTCGGCGGCGTCATCGCTGGCCCGGAACGGGTCCTGCCCCTCCCATCGCTGCTGCCACTTGGCCTGCAGCGCCTGCGGGTTGTACTCACTCACGGCGGTTGTCCTTTTGGATTGACTCGGACCCATAAGAAAACCCCTCGTGCGCATGACGAGGGGCAGCCGCGACGGCGAGCTGATCAGAGCCGTCGCGGCCCGCTAAGAAGCAGGGTCGCGGAACGCATAGGTCAAGCCTAGCGCACGTCTTCGGCTGAATGCGGGTCGTCGAGCCGGGTCAGTGGGCACAATGGACTCTTCAGGTCTGGTGAGATCTGATGGTGATGTATCCGTTGTGACCTCTAATGTCCCATTAGAATACTCTCGTCGCCGTGGTGTACCCAGTAGAGCCAGAACGTCCAGATGGTGGCCTGCCCATGCAGGACCCACCGACGGATCCGCACGGCTTCGCGCGTTTTACTGCGGAACCCCTGGTCTCGCGTGAGATCATGCCGGATGCGTCAAATCCGGACATAACCTCGGGAGGTACGGCAGCAATGGCAACGGAGAATTCCGGAGCACCCCATCTGCCACCGTCCTGGCCCGAGGCGCCAAAGCCGGAGGTGCCGACATCCTGGCCCGAGGCGCCCCGGCAGGACGCGGCATGGCCTGACTCCTCACGGGGCGGTGCCGCCCAGTCGTCATGGCCGGACTCCTCGCAGTCCTCGCCGTCGTGGCCCGACCCCGCACAGTCCTCACCCTCGTGGCCGGATCCGGCGCAATCCTCGCCGTCCTGGCCCGATCCCGCACAGTCCTCGCCTTCGTGGCCGGACCCCGCACAGTCCTCGCCTTCGTGGCCGGACCCGTCGCAGTCCTCGCCCTCCTGGCCCGATCCGTCGCGGCACGGCGGCGCGCCGTCGCAGGGGTCGCAGCAGTCCTGGCCGGACTCCGGGCCCGCCTGGTCGGAGGCACCGCCCTCCTCGGACGCGTGGTCGAACCTCGGCCCGCAGGACGCCCGGCCTCAGCCGCGTCCCGGCGACCCGATGGAGCGCACGGTCTCCTATGGCCAGGGTTCTCCGGATAATCAGCCCACGGCGTACCACCAGTTCCCGCCGAATCCGCTCGGCGAGCGCGCGTACCCGCCCCCGGACGACCGAGGCGCACCGCGTTCCGGCTCCCCGCTGGATGGTCCTCGGTCCGGCTCCCCGCTGGATGGTCCTCGGTCCGGCTCCCCGCTCGACGGTCCTCGTTCGGGCTCCCCGCTCGACGGTCCTCGTTCTGGCTCGCCGCTGGATGGGCCGCGAAATGTCACTCCGCTGGACAGTCGGCGCCGGGGCACTCCCCTCGACGACCGCGCGGTGCCGCGTTCCGCGCCCTCCCCCGACGACCGCCTGGTCGCGTACGGTCAGGCGCCGGTCGGCCAAGCACCGCCCGGCCAGCCGCAGATCGGCCACGGACCTGGTGGTCCCGGACCGGGTGGGCAAGGACCCGGTGGCCACGGACCGGGTGGTCAAGGGCCTGGTGGCCACGGACCGGGCGGCCAAGGGCCTGGTGGCCAGCCGCCGACCGGGGAGGAGCACCAGGCCGAGCACGGCAGGCCGGGTTCCAACCTGAGCCGCGACCCGTCCGACCCGGACCACAGGTTCGTGACGGCCGGCCAGATCAGCGGCTCCCGTACCCCGCCGCCCGAGCGCCAGCAGGAGCTCTGGAACACCGTCTTCGGCGACGACTACCAGGCGATGGGCGAGCCGGAGTCGCTCGACAACCCCGGCAAACCCCTCTGGATCTACGCCCTGGCGGGCTCGGTGGCCATCGCCCTGGTCGGCGCCGTCCTCTGGGCGTTCCTGGCCGGACCGCTGGCCAGCAACACGCCGGCCGCCACCTCCAACACCGCGGCCGCCAAGCCGAGCACGTCGGCCAGTGCCGCCCCCACCAAGGCGGCGAGCTCGATCCCCCGCCTGCCGCGGTGGTCCGGCAAGGCCGCCCCCGTGACGGGCATAGTCTCCAACCCCTCGGCCGGCATCACGGTCCCGCGCCTCGGCGGCACCTGGCAGCAGGACCAGCGCGCCACCGTCAAGACCACGTACGGCTTCGACACCCGCCAGTACGTCATCACGGGCACCGACAGCTCCGCCCAGATCCTCACCGGCCCGCTCCCGGCCAAGCTGGCCTCCTCGTTCACCAGCGAGGACGACCTGGAGCCGGTGATCAAGCAGGTGGTGCTGAACGCCCGCAAGCGCTTCTTCCCCGTGGGCAACACGGTCAAGAAGATCGCCCAGCAGCCGATCAAGGTCGGGCAGTCCTCGGGCCGGGTCATCGCGTACGCCCTGACCTCGGGCACCGAGAAGGCCACCATCGTCACGGCCGCCATCAACACCGGCAAGGACGTACCGGCGATCGTCTACATGTCGATCCCGTCGACCAGCAAGCAGCTTCTGCCGGACGTCAACACGGTCATCAAGCAGATCAAGGTCACCCCCGCCTCCTGACCCTGTCCCCCCGGCCCCCGGCATCCCGGGGGCCGGGCAGCTGGTTCTAGAAGGTGCACTCCAGGTGCTTGATGCCGTTGATGAAGCTGGAGTGCAGGCGGTCCGGCTTGCCCGCCTGGATGCCGGGCACCCGGCGGAGCAGTTCCCGGTACATCACCGTGATCTCCCGCCGGGCCAGGTGCGCCCCCAAGCAGAAGTGCGGCCCCGGTCCGCCGAACCCCACGTGCGGGTTGGGTGAGCGGGTGATGTCGAAGCGCTCGGGCTCCTCGAAGACGGCCTCGTCGCGGTTGGCCGCCCAGTAGTACAGGACCGCCTTGTCGCCCTTTCGGTACAGGTGGCCGTTCATCTCGTGGTCCCTGGTCACCTTGCGGCGCATGAAGTTCACCGGCGAGGCCAGCCGGACGATCTCCTCCACGGCCCCGGCCGCCCGGCCCTGGACGTCCTCCAGCCACAGCCCCCGCTGGTCGGGGTTGTTGGTGAGCAGGCGCAGGCCGTACGAGATGGCGTTGCGGGTGGTCTCGTTGCCCGCCACCACCAGCAGGATGAAGAACGACCCGAGCTCCTGCGAGGTCAGCCGCTCGCCGTCGATGTTGGCATTGACGAGGGATGACGTCAGGTCGTTCGTGGGGTTGTCGGTGCGGTAGGCGGCCAGGTCCTGGACCAGCTGCTGCAGCTCCATCCCGGCGTTGAGCAGGAGCGGGACCACCTGGGTGACGTCGTCGCCGGTGTATTCGGGGTCGAAGCCGCCCAGGATGACGTTCGAGCGCTCGTAGACGAACTGGTAGTCGCGCTCGGGGATGCCCATCATGTCGCAGATGATCTTCAAGGGCAGGCGGGCGGCGACCTCGGTGACGAAGTCGCAGCCGGAGCCCGTGACCAGCAGGTCGTCCACGATCTTGGCGGCCGCGACGTCCACGTCGGCCTCGAACTGCTTGATCATCTTGGGGGTGAAGGCCCGGGAGACGATCCGGCGCAGGCGCGCGTGCCGGGGGTCGTCCATGTTGATCATCGAGCCGAAGTACTCGGTGAACTCGGCGGGCATGTCGAGGATGTTCGTGGCCCCGCCCTCGCCCGAGGAGAAGACCTCGGGATTGCGACTGGCCTCCAGGATGTCGGCATGCTTGACCAGCGCGTAGTAGCCGGGCCCCTGCGGGGCGAAGTCGACCACGGGCTCGGCGAAGAAGGCCGGCGTATCTCGCGCCCGCAGCCGCTCGAAGGCGGCCCTCCGCTCCGCCATCGGCTTGGCCCAGAAGTCACGGTCCGACAGGTCGAAGTCCAGCACGTCCATGAACACCATCATTCGGATAGCGGCCTATTCACGTCAACGCGATCGAAGTACACCGTACGTCTGCGGGGCCGGGCGTGCGCGGAAAATCGGTGGCCTCCGGAGGCGGGTGATCTATAGCGTGGGCGTATGACGTTCTTCTTCTTCCTGCGCTAGCGACCCGCCGGCGGGCCGTGGATGACCCACCGCCGGTGATGCGGGACGGCCGGCCGCCGTCCCGGGTCGCGACGTGGGAGAAGGACACGTGCATACACTTGCCGTGGCCAGGGCGGTGCGTGGCATCGAGCCCCTGGTGGCCGCGGAGATCCGACGTGCCGGGCTCGGGGTGGTGCGCGGAGTGCGCCACCGTGAGGTGTGGTTCGAGACGGCCGATCCCGGGCCGGAGCTGCTGGGATTGCGGATGGCCGACGACGTGCTGCTGGTGGCGGCCGTCGTGGAGGGGATCGGGCGCGACAGGGAGGCGCTGGGGCGGCTGGCGCGGGCGGCTCGCCAGCTCGACGCCGAGAGCCTGACGAAACTCGCCCACCAGATCACCGACCGAACCACCGACCGCCCGTATGGCGTGCTGGACGGCGGGATGCGGGACGCTCTGCCGGGCGGGGTACTGGAGGGCGACCTACCGTACGGCGTGCGGGACGGCGGGGTGCTGGACAGCGTGCGGGACGGCGGGGTGCTGGACGGTGGCCCACCGTACAGCGTGCGGGGCGGTGGGGTGGAGGTGTCGGCGTCGTTCGTCGGGCGGCGGAACTACAGCCGGTTCGACATCGAGGACGCTGTCGGCGCCGAGCTCGCCAGGCCGCTGGGCCTGCCGTACCACTCGCGCCGCGACGGCCGGGTGCCGCCCGAAGGCTCGACGGCGTGGCGGGTCACGGTGGAGGACGGGCAGGCGGTCATCGCGCTGCGGGTGCCTGCCAGGCCGCTGCACCGCAGGCCGTACAAGACGGAGTCGGTCCCGGGCACGCTGCATCCGCCGGTGGCCGCCGCCATGGCCGTTCTGGCGCGACTCGACCGTGCCGGCACGGTGCTCGACCCCTGTTGTGGCGCCGGTACCACGCTCATCGAGGCCCGCGCGCTCGCGCCGCACGCGCGCCTGCTCGGCTTCGACCACGACCCGCGCGCCGTCCACGTCGCCGCCGCCAACGCCGCCCGCGCCGCAGCCGACGCCATCACCTCGGCCCACACGGGCCGGACTTCCACGAGGGGCGGCATCGACCGGGCTGCGCCCCCGACGGGCCGGATCCCCACGACGGGCGCCACCACCTCGGCCCACCCGAGCCGGAGCCCCGCGACGGGCGGTATCGCCTGGGGTGTGGCCGATGCGGGGCGGCTTCCCCTGCCGGACGGCAGTGTGGACCGGGTCCTGGTGAACCCGCCCTGGGACCGCCAGGTCGCCCCGAGCGGGCGGCTCCGCCGGGACCCCGGCCACCTGTGGCGGGAGATCCACCGGGTCCTGGCCGTGGACGGCACGGTGGTGGCGCTCATTCCGGAGGCGTGGCAGCCACCCGGCTTCGGGGTGGACAGGGTGATCCACCTCACCCTGTCAGGCCGCCATCCGGTCGTGGCGGTCCTCAGGAGGTCAGCCAGTCGAGGATGAGCCGGTTGACCTCCGCCGGCTTTTCGAGGTGGAGGAAGTGGCCCGCGCCGGCCACCTGCTCGGTCCGCGATCCGGCCGGCAGGTGGCTCAGCGCGTCCTTGCCCAGGTCGGCCGAGAGGCAGCCGTCCTGAGTCCCGTGCAGGTAGAGGATCGGCCCGGTGGTGGCGGGCTCCGGTGCCGGGTAGCGCCCGGTGGGCGGGGTGGTGCCGAGCATCGCCCGGTAGTAGCCGATGGCCGCCGCCAGGTTCGCCGGTGCGCCGATGCTCTGCCGGACGAACTCCAGGTCCTGTTCGGCGTCGTAGCCGGGGGACCAGTCGCGCCAGATGCCCTCGAGGAAGCCGGGGGCGGCGGCGGCCGTCTCGGCCAGGGCGGTCTGGAAGAGGAAGACGTAGAACGAGCGCTTGAGCTGCTCGTAGTCCAGGAAGCCGGTCGCCAGGGCGGCCGCCGGTGGCACGGCCATGGCCACGGATCTGCGGAAGCGGTCGGCGGTCGCGTAGACGGGGAACGCGCCCCAGTCGTGGCCGATGAGCACCGCGGCGGAGTCGCCACCGAGCTCCTCGTGCAGCGCCCGTACGTCGGCGACGAGGGCGCCGGCCTCGTAGGCGCCGTCGGCGGGGATCTCGGTCGGCGCGTAGCCGCGCAGGAACGGCGCGACCGCGCGGTAGCCACGCTCGGCCAGCGCCGGGAGCAGGTGACGCCAGGTGTGGGCCGTGTCAGGGAAGCCGTGCAGGCACAGGGCCAGCGGCCCCTCCCCTACGGCCAGATACGCGAACTCCACCCCGTTGGCGTGGACGGTTCTGATCTCCATGACTGCGAAACCTAGCAGTTGCAGCCCGAGGATTCTCGCCCGTGCCGCATGGGGTTCATGCGGCACCTCGAAGGCTTGATCGCGGCGTTGATGATCACTTTTCCGTCTGCTGAGAGGCCGCGATCCCGGTGAGGATGCGGCGCAAGCCGTTCGAGAACTGTTCGGCCGGGCTCAGGTCGGCGGACTCGGTCATGCGCGAGACCCGGGGATAGGCACCGCTCTCGATGACCTTGCGCATGTAGGGGGCGACGTCGGCGCGCCACTCGTCCTCGGTCTGACCGGTGCGTCGCTGGGTCTCCTTCTCGGCGAGCTCGCGCATGACCGCGCCGCGCACGTAGTCCCTGATCAGCCCGACGGCCGAGCCCGCGTCGGCGATGTCGGAGGTCAGCGGGGCGGCCGCGGCGAGGGCGTGCTCCAGGCGGCGCAGCCAGTTGGGGCCGAGCGATGGCCGGGTCGCCAGCAGCGGGGCGAGCCAGGCGTGCCGCAGCCACAGCTCGCGCTCGTGGTGGGCGTACGCCTCGAGGTCGGCCCGCCAGTCTCCCGTCAGCGGCACGTGGTCGTCCTGCACGGCGTCGGCCATGAGGTCGAGCAGGTCGTCGCGGCTGTCGACGTAGCGGTAGAGCGAGGTCGTACCGGTCGACAGCTCGGCGGCGACACGGCGCATCGACAGCGCGTCGAGCCCCTCGGCGTCGGCGATGGCGACGGACGTGTCCACGATGCGCTCCACGCTCAGGGCCTGCCTTTTCGGCTGGTACGGCTCGCGCTCCCAGATAAGCGGCATGGACAGGAGTCTACAGATGTGGGTACGGTGTGCCCATGACTGGGAACACTGTTACCACAGACGTTTTGATCGCCGGCGGCGGATCCGTCGGACTCATGCTCGCGGTGCTGCTGCGCCACCACGGCGTCAAACCCCTCGTCGTCGAGGAGAAGCCGGAGCTGTCGCACCACCCCAGAGCCAACGGCATCGGGCTGCGGTCGGTGGAGATCCTGCGCGAGGTCGGCCTGGAACAAGCGGTCAACGAGGCCGCGGTCGACCTGCGGGCGGGGAAGATCAAAGGACGCACGCTCGCCGAGGCCGACTTCACCGAAGGCGAGGCGTGGAAGGCGAGAGGAGCGGCCGACTTCACCTACACGCCGGCCCGGATCCGCGGCACCTGCGCACAGAACCGGTTCGACCGCGTGCTGATCACCAAGGCGGGCGACGTGGAGTTCGGCGTGGCGCTCGACTCGTTCGAGCAGGACTCCGACGGCGTCACGGCGACCCTGTCCGACGGGCGGGTCGTGCGGGCGCGCTATCTGGTGGCGGCCGACGGTGTGCGCAGCCGGGTTCGGCAGATCCTCGGCGTCGGACTCACCGGTCCCGGTGTGATCGGCCAGGAGACGACGAGCGTCCTGTTCCGCGCTGATCTGCGCCCGCGCAAGCCGTTCGCCATGTGCGACATCGAGCATCCGGACGCGACCGGCCTGCTGGTGACCGTCGACGGCGAACGCGAGTGGGTCTTCCTCACCCGCCTCGGCACGGAGCCGACTCCGGAGCACATCCGCACCGCGCTCGGCGACCCGTCGATCGAGGTGGAGATCCGCAGCGTGCTGACGTTCCGGGGGCTCGGCCAGGTGGCCGATCGCCTCTCCGCCGGGCGGGCCTTCCTGGTGGGCGACGCGGCGCACGCCATCCCCCCGCTGGGCGCGTTCGGGCTGAACACCGGCATCGCCGACGCGCACAATCTGGCGTGGAAGCTCGCGCACGCGCTACGCGGTGAGGCCGGGCCCGAGCTGCTGGCGACTTATCACGCGGAGCGCCATCCGGTGGCCCTCATGACGATGGAGCAGGCGCTCCTGCGGTTCAACGATCCGTCCCTGCACTGGGGGCAGGACATGGCGGAGGCGCGCAAGGCGGCGGGGGCGATCAACGCGCCGGTGGTGCACATGGGCTACCGGTACGGCGGCGCGGAGCTTCCGTCCACCGAGGACGTCACCCTCGACCTGGACGGGTCGCCGGGATCCCGCCTGCCGCACATGTGGGTGGCCGACGGGGTGTCCACGCTGGATCTCGTGGGATCGCAGTGGTGCGTGCTCACGGCCGACCCCGGCGTGGCGGCCGACGTTCCGGTGCACGTGGTGGACGGCTGGCCGTACGGGACGCTGCTCGTACGGCCGGACGGGTTCGTGGCCTGGCGCGGCGAGGAGGGCCTGGCCGAGGCCCTCAGAAGGTGTACTTCAGGTGCTTGATCCCGTTGATGAAGTTGGACAGCAGGAAGTCGGGCTCCCCCTCTGACCTGATGCCGGGCAGGCGCGTGAACAGCTCGCGGAACATCACGCTCATCTCCCTGCGCGCCAGGTGGGCGCCCAGGCAGAAGTGCGGGCCGGGGCCGCCGAAGCCGACGTGCGGGTTCGGGTCGCGGGTGATGTCGAACGTGTCGGGGTCCTTGAACACGGTCTCGTCACGGTTGGCCGAGTTGTAGAAGAGCAGGACCTTGTCCCCCTTCTTGTAGCGCATGCCGTTCATCTCATGGTCCCGCGTGAGGGTGCGGCGGAACTGGATCACCGGCGTGGCGTAGCGCACGATCTCGTCGCACGCCTTGGTGACGCGGCCGTCGAAGTCGTCCAGGAGCAGCCGCCGCTGCTCGGGGTGGTCGGTGAAGAGTTTGAGCCCGTACGCGATGGCGTTGCGGGTGGTCTCGCTGCCGGCCACCACGAGCAGGATGAAGAACGAGCCCAGCTCCTGCGAGGTGAGCCGCTCCTCGCCGTTGACCAGCAGGCTGACCAGGTCGCCCGTGGGATTCTTGCGCCGCTCGTCGCCCAGGCGGGCGGCGAGGCGGTTCAGGGAGAAGCCGGCGTGCAGCAGCTTGGCCAGGCCGCGGGCCACGTTGACGCGGCTGAACTCGGGGTCGATGCCGGTGTACTCGGGGTCGGCGTTGCCGAGGATCACGTTGGTCCGCCGAAGCACCATGTCATGAAATGTCGCCGGAATGCCCATCATGTCGCAGATGACGCGGACCGGGAGGCGGGCGGCGATCTGCGCCACGAAGTCGCCCGGCCCCTCCTCGATCGCCCGGTCCACGATCTCGGTGGCGGCCGTGGCCAGGTCCTCTTCCATCTTGGACAGGATGCGCGGCGTGAACGCCCTGGACACGATCCTGCGCAGCCGGGCGTGCCGCGGGTCGTCCATGTTGATCATCGACCCGAAGTACACGGCCAGCCAGCGCGGCATGTCGGGCACGCTGTTGGAACACGGCTCACTGCTGAACACGGCCGCGTTCCTGCTGGCCTCGGTCACGTCCGCGTGGCGTACCAGGGCGTAGTAGCCGGGCCCGCCCTTGATGAACGGCACGGCCTGCTCGGTCAGGAACACCGGCTCGTCCAGCTGGCGCAACCGGCGGAAGGCGGCCATGCGCTCGGCCTGGGGCAGCCCCCAGAACACCAGTTGCGAGATGTCCAGGTCACTGGAGAGCGTCATGAACACCAAGCCTTCTGCAAGTAGTCACTTACGTCAAGACCGCTTGGCGATGAGCTCGGCTCCCTTTTCGCCGATCATGATGGCCGGGGCGTGCGTGTGTCCGCGGTTCAGGGTCGGCATGATCGACACGTCCACGACCCTGAGCCCGTCGAGGCCGCGTACCTTGAGCTCCGGGTCGACGACCGACTCGGCGTCGGTGCCCATGCGGCAGGTGCCGACCGGGTGGTAGAGGGTCTCGCCGCGCTCGCGTACCCACTGAGCGAGCTCGGTGTCGCTCTCGGGCCCCTGGTAGGGGGCCATCGGGCCGCCCGCGTACTTGCTCATCGCGGCGGTGGCGAAGACCTGCTTGGCCGTCTTCAGCCCGGCGACCAGCCGCTTGACGTCGGCCTCCTGGGTCAGGTAGCCGGGGTCGATCACCACCTCGCGGCCGCTCAGCCCGACCGTGCCCCGGCTCTCCGGCTGCAGCAGCACCACGCCGACGGTCAGCCCGTGGCCGGTCGGCGGGGTGAGGCCGTGGTCGATGAACGGGCCGGGCGCGAAGATCAGCTCGATGTCGGGGGCGGGCTCCTCCGGCGACGTCCTGATGAACGCCACCGCCTCGCCCACATTCGTGGTGAGCATGCCGGAGCGCAGCACGATGTAGCGCAGGAGGTTGCCGATCGACTCCGCCTTGGTCAGCGTGACCGGCTCCTTGGACTGCACGTACACGCCGGTCGACAGGTGGTCCTGGAGGTTCTTGCCGACTTCGGGCAGGTCCCGCACGATCGGGACGCCCTCGTCGCGCAGCTCGTCGGCCGCGCCGACCCCCGAGCGCATGAGCAGGTACGGAGAGCCGATCGCGCCCGCCGACAGGATGACCTCCCGCTTGGCCTTGATCTGCGCGCCGCCGTCGTGCTCGACGCCGACGGCCCGCGTGCCGTCGAACAGCACCCGGTCCACGGTCGCGCCGGTGATCACCGTCAGGTTGGGCCGCTTCAACACCGGGCGCAGGTAGGCGTCGGCGGAGCTCCACCGCCTGCCGCGGTTCTGGGTGACGGGCGTGGCGCTGTAGCCCTCGTTGGAGCGGCCGTTGAGCTCGGCCAGCCGCTGTAATCCGAGCTCGTCGCAGGCTTTCAGGAAGGCCGCGGTGGTGACGTTGGGACTGCGCAGCTCGGAGATGAACAGCGGGCCGGACGAGCCGTAGACGCCGCCGTGGTTGCTGCCGACGCGGTGCTCGGCCTTGGTGAAGTACGGCAGGACGTCGTCATAGGTCCAGCCCGGGATCCCCCACTGGTCGTAGTCGCGTTCGCAGCCCCGTACCCACATCTGCGCGTTGAGCGAGGACGAGCCGCCGATCACCCTGCCCCTGGGCCAGTAGAGCTCCCGGTCGGACATCTCGCTCTGCTTGGCGGTGGTGTAGTTCCAGTCGTAGTCGGTCTTGAACAGCTTGGCGAAGCCCGCGGGCATGCGGATCTCCAGCTTGTCGTCCTTGCCGCCCGCCTCGATCAGCGCCACGGACACCCTGGGATCGGCCGAGAGCCTGTTGGCCAGCACACACCCCGCCGACCCGGCCCCCACGATCACGTAGTCGTACTCCATGGCCCCTCCCAGGCGTAAGTAATCTGGTACTTGCTTACTCCAGGCGATGTACCGCGTCTATACGCGCCTGTAACCGGCCTCTGAGGTGACGGGGTTTGCCCCTACCGGTCGGTATGTCTTGCTGCCATGATGGCGCGCAAGCCGTACACAGGGAGGAAGGCGCTCATGCTCAACCTGTCGATCGTCCTGGAGGACAGTGCCAGGGCCACGCCGGATGGCACGGCCATCGTCTTCGGTGACATGCGCCTGCCGTACTCAATGATCGACACTGTGGCCGCCCAGGTGGCCAACCTGCTGGTCTCGCGCGGCATCGGCAAGGGTGACAAGGTCGCGCTGGCCTGCCCCAACCTGCCGTACTTCCCGTTCGTCTACTTCGGCATCCTCAAGGCCGGGGCAACGGTGGTGCCCCTCAACGTGCTGCTGCAGTCGCGGGAGATCGCCTACCACCTCGACGACAGCGACGCCAAGGCGCTGTTCTGCTTCGAGGGCACGCCCGAGCTGCCGCTGGGCGAGCGCGGCAAGGCCGGCTTCGAGGCGGCCGAGGGCTGCGAGCACTTCTTCGTGCTGCCCGCCACGGCGCTGGCGACCGAGTCCGTGTACGGCGAGTCGATCTGGGCGGCGCTCGACGGCATGTCCGGCGCGTTCGAGACCGTGCAGACGGCGGCCGAGGACACGGCGGTGATCCTCTACACCTCCGGCACCACCGGCCAGCCCAAGGGCGCCGAGCTCAGCCACCAGAACATGCTGATGAACGCCATTGTCTGCGACCGGATGTTCCCCAGCGCCGAGGGCGGCGACGTGATGATGGCGGTGCTGCCGCTGTTCCACTCGTTCGGGCAGACGGTCGTGATGAACCAGGGGTTCCTGCGGCGGGCCTCGATCGTGCTGATGCCGCGCTTCGAGCCGGGCGACGCGCTGGCGCTCATGGCCAAGGAGGGCGTCACGTTCTTCGCGGGCGTGCCGACCATGTACTGGGCGATGCTGTCGAAGGTCCACGCGGACGGCGTCACGCCGCCCGCCGGCCTGCGGACCGCCGTGGCGGGCGGCTCCGCCTCTCCGCTCGAGGTGCTGAAGGACTTCGAGAAGACGTTCGGCGTCGCCATCCTCGAGGGGTACGGCCTGTCGGAGACCTCGCCGGTGGCCAGCTTCAACCAGCCGGACCACCCCGCCAAGCCGGGCACGGTCGGCACCCCGATCTGGGGCGTGGAGATGAAGCTCATCGACAGCGGCTGGAAGACGATCGAGGGCGAGGGGCCGGGCGAGATCGCGATCCGCGGCCACAACATCATGAAGGGCTACTACGGCCGTCCGGAGGCCACGGACGAGGTGATGCGCGACGGCTGGTTCCGCAGCGGCGACATCGCCACCCGCGACGCCGACGGCTACTACTCGATCGTCGACCGGTCCAAGGACATGATCATCCGTGGCGGGTTCAACGTCTACCCGCGCGAGCTCGAAGAGGTCCTGATGACGCACGAGGCCGTCTCGCTGGCCGCCGTCGTCGGCGTATCGCACGAGTCGCTCGGCGAGGAGATCAAGGCGTACATCATCCGTACGCCCGGCTCTACCGCGACCGAGGACGAGCTGATCGCCTGGGCCAAGGAGAACATGGCGGCCTACAAGTACCCGCGCGTCGTGGAGTTCCGCGACGCGCTGCCGATGACCGCCACGGGCAAGATCCTCAAGCGCGAGCTCCGGTAGGCCCCTCGGAACCCGACCGGCTGTGACGGCGCGGCGCGGGCGCCGCGCCGGCACACCCGGGCCAAA
>NZ_JBEZDM010000026.1:0-155698 GCF_040648335.1 Nonomuraea sp. NPDC049158
AGGACACCAGCACGCTTGATCAAGAAGTAGTCAACTACGAAGAGGTGGGGACTTCTACATGGCCACCAGCGGCGACACCCACTTGGCCGTTGACAATTGTCCGGGGGCGCCGACTTCAGCAGGGTTCCGAGCTGGCGGAGAAGCTCACGTCCTCTGTTCCGATTGCCGACGCTGCGTGCTTGCTCAAGCCGCGTGATCGTTCTTGCAGCGGATTCACGGATGCGCATCTCCTCCCGGCGGTCGAGGTGGGCGGTCGACGGATCACCGGACATGGAGGTCGTAGGCGCCCTTCGCGCTTCAGGGAGCGCGGACTCTTCCTGATCAGTCTTGATCGCATGCTGCTTCGCGGACACCCGTGGATAGGTGTCAACCTGTGGGGCGAGCAGCGGGGTTTGTATCGCCGGAGCGATTGCCAGCCCGCCTGAGTCAATTATCCAACGAAGTCTCAGTTGCTGGGGATCTACATTAGCTCGCACCGAGGCCGGCCCCAGGATTTGATACTGCTGGTCGACAGCTAGCTCCGCGTAAGCGCACGGAAGTACGACAACGGCATCGCCGATGACGATTCCGGCAGGAGTTTGCACCTTGACCGTGAGCGACTGACTGTCCCTCTCGCCATCACCTATATGTTGCCAGGGGCGCGTCTTTGTTTCTTTCGGAGTGATTAGAAGCCCGGACACATCGAGAGGGAACCCGACAACTGTACGTTCTTCTCTATCGCTCAATTGACGGACACCAACTAGGTCTGAGTGTGACCGACGAACACGATCAATGTCAGCTGTGGAGATTCCGGATTGCGTCAGCCGCCAACCGGAGATGACCTCCCAGTCGACTGGCCGCCCCGGGAGTTGGACTGCGACAAAGATCCTTCGAGTGCCCGCTTGGGTCTCGCAGCGAATGCGTAAGGCGTACCCGTCCCGATCGAGCGCCGCGTACGATGCACGGGAATTCATACCGAAGATCCACTGCACGGCTCGGCCTTCGACACGGAGCTGCCTGTCTCGGTGCCACCAACTGCGCTCGTCACCGACGAGTTGGACGGCGACCAGAGGAAACTGTCCGGGCGGAGCGACGATTAGCTCCGTGCAGCCACCGCCTGAGGTGAAGCCATCGTTGATGACAGGGTTTCCTGCGGGGTTCATGCCGCGGCTCTTGAGCCACTTCGACAGCTCATGATGGATATAAAGGTGATCAGCAGAGTCGACGCCGAGGTTGACCCGTCGGCACACGTGAGTGGCTCGATCAGCGTGATGCGCGAAATGCGGAACCTTGACCTGGCCGATCCGGTCCATCAACTGCTTGCTACAACCGCCCAGGTGCGTTCCGCACCAGAACGTGTTGCCCATACGATCATGGTTTGCTCGGAACTGGAGAGCTTCAGTTCGGTCGAGGGGCATAAGGATCGGCTCGTAGGAGCCCGGCCCGCCAAGAACGGCAGTCTGGACTCTTCGCGTATCTTCCTGCACGCGGACATCACCTCGCACTTCCGCTGAAAATATCGCATTTGGAACCTGGATGGAACTCCTCTCGGCGGCCCCGTTGAGCTCGCATGCCGACGGGTGAAAACTGGCGCCCTAGGAATCGAGCGACGCCAAGGGGTCAGGATTCAGCCGTCGTTAACAGCGCATTTCCCGCCCCAACCGGTCTCGCTACGGTCGCGGCCAGATGATGGTGAGGCGCTGTCCCAATGCAGCAGAACGGGCAGCGATGGCTTCATCGGTCCACGTGTCCGGGTGGGCCGCCACGATCTCGGCGTTGAGTTTCAGGGTTGCATGCTTGAGGAGCAGGGTCCTCTTGCCGATGGTCGATGCCGGGTCGGATAGACCTCGTGCCTCCACCTCTCCGTCGGTCCATGGCCGGTTCGAGAGCTTGGGATTGAGACGGTCATTGACGAGGGTCAGATTCCCCAGCGTCTGGACGAGGTGGTCACGGCGTTGGCGAGCAGGGTGGTCGGCGATGTCGCTGTCCCAGTGCTCACCCCAGCTCTGGGGCATGACGTGCTCGATCGTGAGGCATCCGCGCGGACAGTGCTCATGCTCTGACCACTTTCCTCTGGCGTCGTCCTCCAGAGCTTCGAGGATCATACGAAGGCGAGTGCGGGTGAGGTCCTTGTAGACCTTGACCGTCTGAACGGCCTCAATGAGTTCTTGGTCGGATGGCCAGTAGCCGGCGGTGGCTGTACCTCTCGCGAAGAAGGCCTCGGTGATGTCTCCTGCGACTTCCGGTCCGTTGCGGTCCAGCGCTTGTAGAAGCTCGACAATGATCCGGTTGTAGTTCTTGGTCGTCAACTTGCAGAGCATGCGGCGAACCAGCCAGCTCTCCATCGCGCGCAGTGCCTTGAGGCGCTGCTCGATTGGCATCCGCGTCTCTGGCCATCGCAGGATCCACAACAGGAACGGCCCAACGACTGAGGCCTCCATGACGTTGATGACGCGATAGTAGAAGGTGCCTTCGGGCGAGTCCCAAGGGAGGCGCTCAAGCTCTGCGTATACCTTTGCATCGGCGGATAGATCCCGCATGACCTCCCAAGCTGCGAGTTCTGAAGTGCGGATGTGATCGCGGAACTCGGTAAAGACCCGGTCGGCAGGTATGTCATGGAGCCGCCGCATAGTCAGCCAGTAGTTAATGAAGATGTCGACATAGGGCCGATAGAGCCGCCCCTGCCGTACGGCGCGACGCCAGTGGTTGGAGTCAAACGGTTTCCAGTACTTTTTGTAGAGGTCTTCCAGGTCTTCATTTTGAGCCGTAGCCAGTTGGAAGACCATGTTTTTGATTAGATCGGCGGCGAGAAGCGGTGTGCCACGGTGGTTCAGGGTCTCGAAGATGACCTGTGCGTTGTCGCCGGGCTCGAGATCGATGACAACCAGCCTGAGATAGCTCCGGAGCGCATGTGTTAGTGCGGTGATCCTGCGCTTGCACTTGTCGGGGTCGCCGTCCGGATCCGCCCATTCGCTGATTTCCCTTATAAAATACACGTGCGCCGCCGCGATGCTGCTGCTGGCAAGCTCACCTGTCACCTCTCGCTCGTTGTCCATGACGGCGCGGAATGCGTCCTGATCACTATCCGTCGGCCATACCTTGAAGACCTCATCGGGTTGCTGTACCAAATCCCTGTTGTTGAGGACGAGTGCTTCTAGAGCTTTTCCATCGATGGCCGAGCCATGCTGCTCTGCCACGAGCTGCGCGGCATCGAGGAGGATCTGCAAGGTCGTCAAACGCTGCTGCCCGTCGATGACATGTCGTACGGGTATGAATGCGGTCGGCGTCAGCTGCTGTTCCAGGACGATCGCGCCCAGAAAGTGTGGAGGTATCGACGATCCTCCGTATAGCGAGTCCTTGGCATCTAGGACCTGCTCAGCAACAGCGCGCACGTCATCCCAGAGGGGCTCCCACTGGTCTACTTGGTTCCAGACGTAGGGGCGCTGGAAAAGAGGGATCAGGTATCGGATAGGGCTAGCGAAGATTTCGGCGGGGGTGCGAGTGTCCGCTTTCATGGTTCCTCGGGGGAGACGGTGATACCGGCGGGGTCTAGAAGTCAAGGCACTCAACTTCGGTGCTTCTTACACTCTGAGGCCTTTTGGAGGAAACTCTACGCTGACCAGAAGAGAAATTCAGCAGCTCCTGTAACTCTACGCGAGAGTAGCTGATCAGTCGTCGAGAGGGCTGAAGTGGTATGGAGGATTTATGGCTTAAGCATCGTAAAGGTGCCAGCTACATGTCCCCTCGAGCTGCACGGTGAGTTTTTGCCAGCGGCAAACCTTCCTCCTGAGCCAGCTCCGCTTGAGCATAGCGAGACCCTCCACCCTGGGAGCGACAATAGGCTGATTAAGTGGTCTCGGCGCTGCCCATCCGGCGGAGCATCTCAAGGACGAATCTCGATACGCCATGGGCGTTCCGAGCACCCCAGCCGGTTTCCCAGTAGCGGCCGTAGTAGAGCACGACAGCTATCTTTGCGCGGGTCAGTGCAACATAGAAGGCACGTCGTGCCTGGGCGAGGGCGTCAGGCGTCGGTTCGAGGAACTGCCTGCGCTGCCTAGACCATCGACGGTACGGCATTATGCCGTCCACCAGTCCCGGGAGGAGGACGAAGTCCCACTCTCGGCTCTTTGCTGAGTGGTAGGTGGTCAACGTAACTTTTCCTCGTCGAACTGAACCGGCAACGTCGCCAAGAGTAAGGCGGTGTTCCCGAGCAGCATCCTGGAATCCGCGCAGCGCAAACTGATCACGCTGGATCGGACTGCGGGCCCCGATCTCTTCGAGGCCAAGTGCCTCATCTAGCGAGGCCACCCAGGGGGCCAGGAGTTCCTCGGCGCTGCCTACCCTGAGTACTGCGGCTAGTTGGCCGCCTGCGCTATGAGTGAGGAGTTTGGGAAGCCCGCTGGCTTGGCGGAGTCGGTTGTACGTGTGCGCCAGGTCCGTGATCGTATTCACTTGGTCGATGTGGCGTTCTCCGTCAACCCAAGAGGAGGGTTGTGGGCCGACGATGGCTCGAGCCGCACAATCTTTAATGAAGTCTGCCAAATCACCCTTAGGTAGTCGCTGCTCAGCCTCGAAGACGTACGGAACGTTGCCGGCGTCCAGCGCCTCGGTCAGTGCATCCAGTAGCGGACCGCGGCTCGGATAAAGAATGGCGACACTGTGCAATGGCCATCCTGCTGAAGAGATCTCGGAGATTTTCTTGAGCACCGCGTGAGCGTGGTCTTCGAGCCCACCAGCGATAGAAACGGGCTCAACGACGCCGAGGTCCTCCCGGGCAGGATCTGCACACTGGTCACGCTGCTCATTAAGGGCCAGGTGGCTGGCGGCAATGATCGCTTGCCCGCAGCGATAGTTGATTCCGAGGAATACTTCATGAAAGCCCTGGCGGGCAGCCAATTCCCAAAGATAGCGGGGGCTGGCTCCGGCGAATGACATGACCGTCTGGTCTGGATCGCCGAAGGCGGCGACCCGTACGCCTTCCTTGTCATGAAGGTGGAGAACCAACGCGTGCAATACGGGGCCCAGATCCTGATACTCGTCCACGGTCATCCAGGGAAACCTGGCGCCGATCATTCGCGAGATGTTGGGGTTCTTCTGGAGAATGCGCAGCGACTGGGAGACGATGAGATCGTGGTCGAACAATTCCGCTTCTAGCAGTTGCTCGTCGAACCTCTTCGCAACCTGGGAGAGGTATGCGAGGTCCTCAAGATTCTCTCCCGCGGCGAGGATGCGCCTAGCCTTGACCACATCAGTGCTGGATGCCCAAACGCCCTCGGCGTCGAGGCATGCCTTCAGCCGAGAGGTCCACTCATCCGACTTCTCATCGACGATGCTGGCCGGCCCAGGTGCAGCGACACCGACCAGCGGGCCGTACGGGCGAAGGATGCTTCCGAGGCACCAACTGTGCGAAGTGCTGGAGACGAGGCGGCGGCCGGGGGTGATTCCCAGTGAACGGAGCCGGTTCGTGACCTCGCGCGCCGCAGAACGTGTGTATGTTATCGCGGCGACGCTCCGCCACGGCGATATTTGCTGTGTAGACAGGAGACAACCAACCTTCGCCACCAGCGTTCGCGTCTTCCCTGAACCCGGCCCTGCCAGCACCGCGAGGTCACCGACATGCAGCACTGCTTGACGTTGCTCCTCGTTCAGGGCAGCGAGTTCATTAGCCAGAGCAGAATCGCGGCGCCTCACACCTGCTCCCCAGCTTGTTCATGAGTGGCCTGCTCGGGGAGCAGTAGCCCGTGCCCGCGGATTCCCCATGAGATGCGATCAAGAGCTGCCAGAAGGTAGCCGTACGTCCCGTGGTCCATCCAAGCGGGCGCGCTCTGGTCTGGGTCTGTGTTGCTGTCGAGCTTGCTCGAAATGTCGGCCAGCACAGCTTCGGCGATGTCGGTAGCGTGTTCCACGTGGTCGGCCAGTCGCTGCGCGAACCGCCCCTTGCTCACGTAGTTGATCCGGCGAAGCAGTTCTTTGCGATCATCTGGCCCTCCGATTCCGGCGTCGATGGCCTTAACGGCTTGGTCGAATTTGGCGACGAGGGAGGATGACTCTTCCAGCTCTTGGTGTGCATCGCACATCTGCTCGTATAGAAGCGGAGCAATATCCACTTCGAGGGTCTGCTGGCCTACGAAGATATCCGCACGCGTAACGTCACGCCGCGCTCCGGTGGGATCAGCTGCTTCTCCGTCTTTGATGAGGCCTTGAACGATCGCGCTCAACTCTTCTTGCTGGGCCTTGGACGGAAGCAACGTTGCCGCACGGGCTAGGCCGCCGAACACATAGCTGTCCTTTCCGTACGGATCGCCATCTGTGATGATCACGTGGGGAATGTTCAGCGCGTCGGGACCCAGCAGTCTTCGATAGGGACTGAAGTTGACGCCGTCGATATTGGCGACGATCACACCGTGTGCATCCAGATCGAAGCCGAAGATACGTGCCAAAGCCGGCAGGAGATACACCTCAGACGGGCCCTCGACAAGGATGGCGGCCTGACAGAAGAGGAGTTCCGCTCGGCTGACTGTTAGGTAGCGTTCCAGATCGGCACGCTCACCCTTCGTGATTTGCATCTTGGTCGTGGTGGCGGCAGTGGTACCACCACCTGGCGCAGTTCGAAGTAGGACGAGCGAATCAAGCTTGGTCACCGCAGCGATGTGGGGACTGTGCGTAGTAACGACGAGCGCCGTCTCCATACTCAGCAGGTATCTGAACAACTGGCGCTGGAGCACTGGATGAATGTGCGCTTCCGGCTCCTCGACCCCGAGGATCGCGTGGAGCAGAAGGTCCGCCTTTTGGCCGCGTCGTGATTCCAGCCGCTGAAGCAGAAGACCGAGATAGAGCACGTTGGCGTTCCCGGTGGATGTCTCCCCAACGCCACGACTTCGGTTGGCGTCGACGAAGAGGCGGATGGATTTGAGCAGCCGGGCTGGGTCGCTGGAAGCGAAGCCGAGAGTGGGGCTGATGCCGAGTTGAGGGCCGGCCATGTTTGCCACGCGGGTTGCCAGGCCTTCAGCAACCGATGTGATCTTGCCATCCTCCGCAAGAACGTTCATGGCCTTCTTGATGCTGCCAGCCGCGGCGTCCAGAGCGTGGTCATCTGGTGGGCTGGCCTCCAGAAGGTCATGGAGAGGGGAGCCGCGATAGCGGGAGAGCTCGCCGATGGCGTCTCGCAGAGGCGGAAGCACCGTCACGGATACGCCGTGCCGGATATGCTTCGCGTTCCCTTCATCATTTGGTCCGCCGACGATGTCGAAATCGTAGTCCTTGATCGACAAGCGAGGGCCTTCGGCTAGATCCTTCGGTCGCCAGAGGTAGGTGATGCGGGCAGTCAGCGGCGCGGTGTTGACGATGCAGCCGTCAAGCGCGCCCTGCGTGTCCTGATCGTCCTCGAAGTCGGTGATGTCTATCTCGATACGGACTTCGACACCGTCGGCGACCGTTCCGTCGCCGTGCTCGCAGATGTCCTCCTTGCGGAGGCGCCGAGCGCTATCCGGCAGATCCGGGTCGAGCACCAGGCGGAGCCCGTACAGGAAGTTCGACTTGCCGATGCCGTTCTCGCCCACGAGCACGGCATTGCCCGGGAACGCCTCGATCTCAAGATGAGCGAAGTTGCGGAAGTTGCGGATGAGGACCCTGGCGATGCGCATGACCACCCCTGTCGCCTGGTTGGGAGTGTCGCTCGCCTCTCATGACCCATCAGGCGAGAACAGCAACAGGGCTCACAATAGCATGTGAGTCGAGTTCACGGCATTTAGGTTTGGGTACTGCTAGTCGGATCCTCCGATGCTTCCCGTTGTGAGCTCAGCTAGGCCAAGTTGGATCAGCAAGCTGGCCTGCCCCAATGACCGATCCACTGCCCGCTCGAAGAGCTCCAGGTGGCGGAAAGCTTCTCCAAGCCGCTGCTGTTCAAGTAGGGGAAGCCTCGGAATCTCTGCACGCCTGATGTCCGCACGCGATGTTCCCGTTTGCCCCCGTACCGGGCTTGATGCTCCGGAAACCCGGAGGAAGCCTGCCAGGCACGAGGGGTCGATGCGCTCGGGGTCCACGCGAAAGAGATAGAGGCCTGGACCGAGTACTGCCCCACCTTCTTCGATCACTCTGGCGACCAGGGCTCGCCCGCCCGAAGGGACGACGACGTCACCTGGTTCGAGGGCGACCGTGTCAGTGGTCAGCCGGGTGCGACCGCTTGGTCCGCTCCCGTCGAGCACGTCGTTCACGGTGAGGACGGGGAAATTGCCTGGAACGGCCTCGGTCTTCGGGGCCTGGAGGATCGTGAGAGCACCCGCACGGACCTGCTCGGCGATGGTGGTCTTGGGAAGTTCGACATGGGCAGACTTGAGTTTGCGAAGATTGCGGACGGCATGCTGAAGATCGCCGACGGAATCTGTTACTTCGTCCAATAGTGTGGAGAACCCCTGCTTCGTATTCTCAGGGGTAGGACTGCCTACATGACGCGCTGGTGTCAGGTCGACATCTTCATCCAGTAGGTCGATGACCGGGACAACGCATTCCGAGCCCTCGCCTGGCGACTGTGAGAATGTTCGCCATCGTTCGAGCGCGACGTCGCGTACTTGGTCTTCCGGAAGGTCAGATAGGTCGAGCATCAACACGTGTGACGGAATTGGATCCCCAGGTGAGGGGCGACGCAGGATCCACAGATGAGGGGAGGCCAGCGACCCGGGGGCGGTGCCGGGCGGCAATGCAACGACGGCACGCAATGTTCCAGTCCGCAGAAGTTGAGCCCGAATCCGACGACCAGATCGTCGATCGGAGGCGGATGGCGGCATTACCACGGTCATGTGGCGGCCTGGTTTGAGGTGGTATAGGCCGTGCTGGACCCACGGCAGTTCGGGTTCGCCGCGCGGAGGCAGGCCGTAGAGCCAGCGGACGTCCGAAGAGAGTTTTTCGTAGCCCCAATTGCGTTCCCCGAAGGGTGGGATGCAAGCCACGGCATCGGCTTGGATGGCGCCGAATTTGTCGTCTCGGATTGCGTCACCAGAACGCACGGCGCCTCGATGTCCGTGAAGATGGAGGCGGACTGCGGCGATGCGGGCGGAGTGTTCCTCGCGCTCTTGGCCGAAGAGTTGGTCGGCGCCATTCCCTGCTGCGGTCATAAGCATCGAGCCGAGACCGCATGAGGGATCAAAGAAAATTCCAGCATCGGCGTCAGCGAGGGTCACTAGGAGTTCGGCTATCTGCCTGGACACAGTGCCGACTCGTCGGGAGTGGGCTTCGAGGTAGCGCTCATACATGAAGTCAAAGACATGCGCAGTATTACGCTCGAGGGCCAGTTCAGCAATTGTTCTAAGTAGTTGGGCTTCCAGAAGGGATTCCGGCTCACCGGGCAGCTCGAGAGACGCCAGCTCATCTGTCAGGCGATCAGTTAGCTCGCGGTCAGGGCTCTTCGCGATCTGTTTCCACGTGCCCGAAGACCGTTCAAGAAACAGTAGAAAGGCACCCACGTGGCCTAGCACATGTCCAAGATGGAGATCATCGACGCTGGCTTTGATCTGCTGCCAGACCCGCTCCTCCTCCTGTACTTTTGTGAGCTTTCCCTGGCGGCGCAACCAGGCTTCGACATCTGTGAGGGAAAAGAGCGGGCTGCTTGAGGTGCCTCCTACAGGCGAGGGGAAGTCCTCGAAACGCCGACGCCAGTTGCTGACGGCGGCGCGCCCAACCCCCGCCAACCTTGCGATGTCGGCCGCTGCGACCGTGGCGCTGTCGTGCATGTGTTACCCCAAACTTGAAAGTGCCGCCGCATACATATGCACTGGGTCGGCAGAAATATTCCTACTCACCCAGCCATGCAATGGCGGAAGATCGCGGATCAAGGGAAGAAGCTGCTGATATACCGCGACGGCGGTCTCAGGGCGCCTTCCCGGGCTTTTAGCCAGCAACCATCGAATCAGGCCTTCCAACTCATCTGGAACGTCTTCTATGGGCGCGGGCTCTTCCTGCTGACTTCGGGCGATCTCTCGCAGCAGGTCGTCGTGCTGGAACGGTCTGGAACCGGTGAGCAGCTCGTACAGCAGGCAGCCAACGGTATAGAGGTCGCTCGCCCGGCTGGCCGGCTCCCCATCGACGAGCTCGGGTGCCATGTAGCGGGCCGATCCGGGGATCTGCCCGACCGCCGTGATCGTAGAGAACTCGCTCGCGCCGAGCGAAGTCGCCACGCCAAAGTCAATAACCTTGACCATGCCGTTCGGGCAGAGCACCAGATTTTCCGGCTTGACGTCGCGATGGATCAGCTCGGCGTTGTGTGCCGCGGCCAGCACCGCGCAGACCTGGGCTCCGATGAATGCCGCCCAGGGGTATGGCAGGCAGCCGTGCTCGTCCTTGAGCTTGCCAACCGTGTCTCCGGGCAGCGCTTCCATCACCATGAACAGGTCACCGTCGTTACCGAAGTCGTAGACCACCGGCACTCCGGGATGGCTGAGTCTGGCGGTGATTCTGGCTTCCCGACTGAACCGCCGCCGCGCGTCCGCAGCTGAGACAAGGTCGGCAGAACGGATCAGCTTGATGGCCACTGGCCGGTTGAGCCGCAGGTCCTTGGCTTCCCAGACCTGCCCCATCCCGCCCTGACCGATGGGTGATGTGATCTTGTAGCGCTCTGCGACGGTTCTCATGGCAGGAACCGGCTTTTCCGGCCGTTCCAGGAGATGACGATGCTGTCCCTGGCACGGGTGCTGGCCACGAACAGCAATGAGCGAGCCCGCTGCATTTCACGTCGGAACCGCAACGGATCGCTCTCCTCAAAGTCGAGGTTCCGCGGCACCAGCCCTTCCGCGACTCCCGCAATGATCATCCGCTGGTATTCCAGCCCCTTGAACCGGTGCATCGTCCCGACATGCACGGGCGCCTCTACCAACCGAGGGCCGTCACTGGTGATGGAGCAGGAGACGATCTCAGCTCGGCCAAGTCGGTTCTCCACCTCGGCGACCATCCACCGCTCCGGCACTGCGACAGCGATCGATCCACCGCCCCACTGCTTGACCTGCCGGACGATCCCGTCCAGCTCAGCATCCCAGGTGGAGTAAGGAACCAGCTGCGGCTCAGGACCGCGCAGCACCGACCGATAACCGGTCAGGTTGTCGGTACCGACGTCCAGATCATCCCATTCCTCCTGGCCGAGCATGCGTACAGCGGTGCCGAGGATCTCGTGCGTCGTGCGATAGCTCAGTGTCAGCTTCGAGGAACGCCCTCTGATATTGATCCCCAGGCTCCCTAGCGAAACGTAGTTGCCGTAGATCCGCTGGTGAGTGTCACCTGCGATGAACAGATCATCCGAACCTTCCGGAATCATCGCTCGCAGCATCTTCCAGTGCGCGACGGACAAGTCCTGGGCCTCGTCGACCACGATGTGCCGGTAGCGGGGCCGGTGCCAGATGCCCGACTCGCGCTGCAACCCGGCATTGGCCTCATACGACGCCCGATCCCTGGCCTTCTCCGTCTCCATCCGCGCCGCCCGCTCGGCGAACTGCTGGTTGGTCCACACACCCTTCGCATCCAGCCGCATCACGTAGCGCTCGGCGAGCCGCCAGATGGCCGCGCGATCCTCACGGCTGATGGGACGACCACGTCCGGCCCGACGTGCGCGGAAGTAGTCAGCCCGGGTGGCAGCGGCCTGACCGAGGATGACCTGGGACCACTCGGCGTGCAGGAAGTCGGCGTCCCACCGGGTCTCCCCCTCCTCCAGCAGCAGGTCCTCCCACTCCTTCACCGCCTTGGTGTCGTCGATCCACGACCGTCGCCCACCAGAAGGTGCCTCGGCAACGATCGCGCTGGCCACCTTGTCGACGTTGACAATGTCCGCGTACTGGAGGATCTCGGAGCCGGCCAGCGCGATCAGACGCTGTCGCAGATCGGCGGCAAGGTTGGTGTTGAACGTGGTGAGGAGGACCTTCCCCGAGCCCGGACCGAGCCGGTCCACCAGGTGCTTGACCCGATGCAGGGCGACGATCGTCTTGCCGGTGCCGGGACCGCCGCTGATCCGCGCAGGGCCGCTGTAGGCCCGTTCAACGATCTTGCGCTGAGTGGGGTGGAGGAACACCCTCCAGCGGCCGAAGTCGCCCTGCTCAAGCACCTCCTGCAGATCGGCATCCTCGGTGGTGACCGTGGCTGGGCGGACCAACGCCGCCTGGTAGTCGTCGGCGTCGATCTCCTCGGTGACCGCAACCGGTGTGGTGATCTGGTCGAGGACCTCCTCCGGGGTCTTGCCCGAGTACAGGGCGAGCAGGACCTCCCCGGTGAGCTGGGGTGCGTAGGAGGCCAAGCCCAGCAACTCGTCCTCGGTTGTGATCTTCGCGATCAGGCCGAGCAGCGGTTCCGCCACACCCAGGTCGAGGAGCTGCTCGGCGGAGAACTTGGCGAACAGCGGCTCCGGTCCGGTCGGCTTCTCGACAACCGCGGCCTCGATGGTGACCAGGTCGACGAACTCGATGCCACCGGTGACCGGGTTGATCTGGTAGGCGAACTTGTCGAGGTTGTCGTAGACCTCCTGCCGCGGCTTGACCGCGACGAGGATGTAGTCGGATCCTCCCGCGTGCAGGAGCAACGCACGGTAGTCCAGATTCACCCGAGCCGAGAACAGCCGTGGGTGTCCCTCCAGCCGCTTGAAACGCAGCCCCGGGTTGTTGATGTCCTGCCGGAACTTGTGCTGGAAGTCGTAGATGGCCCCCTTGACCGCCCGGGGCAGCTTGAGGATCTCCTTGTCGGCCTTGTCCAGCAGCCGAAGCGTTGCCCCACTCACGCCAAGCCTCCCATGAGCTCGTCGGGCGTCCAGCCCGCCACAGTTCGCGCGTCCCAGCCCGCCTCGGCGTAGGCGGCATCACGTCTATGCGCTTCGTCGTCCTCTCCAGCGAGGACGACAGCCACCTTGGCCAAGGGCCAAGCCAGCTCGGCCTGCCACAGCTGCTCTCCCAGCTCGAAACCCACCTGCGGCGCGACCGTCCCGGCAGCTGCCAACGCATGAGCGAATTCCGCCAACCCCGGCTCGTCCGGGTCCAGTAGGTCGAGTACTTCTTCCCATCTAGTGGAGACATCTCGTACGGCGTCCGCTGACCGTACGAGGCTGACTTCCTCATCAGAGCGCAGTTCCTCATCAAGCGGCATCAGGCTGAGCGCGCTCAGGAATCCAGCACCACCCGCAGCAGCGAGCTGCGCCGTATTGAAGAGGTCCAGTCCGGTGTAGGCGAGTTGAGCACTGTCTCCCTGTCCGGCGTCGAGGAACTGCAGCAAGTTCCCCCAATAGAGCCAGTCGGCCCACCGCCGTTTGTGGGTCACCTCGTCGGCAAGGATGGTCTCGGACCGATCGTCGATCACCGTGAAAGCGCTGAAGACGCGCTGATCGAGAATCATTGTCAGCGACTCGCCTCTGCACACGCCGATCTTGCCGAGCGCTGGCGCCGGAAGCGGAAGGCCCCGCACCGACGCGGTGACCCGCTCGGCCACACCTGCCATGTCACAGATGCTCCTGTCCGTGGCCGCCGACAACGCTCCCGCGACTACCGCCTCGGCTCTGCGCAACCACAGCTCCGGATCGGGCGAGCCCAGGTAGGCGAGCAGGGTCTCGATCGGATTGGTCCACATCGTGCGCACCAACTCGTCCGGGTCGCGGCCAGTGAGCTGCTGGTAGTAGGCACGCCCTTTCGCTTGGGCGTTCCCGAGGTACGGCACGCGCGACGGCTCACGCGACGAGCTGGGAGCGAACCCGTTCTCCTCCCACGTTTCGAGGTCTTCCCAGGTGAGCTGGAAGACCAGCCCACGATGAGCCCGCAGCCGGAGACGCTTCACCGCGTCGTCGGCAAGCCGGTTGATATCGGCGGTCGCGTGGTAGGCGTAGCCGTCCAGGTAGACCGAGACCTCCTGTGGCTCGGAGTCGACCAGGCGGAACACCACGTCGGGCCGGGTGCCGCGGATGGTGTTCTGCAGGGTCATCCGCCAGTGCCGAACATTGCCGTCCGGTCCTTCGATCCGCAGGTCGGCGGTCTTGCGCCCATTGACCACCTCGCCTCGCGCGAGGGTTCCTGGCGTGTCGCCACGTCGAGCCCAGTCCTCCATCCCACCGAGGAAGCGCGCCTCCAGTTCGCTCTCGACCTGGTCCCAAAGGGAGATATCGCTGGTGTTGACGACATCGGTGACTTGCCAGTCGTCCAGCAGTTCGGCCAGCATCTCCTCGGCATCGGCCCGGCTGACCTTGTCGTAGTCGCTGCCGGGCACGTGCGAGAGCAGACAGCGGTGGCAAGCCCGCTTGGCGCTGTCCTGCTTGCATCGGCACTCGGACACGATCTTGTATGCCTCGATCAGCACCTCGCGGAAACCCTCGGGTGCCGCGAGCCTGTGCAGATATCCGGTGCCGCCCGGCAGGGTGTCATGCAGCACGAGGAAGCGCCGCCTACGTCCGGTGGCATGGTCGGGCATGGTGGCGGTGACGATCGACAGGTGGTCCGGATCTCCGCCGTACTTGGCGGCGACCCCGCCCATCAGCGCCGCCGCGAAGGTGGCCGTCCGCTCGGCTGCCATCAGGGTGGCGATAGGCAGCAGGATGCGCAGCGCCTCGGTGTTCAGCTCGTGCGCCAGGATCACCTTGACGTGCTCGGTGTCTTGAGCCGCACGCCGGAAGACGCACCAGGGCCGATGATGCCGGCGACTCTTGTCCGCCCAGGAGGTCGCGATCAGGCCGTCCGACTCGGCGACGGAAGGCGGACCGTCCACGGTGGTGCCGCCACACGCCGGGCAGACGTGGAACGGGTTGAGCCGGGCATCCTCGCCGGCGAACTTCTTGAAGTCCTGCCGGTCGTTGCGCATCGTCCCCAGATTGAACCGCCGGACTACGGCCTTGCGGGTGAAGTCCACACCGAACACGACTTTGTGGTGCCGCCAGGAGCCAGGTGCGATGTCGGCGGCGTCGATGTCCACCGCGACCGCGCGCTCGTAGTACCGCTGCTGCCGATCGTCGCTGTCGTCGCCGATCTGGGCATCGTCGCGGCGGTCGTGCGCGTAAACCCTGGTGGGCCGCAGCACCTTGTAGAGGGACTCGACCTCGCCTAGGGCGGCGCTGCCGCAGCGCGGGCAGAGCGAGGTGTCTTCGACTGCCTGGCTGGTCCGCACGTAGCCGCAGTCCCCGCAAACCCGCCAATCCTCCCAGGTCGAGCGTGACGGCGTGCCGATGTCCAGACCGGTGACCTTGTGCTCGTACCCGCGCATGTAGAAGGAGTTGCCGGGCGCCAGCTCGGTCAGCGCCAGCCGCGCCGATCGCTTGTACTCGCGGACCTCAGAGTGATATTGCTTGCCGCCCGGGACCTGCTCCTCCCAGGTGATCGTCGCCTCAAGCGCGGTCGCGGAGTCGATCAGCGAGTAGTTGGGCAGCAGCCCGAGTTCGACCAGCGCGCTCTGGGCATTCTCCCGGCCGATCTCGCCGATGAGTTTGGCTACCGCCCGCCGCTCCGCCGACAGCGATCGCTTGACGGCCTGCTGGGTCCGGTCCGACTCGACGAGCGACTCGACCGCCTCATCGATCGACGACAGCCGCTCTCGCAGATCCGCCAACCGCTGACCCCACGTTTCGGCAGCCTTCTGTACGGCCTGTGCCAGGCCCGATCCGGCGAATGCCCGCAGATCCGAAGCGGCCTCGGGCGTCACCGCCGATCCGAACAGGTCAAGGAACCCTTCGACCGCACTCGAACCCAGCACCGCCGGGACGAAGGAAGCCAACCAACCCGTATCCGCGAACAACGCCGAAGCCCGGCGCGGCAACGGCAACACCCCTGTGATCTGCCCCCGAGCGCACAGGTCGACCAGGTGCGCGAAATACTGCCGACGCAAGATCTCCACCGCCGACAGATAGCTGCCGGGCGGCACGATCTCTCCGGCGATCATCTCGGTCGGTTCGTTGAGGAAGTACAGGTCCCGAGGCGAGCGTCCAACCATTGTCACCATGAAGGCGTTGCCCGTCTGACGCCCCGCGCGGCCGACCCGCTGCACATAATTGGCCGGTCCCGGCGGCAGCGAGGCCAGGATCACCGCTGACAGTTCGCCGATGTCAATGCCCAGCTCCAGCGTGGGCGTGCACGAGAGCACGTTCGGATCGTTGTAGCGGGTGCCCGTCCGGAAGCGTTCCTCCACCTGCTCTCGCTGGCGGCGAGTGAGCGCGCCGGTGTGCTCGGCCGTGACCACCCGGAACGGCTCGTGTCCCAGGTAGAGCCGCCGGTAGTAGTCGTCGCGGTACTTCCTGGTGCCCCGATCGGTCAGGTGGCCACCACAGCGGTAGCGCGGGCACGGCTGGCCGTACCAATCGGCGACCAGTTCGGGACGGATCGTCTGCTGCCACGCGCACCGGTCACAGCCGAGGCCAGCATCGTTGACCTGCTCGTCCTCCAGCGCGTACACCATGATGTGCCCGGGTTGCAGGCCGTACACCCCGGTCGCGCCGTCGGGCACTCGCTTCGCGATAACCCCTTCCGAAGCCAACACCGGCAGCAACCTGGCCAGATACTCCCCCGCTTGCCCCTTGCCCAGCTCCAGGCACCGGGTCGCCCAGTCCTGCGGCCAACCCTGGTCAGAGTCGATTCGATCGAACTCGGATTTGTTGTTCTTGAACCGGTCAAGCAGAAAGCTCGGCGCGCTCAACCCACGAGGAAAGGCCGGCATACCGTCCGGCCGCTGCCCCCAGATCGCCCGGTACCGGTTGGTCCCAGCGATTCTGATCCACTCGTCCAGCCAGACGTGCTTGATCGCGCCTCGATAACGCAACCGGTCCAGGAACCCACGCACGAACGCTAGATACCGCGCGTCGGGCTGCCGTTCGATCATCCCGGACAGCCCGATATGCACGTCCCGTGCGAGCTCCGCAATCTTCTGCGGGTCGTCAAGCACTACCTCGCCGACCGCGGTGCGGGTCAGGTCGAGAGTACGGCCCTGCCGGCTGCGCAGTCCGAACTCCAGAGTCGTCTGGAAGGCCAGCCGTTCCCCGATCAGGTCCCACGCCTGCGGACTGCCGCTGGTCGTCTCGGCGAGGATCGCGTCGATCTCTGGCCGGTCATGCAGGTCGGGGGGCACCACGGCGGGCAGCACACCCGACTCGCTGGCCGCCGCCGTCAGATCCCCGATCAAGTCGTTGAGTAGGATCGGCGCCTCCGGATCCAGCCGAGAACTGATCAGCCGCCGCAGCGAGAACGCGAACGACCGATTGGCCACGAATCCGGCCCGGTGCGCCGCGTCCTGCACCGAGTCGTTGAACAGGAGGGTCTTGCGCTGCTTGGCCTCAAGCTGACCACCCGCGAACAGCTGGGTGACCGCCACCGACGCCAGCGAAGCCAGGCCCGCACCGAGGAAGCGAATACCCTGCTCCATATCGCAGGCCGGGCACCGGTCCTGCGTCGCCGCGGTGTTCCCTTCCTGCTTGGTACTCAGGTTCGCCAGCACGAAGACGATGTCACCCTTGCCGAACGTGTCCCGCTCGGGATCGTAGGGGCGGACGCGGTCGCCATCGAGAATCTGCAGACCCTTGGCGCTCGCCTCGGCCTCACCCTTGGTGGCTTGAATGAGCGGGCGGACCCGCTTCTTCTCCGGGCCTACCGCCGAGCGGTAGATCTTCTCTGGGCTGGTAACCAGCTCGGCCGGGTCCTTCTCCGGTGAGAACGCCGCCCACCCCGACCGGCCACAATGACGGCAGTAGACGGCGGGCAGCAAGCTCTTGCCCAGCACGCTGAGGGTGGAGTCGGCGTCGGTGACCGGCAGCTCACCGATCCACCCGAATGCCGGAGAATTGTGCACCAGGCGCAGGAGCCGCGACACGGCGCGCACCCACATGTGCGTCTCGACCATCAGGAACGGCCGCTTCGGGTTGTCCGGGTCCCGAGCCTGCGACAGCAATGCCACAAAGCGCGCCAGCGCGGTCGCGGCCTTGACCGGGTTGTCACGGATGTAGGCACCCCAGTTGTAGGCGCCCTTCCTCGGCAACCGCTCCAGCATCTCCTCAAGCGTCTTTGGCTTCCCGTCACCGAGCAGGTCCAGCACCGCTTGGGTGAGTATGTGCTGCCTCAGCGTTCTGCCGAGTTCGGCGTCGCTGATCGTGTTCCTGCCCGTGACAGCCGCGGCGAGCTGGGTCATCGCCCCCTGGCTGCGCAGCGGATCACCGCAAGCGATCAGCTCCTCGGGCCCCGGGAGCGGCAGAGTGACGTCGATGTCGCCGATGAACTCCTCGGCAGTCAGCCGGTCCTCGCCCACCACGGCGTCCTCTGGGAATGCCGTGCCGAAGACCTGCTCGGCCACCTCACGGATCTGCGTCCCGTCTCCGCCCTCGCCCAGAGTCGCCGAGGTCGCGACCGGGCAGATGTCACCCAGCGGACTACCCGGTCGCGCATGCCCGGTCGCCGCCGACAGCCGCCGCAGCAGCATGGCCACGTCGGTGCCCTGGGCGCCGTCGTAGGTGTGGAACTCGTCTACGACCACGTAGGCCAGCTCAGCGTCCTTCCACAGCGGCAGATCGTCCGCTCGCTGGAGCAGAAGGTCGAGCATCTTGTAGTTGGTGATCAGGATGTCCGGCGGGTTGCGCCGGATCTCCGCCCGCTGCGTCATCACCTTCGGGTAGCCGACCTCCGGCGTGTCACCGATGTAGAGCGCGGCGGTGACCTCCTCCATCCCGGCCATCTGAAGGTAGTCGTTGATCCGGTGCGCCTGGTCGGCCGCCAGGGCGTTCATCGGGTACAGCAGCACGGCCTTCACCCCGTGCCTGCCCTGCGCCCTCTTCCTCCGGCAGTGGTCCAGCACCGGCAGCAGGAAAGACTCCGTTTTTCCTGAGCCCGTACCCGTCGTGATCAGCGTCGGCTCGGCCTGCTTTCCGAGCGTGCTCAGCCGTTCGAACGCCTTCGCCTGGTGCCGGTAGGGCGTGAACCCGTTCGGCACCCACTCCAGCCGGTCCCGCCACCCGTCCTCCGCCGTACGAAACGGCGTCCTGATGCGCAGGTACGGCCCGCGGAAGATGCCCTGCTCGGGGTCATTCAGGAAGCGCTTGAGCGCTTCACTGCTCGCGGGGTCAGAGAGGGCGAAGGTCGTGGTGAGGTACTGGGTCAGGCTTTCCCGCAACTCCTCCGCCGCGAGCGTCGGCTTCATCGGGCATCGCCTGGCCGGCCGTCTCGACGCCCTTCGATATCGTCCTCGACCTGCTCCAACTCATCGAGCAAGCCGGCCTCATACCGGGCCAGAATCTCTCGCACCTCGTCAGCGGACTCCTGATCGGCACGGGCCGCCTCCAGGGCACGCCGTTGCGTATCGAAGTCCATGAATTTCTCATGGGCGATGCTTTTGGCGTGCTCCGCGGAGACCTTCCCCGCATCAGCGAGAACCTTCATGTCGTTGGCTTGGATGAACCGATCGGTCGCCACGATCCAGTCGGACATGGAGAGTTCCTGCCGTCGCCGCGCGCGTAGCTCGGCGAAGTCGAGGAACTGTGTGGTCAGCATGTTCAGCATGCTGATCTCATCCGAGTCGAGGTAGTTTTTGGAGATCGTGACATCGTCCTTGCGAACCCGCACTCCCTTCCACGAGGTGAGCCCCATGTTGGGCTTGCCAGGATCCACCCGGTTGACGATCAGCTCCGCGGCGGTGCAGCCGGTGACCGCGTAGACGAGCTTGTTCTGGATGGTGGCGAAGAAGGTGCCGGCCACAGGCGACGACTTGTCGTAGTCCACGCTCGTCGCCGCGAAGACATCGCGGACCTTCTGGTAAAAGCGTTTCTCCGAGGCCCGGATATCACGGATGCGTTCGAGAAGCTCATCGAAGTAGTCGAAACCGCCGGGGTCCTTGAGCCGCTCATCGTGCAGCGCAAACCCCTTGACCAGGTATTCACGCAGGATGGTCGTCGCCCACTGCCGGAACTGAATCCCACGCGGCGACCTCACCCGATAACCGACCGCGAGGATCATATCGAGGTTGTAGGAAAGAACCTGGCGACGAACCTGTCTTGCGCCTTCCAGGCGAACTATTTCCTGTTGGGAAATAGTTGCTTCGGTCAGCTCGCCATCCTCAAGGATCGACGTGATGTGCTTGTTGACGTTCGGCACGCCGGTGTCGAACAACTCGGCCATCTCCGCCTGCGTCAGCCAGACAGTCCCGTCGGCCGCCCGCATGCTAACTTCTGCGCGTCCGTCCTCCGTCCGGTAGAGGATGATCTCCCCGTGCTCACCGGTCACGTCCCTCACATCCTTTCCCGAACGTTTCGGCGTCCCAACTCCAGAGTGCGCGCCTTCACGATCCGCCGCCTTCGCCCTGTACTGCCCGCGCCTGCTGGAGGCGTTCGGCGAAGACCGCATGGGCCTGGCGGTATTCACCCTCACGGTCGGCCTTGTAGAAGGGCGCGGCGTAGCCGTCTGGCACCGGTCCGTTGATCTCGGGGTCGAGGTGCGCCATGAGGGCTTCGAAGTCCGCCTTGGTCTGGCCGTGGCCGTAAGTGTTGTGGTTGGCCGCGAGCTTCCGGCCGTTGGCATCGAACCAGGTCTGCGCCTCGTAGTCGGATAGGACTGGGTAGCGGGAGCGGTAGATCGCAACGAGCTGTTCCGCGGTCATGCCAAGCCAGAGCGCAACCAAGGCGTCCAGTTCGACGAGGGCGGCGCGGCGTTCCCGTTCAGTGCGGAGCGGAGTGGCGTACTCCCAGCCGGGGGTGACCTCGCCGAGCGGCTGGACTCCCGGCCAGTCCATGGCCCAGCTCTCCTCCTGCCAGTCCCGGTCGTAAAGTTCGCTCCAGAGGCCCGCGTAGGCGTTGGTCAGGCAGTTGAGCCGGAGGATGCGCAGCAGTAGCGCAGATGCTAGGGGGTGGTCGGGATCTGCGGCGGGCATGGCGTTGGCCTCCGCATACTGGAGGTCCGACCGCCCGGTGATGCGCAGCAGGTAGTCGAGCGGTAGGGCTGCCCAGAATCCGGCGGCCAGCGCGGTTCCCCGGTTGTCGGCCAACGCTAGCGTGTGCACAGTGTGCACGTGCGCCGGGCCGGGTGGGATCAGCGCCGCGAACAACGACCGCTCGGTCTCAAAAGCAATCATGCGCCGCCAGGCCAACCTGTAGAACTCGCTGTAGCGGCGGGTCCCGCCGCTTGACTCCCAGCGATCTTGGACGGCCAGATAGGTGTCCAGATCGTTGGCAAGCTCGTAGTTGGTTACCGGCACAGCATCCCTCGGCAGGTTCGTGAGATTCCAGGGCGACCAGTCCTGATTGTGCCTGCAGGGGATATTCGGCTGCTTGTTGAATGGCGTCGCCTGCGCAACGTGCGGCCCTTGAAGAACGACCAAGCTCAGGGACTCCGGATTGCTAGTCCTCCATCGAATCAGCCCCTCTTTCTTAGCGTTCGCCTCGTCATACCCGCGACTGATTTGCGGCCTGAATGTGGCGAGACGTCTCTTATAGCTGGCTAGCGCCGCAATCGCGCCTCCTTCGGCAGTGGTCACTGGATACAGGAGCGGAGTTTGGTCCAATGGCGATTCATGGGACCCCGTAAGGGCTTGCCACGCAGTGAGCAACTCTTCGTCTACTATATTCAAACGAGTCCCGTGCGGACGCAGCTCCCATTTGCCACGATACTTGAGTCCAGGCGGCGCGCCTTCTCCATCATGCTGGAGCGACTCCGCAAGGGTAGCGGGATGCAGCATCCAGCTAACATGAGTAAAAGCTATCAGCCCCGAACTGCCGTAGATATTTACGCCAAATTGGCGAGTATCTTTGATCTCGAAGAGGCGAAGCGTGTTAGCGAAGTGCGCATGGAAACGCAAATGGCGATAAGCCGCCGCCCGGAGCCGCCCTTCCTTCACGCCGCCGAAGTGTGTGTCGGGATGTATGAGCCCTGCTGTGCCGGCCGAACCAAGATTGCTCCACGCGCGGCACATGAACGCGCGGTACAGATCGGGTTGGGTGCCAACGAGAAGGGGATAGGCAATGCCTGAGCCGAGAAACTCGACGGTACCCACATTTGTAGACAGCTCGGCCGTGAAGTAAGACTCATTCCCATTCCGCAAGGCTAGTTGCTTACGGTGCCGCCACTCGTCGGCACTCGGCTTCTCCGACAACATGAACCACGGCTCCAACTCAGCGAGAATTGGAGCCTCCTCCCAGCGGGGCCGGACCCAGGGTGGGTTGCCGACCTGGAGGTCGAAGCCGCCGCTGATGAAGATCTGCGCGAACTGCAACTCCCAGTGGAAGAATCCCTGATCCTCTGCGATGTCCTCGGCCACGCCCAGCCAAGGGAAGCGCTCCGACAACTTGAACGCCGAGTCCATCCCCATCCATGCGGGGAGCTGGTCCTCGTAGGTCTCCAGGTCAGCCAGTGACGCGAAGCTCGCGACCAGCGAATCCTCTGGAATGTCCGCCCGGCCGAGCACAGCCTCAGCGAAGTCGAGCCAGTCGTTCAGGTCCGCTAGCGGGATGACCTTACGCACCGGGTCAGGTTGTGAGCGCGGCTTGGCGGTCCTCCTTGAGCCACCTCCGACGATCGAATTCGCCTCGGAAAGGTCGAGTTGCTTATCTCCGGCCTCGAACAATGACTCGGTGACGTACACCTGCCCAAATCCGAGAGACTCCTCCGGCTCAGGCCGTACAGGTGACTCGGCCAGAACCACTGACTCCAGCTCAGCGGTCGTGGAGGGGGCATAGGCCGAGTCGGTGCCGTCAAGAAGGCCGGTCTGGTCGAGCGGCCAGAACCACAGCGCACACCAAGCGTCCATGACCTTCTTGAGTCGCCAGTAGGGCGTCCCGGGCGAGGTCAGGTCGTCGTACACCTTCTTCTTGCCAACGGCCTCGGCTGGCTGGGAGATCCAGTCGGCGCCCCAGACACCGATCTTGCGGCTGATCTCCCGCTCGGAGATGGTGAGGCGCTGGACGACCAGGTCCCACAGGTATTCGGCCCGGCCGGACAGTGCCTGGAGCCGCTGGAGCTGGGAGTGGCGCCGACCGGCGGACTTCTTGTCGGAGACCTTGGCACGAATCCTCTTCTGCCAGGTCTTGAGCTGCTTCGCCTCCTCCGGCGCGAGGTTCTTGGCCTCCTTCGCGTCGGCGACCGCCGCCCAGCCCTCGGCGGGCAGCAGGAAGTGGTGAACCTGGCCGGCAGGGACCGCCCCGGCGGAGAAGGGCAGGTCGGCCGGAGCCGTCTTGAGCCACTCACCCTTGGTGAGCTGTGCCGCACCATACACCCGGCGCCCCGCCCCGATGAGGGAGTTACCCCGTCGCAGGTGAAGCCCGAACCAGGGCGCCTGCAGGCCAGGGTGCATGACGTTGAGCCAGACGGAGACCTCGGCCAGCTCGATCGCCGTCTCGTTGAGGTCAACGCCATAGGAGTTGTGCAGGGCGACGTACGCCTTGACCCTCTGCAGTTCCTCCTCATACGACTCGGGGTCGATGGAGAGGCCGCGCTCCTGCTGGCGGCGCTTCAGGTAGAGGTCGGCGACCTGGTTGATGGCCTCGTTGAGGAACGCCCCGGAGCCGAGAGCCGGCTCGCAGATCTTCCACGACAGGATGTCGCGGGCAGTGGTGTCCTCGGTGACCCGGTGCTGAAGGGCGAGCTGCACTGTGACGCGGGTCAGCGATTCGGGCGTGTAGTAGGAAGCGCTGGTCTCCCGGTCGCGTCCAGCCAGGCGATAGACGAATGACCCGACGGGGTAGCGAACGTGCTCATCGGTTTTGTTGCCGTCGTCATCGAGCCGTGGGACGAAGACCTCGGACGGGTAGTCATCGACCTTGGACGCCGGGATCATCCACGAGCCGTCCTTAGGGTCGCCGCCCTTGGCGACCTCGTACAGGTCCTGGGTCGCGATGAAGCCGGTGTAGGACATCAGGCCCTCGTACACTGCCCCGAGCTGGTTAATACCGAGCTGCGCGTAGGAAATGAAGCCGCCACGCTCCTTGCGGCGACCGCGTGTGAGCATGAGCTTGCGCAGCACCTTGTAGAGCGTGTCGTTGCGCAGCCGGGTGTCGATCGTGCGGGCGTCGTCCTCGTCGATCGGCAGGTCGCGGCGGATCAGCCCGATCGACTTGGGCTCGAACAGCTCGGAGCGCAGCGGCTCGAACCGCAGCCCCTCCTCCTCGGATACCTCGTCGCTTGTCCGAGGGCGGTGACCGACGTTGACCATGCGGAAGAGCAGGTCGAGTGACTCGTACAGGTGGAAGCCGTTCCTGGCCTCCTCGCCGGTCAGGTCGCGGACGACCAGGTCGCCGAGGCGGGCCAGGCTGTAGCCGCGGGTGTAGTCCTCGTCATCGGTCGGCAGGATGCCCAGCTCGGGCCGGGCCTCGGCGTACAGCAGGAAGAGGATCCGGTACAGATAGCGCAGCGACTCACGGCCGAGTTCGCGAGCCAGGGCGGTGGGCTCCATGATGTCGCCGGCCCTCACCCCTGCGGCGCGGATGCGAGCGAGGACCTCGTTGGCGATGAGTTCGACCGACTCCTTGAGCCCGTCGCGCAGTTCCTTGGATACGCCGACCGCGTGGTTTCGCGAGCTGGCCAGCAGGTCGGCGAGGGGCTCGGAGCCACCTTCGGCAGGAGGCAGCAGTGAGTCGGCGCCGAAGAGAGCGGCGATGACCTCCAGTTCGGCGGGGTCGTTGCGGCCCAGCGCGACATCGAGGGAGGCTGCCAGGTAGCGGCCTTCACCCCAGGTCGCCCGGTCGGCGAGGATGACCACTCCGCCGGCCAGGATGAGGACATAGCGGGGAGGATTCTCGCTGGCCAGCAGCCAGGAGGCCAGCTTGGTGCCGTCCACGATCTGCTCGCGGCCGTCGAGCTGGACGGGGTGCAGGAGCCGCCCGTCGAGACCGGCGTCGACCTCGGCGGCCCAGCGACACTCGATCGCGACCAGGTGCTCGTCGGCGTAGGCGACCTGGACCGGGTAGTCCTTGCCTGCCCGCTCGACGGTGATTTCACGCGGCTGTGCCTTGTAGCCGAGTGCCTTGAGCACCTGGATGTGCAGCTCGCCGAGCTGCTTGTGCCACTGCGGCAACTCCTCGGAGATCTCGTCCTCGCGAAGCCGGACGTCCATGTCGGCGAAGAAGGGCCGGTCGGTGAAGTACGGCTTGCCGAGTGCGCGCAGTCCCTTGCGTGGTGTGGTTCGGCCGTCCTTCTCCTGGTCGGTCCAGCGGGCGAGCAGGCCGTCCTTCTTCTTCAGGTCCTTGGGCAGCACCTCGGCCAGGTAGTGGGCCGAGAAGTAATCGCCACGGTTGACCAGCGAGTCGAGTCTCATCACACATCCTGAGGAACGAGGACGGCGAGGACCCGCAGCAGCGGTTCGCCGGTGGTCTGCATGGAGTCGAGCAGGCGCTGCTGCCGTTCGACGGTGTCGCGGACGCTCTGCTCCTTACGTGTGCGCTGGGAGACGTGCACGCCGTCGAGGGTGAGCTGCTGCCAGGTGTCGAGGTGATCGCGGTAGTCGTCGAGCGGGGCGACGACCGCCGCGTCGTAGTCGGCCCTGCGGGCTTCCAGATGGTCGCGGGCGGTGGCGACCGCCTGCGGGAGGCGGGCCTGGAGGGGCTGGAGGTCGATGGGGCGGCCGGTGTTGGTCATGCGCGGCCCTACGTCGGCTTGGGCGAGGATGTCGGTCATCGGGTCCGGGAGCACCCCTTCGCCGCTGACTGCCATCCACTCGACGACGGTCGGCTGGCCGAGAGTGTTGGAGTAGATGCCCTGGATGAGGAAGGTTGGCTCGTCTACCTGCGCGGTGATAACAGGAGCCTTCTGGCGGCCGAGTCGTACCAGTACCTTGTCGGTGATCCAGTCGACCAGCGGGTGCAGGTCGGACAGGTAGGCGATCTCGGGCCACATGGTTTTGGTACGCCGGGCCTCGGTGAGTTTGCGCTGCGCGAGCGCGCGGTCGAAGGTGACCTTCATCCGCTTGCGGACATCGTGGGTGCGCAGGTAATCGGTGGGCAGGGCCGACAGCCGGTGGACCAGATCCGGCGGCGGGGTGAACGCCATCAGCTCGCCGTCGTCCTCCAGGTCCTTGAGCAGGCCAAGGGTGGCGATGGCCTCCTTGACGAAGGTCTCGGAGGTGTCGAACAGCTTGGGGACGTCGGCCTTCAGCGGGTCCGGGTTGGCGGGCTCGGCGCCGACCGAGCCGAGCAGGTCGGCGAGGAAGTCATCGATCGGGCGGTCCTCGATGGACTCCTCGACGGTCCTGCCTTCGAGGAGGTCCTGGATGAGGCGGCGTTCCTCGCGCTCGGCACGATATTCACCGGTGACCGCCTCGGCGGTGCCGAGGGTGCGGTGTGCGGTGGCTTCCTTGCCCAGGAGTTTCTCGGCGACGGTCCGGTCGTCTTTGGCGCCCTCGACGTCGGAGGTGAGGATGAGCGCCTTGAACTGCGGCTGATCCTCTTGGCCGTAGCGGTCGATACGGCCGTTTCGCTGCTCGATTCGGATCAGGCTCCACGGGACGTCGAAATGGATCAGCTGGTGGCACTGCCGGTGCAGGTTGACGCCCTCGCTGGTGACATCGGTGGTGACGAGCAGGCGGACCGGGCTCTCGGCCAGGCCGAAACGCTCGATGATGTCCTGCTGCTGTTGGTCGGACATGCCGTTGCCGAGCATCATGTCGACGGCGTCCGGCTTCAGGCCGAGGCGTTCGGGGAGGACGGCGGCCAGCCACTTGACGGTCTCGACGCTCTCGGAGAAGACGACGACACGGTTCTTCTTGAGGTCGATGCTCTGGAGTTCGTCGATGAGTGCGATGAGCTTGGCGGGTTCGTCGATCTGCGTGGTCAGGTACTGAAGAGTCTTCAGCGCGTCGATCTCCCGGGCCTCCGTGGCGTTCTTCAGCCGGTTGGCTACCGTCTTTGCGAGTGCCTTCGGGCTGGACAGAAAGGCCTTGAGCAGCGTGTAGGGGAAAAGCCGGTTTTTGGCGGAGACGACAGGGCCGCCGATGCGCTGGTCGCCCGCGAGCCAGACCTGGGTGAGCTCTTCGAAGACCTTCTCTTCGGGTGCGCCAGCCGCACACCTGACAGGGACGGAAGGCCCGCGATCAGGCCACTTGCCGCCCATCTGGTCGCGTACTTCGGGGCTGATCTTGGTGCGGCGGATATAGAGGTGGTCGATGTCGCTGGCCGAGTACTTGCTGTCGTCAGCGATCGCCGCGGGGTCGAGCATGCGGATCAGCTCGGCGAAGGACTCGCTGTTGCCGTTGTGCGGAGTAGCGCTGGCCAGCAGCAGCGCGTCGGTCTGGCGGGCCAGCAGCTTGGCCAGCTTGTTGCGGGCGGTGGTCTCGCCCATCAGGTTGTGCGACTCGTCGATGACAACCGCATCCCAGTGCAGCTTCTCCAGGTGCTGGCCGTACTTTCCCGCGTTCTTCAGCGTGTCGATGGAGACGATGATCCGCTTGTAGTACGTGAACGGGTTGCGCCCGGCGGGGATGTCCCGCTGGATGCGCTCGACGCCGACCGAGTCCAGGCGGATCAGCGGGATGGCGAAGCGAGTCCACAGCTCATGCTGGAACTGCTCCAGAACCTGCTGCGGAGTGACGACCAGGATGCGCTCGCCGCGCCCACGCTTAATCAGCTCGGCCAAAACCAAGCCGATCTCCAGGGTCTTGCCCAGGCCCACCACGTCGGCGATCAGAATGCGCGGGCGCAGCCCCTTGAGGGCCAACTCGGCAGGACGCTGCTGGTAGGGCAGTGGGTCGAGTAGGAACCGGTCACCTAGCGCCAGGCCCTTCTCCGTCTGCGGGAGAGGCGTTCTCCTGAGTATGGCCTCCAAGAACAGGCGGCTCTTGGCGAAACGGGAGGTCTCATCCTGCTCCAGGACGGTCTCCTCAGGCCTGAGCAGGCTGATCTCTTCGATCTCGGTAAAGAAGACCGCGTCCTCGTCTCTGACGAACTCCGACGCGCCGACCGCCGTGATCCTGTATCCGTCATGCGCGGTCTTCGCGCAGGTACGGACGATCCACTCGGCGTCCCGGACTTCGATCCGAGCGCCGGGCGGGTAGGAGGTCTCGGTCACTGGGTTGCTCCTAGAGGATGGCGTTGGCGGAGTAGGCGGCGCGCAGGCGATCTGCCAGCCTGGCGACGACCGAGCCTGGTATCACAACTTCGGACAAGTCTTTCCTGGGCGGCCTCGGCGGTGGACTTACCTCTTCGGGGTCGGTATCCCGTTCGACGTAGGTCGCTTCGACCAGCCGCTTCAGTGCAGCCGGGCCGCAGAGCTCCTTCAGCCAGTCGTGCGTCTGCGAGACGGTCGGCCGAGCGCCCGGATCATGCGCGAGCATCTTCTCGATCAGTGGCTTGGCGGTGTCAGACAGGCCATCGAGATCCGGCAGTATGTCGGCGCTCATGATGTTCATGAACATTGCCGCGACCGTCTTGCCGCTGTAGGGGTAGTGCTTGGTCATGGCGAACAGCAGGGTCGCGCCGAGAGAGTAGACATCGGCGGCTGCAGTGAGCTGCTTCGGGGTATTGGCCTGTTCGGGCGACATGCACGCGGGCGTGCCGATCGTGGACTCAGTCGTGGTTAGGTCTGTGGGGCCTTCGGCGAATGCGACGAGGCCCAGGTCGATAACCTTGGGTCCGTCCCGGCCGAGCAGGACGTTGGCCGGCTTGAGGTCGCGGTGGAGGAGCCCCGCGGTGTGGATGTCCTTGAGCGCCCCCGCCAGCGTGACGCCCAATGCTGCAGCGTCGGTGTCCTCAAGGGGGCCACGGCTCTCAACGAACTCTTTCAACGTTAAGCCGCGAATGAACTCGACCGCGAGCCACGGTTGTTCCTCATCCGCGTCCGAAGCGTCCACCAGCGCGGCGATATGTGGACCCTGGACCGTGCGCAGCGCATCTGTCTCACGGGCGAAGCGGGCGCGGACCTCGGTCCTGGTCACCAGATCCTCGCGGATGACCTTGACCGCCACGGCCTCGCTGTTTTCGGTGACGCCATAGAAGACGCGTCCCATCCCGCCAAACCCTAGCCTTCCAAGCAGGGTGATGACACCGACCCGCTTGGGATCGGAGCGGTCCAAGGGATCCACGCCTACCTACCTTGTCAATGAAGAGATCGGCCTGTCACTACATGCTCAGGATAGGCAGCCGCCCCCTGTCACAGCAGCCACGCAGATCACGGTAACCGATCTGATTTCACGAGTCTATACATAATTAGCTGTGAATCGGATTCATGAACGAGTACGTGGTCTCGGTCGAGGCCGCTCGCGCAAGGCCCTCTCGGTTGCCGCTTGGCTGCCGTACGCGACCTCCGCCAGGCCGCCACGCTGGTGCGTACCAAAGCGAGCCCGCTGGCTCCGGCCCAGCGTGGCTGGCTGCACGGCGTCTGCTTGGCGGGCAAGCCCCGGTCGCCCCTGAGGCCTTTCCGCAGGTGAAGCGAGTGGTGTCCAGCAACGGCAGCCTCAAAATCACCGACTGCAAGGTCCAGGTCGGCCAGGTGTACCGGGGCAAGGCCGTCACCGTCGTCCTGGAGAACGCCCAGCTACGGGTGCTATTCGAGGGTGAGCTGTTGTCGGTGCACCCCCGCATCATCGTCAAGGAGGTCAACTGGCTGCGAGCCAGCGGCCACATCGACTACGAGATCTAGGCACGGTGTAAAGCATCAGCCGATGTCAAACCGTCGAACATCAACTGAAGGTAGACATCGATCATCGATCTTGTCCGGTCCCCTGTTGCTCTGTTCCGGGACATGCACGTCAGTCGTTCGCTGGCAGGCAAAGGAAGGCGCATCGTAGCCTGAGGATGTCATCTTTCGGGAGGCAGGCTGTGGACGACGACCCCAACGGCTCCAGTGCACCGATACGCACTATCGGCCAGCGCATTCAATACCTGCGTGAGCGTCGCGGCATGACCCGTGAAGTCCTCGCCGGCCTGGTCGGCAAGTCCGAGAGTTGGCTGAAGGCCGTCGAGCACGGCCGCCGTCAGCAGAATCCCAGGCTGCCGATCCTGCTGCAACTCGCTGAGGCCTTGTGCGTTCGCGACCTAAGCGAGCTCACTGGGGACCAGTCCATACCTGTGCGGATGTTCACCGGTTCCGGCCATCCGGCGCTGAACGCTGTCCGAGGGGCCATCAACGCCGTACCGATCCAGCCGCGCGGCACCGTGCAGCCGCTCACCAGCCTTCGGGCACGACTCGATGCGGCGTGGCGGATCAGGCATGCCTCTCCCGATCACCGTACTGCCCTCGGTGATCTGCTGCCCGACCTGATTCGCGATGCCCAGCTGGCCGCCTGGATGTACCGAGGCGAGCACCGGCGCACTGCCCAGGCGCTGCTCGCGGAGACCTATGGTCTGACTCAGATGTTCGTCGCTTACCAGCCGGCGCCGGACCTGCTGTGGCGGGTGGCCGACCGGGCACTGGCCGCCGCGCGGGAGTCAGAGGATCCGCTGGCGTTGTCGTGTGCGGTGTGGTTCCTCGTTCAGGTGCATCGGGAGGCCGCCGACTTCGACGCCGCGCATGAGATCAACAGGCAGGGAATGGCGGCCATCGAGTCGCACATGGACGACCCGGACACGGACCTGCTCGCCATGTGGGGGGCGTTGTTGTTCGAGCTGGCGTTCACCGCGGCGCGTACCGGCGACATCGGTGATGCGTGGCGGCATTGGGATGAGGCGGCCCGGGTCGCGGATCGGCTTCCTGACGATTATTACCAGCCGTGGACCTCGTTCTCGCGGGTGATCATGCGTCCGCACGCCGTCACCATCGCGGTTGAGCTCCATCAGGGTGGGGAGTCGGCGCGGCAGAGCGACCACGCCGAATCCGTACCTATTCCGTCTCGTCCGCGACGCGGCCGGCATCTGATCGAGGTGGCCCGCGCCCACTTGCTGCAGCGAGACCACGCGGCGGTCCTCGGTACGCTGCAGCTCGCGCACCAAGCCGCACCGGAGACCATCCGCTACAACGGCTACGCGCGCCGCATGACCCTCGACTTGTGCGAGACGGGGCCGGCCATGCTGCGGCCGCAGGCACGGGAACTCGCGGACCATATCGGCCTGATGATCTGACAGGAGCGAAGGGATACAGAGTGTGTCCCTTCGCTTACGCTACGGCTTCTACGGTCGTCGCATGTCGCCTGAAGAGGCTTCACACGAGCCCTACGACCTTGATGTTCTTCGTGCGGCGTTCCCGGCCTGGTCGCTGTTCTGTAGCGACGCGGGCGTGTTCTACCGCGACCCTGCGCGGTGTCCGCCTCAGGGATGCCGATATCGACAAGGGCCTGCGGCAGACCGTGAGTGCGGACGACGCGAAGACCTTCGTGTCGTTGCTCAAGGATCAGACTCGGATGGCGGTGAGATCATGAGCTGCCTGCCCCCGCAATTCGACTATCACGGTCCGCGTGGCGCTCCTTGGGTGAGGTGATAGCGCCAGTAGACGGCGAGATCGCCATTAGCGATCAGAGCGCGAGGTTTCAGGACGGCTTGGGCTCCGGCCAGGCCCAGCGAGCACCGGTGATGTCGAGCCCAGCACCGGTCAGATAGCGGATCGGGTGTCGATCTTGCCCCGGTGGCGCGTAGGGAGCGCGGTCCTGGGTGTCCAGGGTGACGATTTGGTTGGTGTGCCCGGCGAGCAGGGCTAGGACGTGAGTGACGACTCAAGGGCACGTGGCTGTTCGGTGGGGGTGACCCTACGGGGTTGACGTAGAAGTTCATCCGCCGGGTCACGCCTTGGAGGCTACTCGGCGGAAGGCTGGCCGGCCGTGGGATTCTCGTTACTTGGTTCGCTGCGCTGGCCGACGAAGCTGCCCAGGTTGGGGATCGTGTAGATGAGTTTCTCGTCGCGCAATCGCTGCATGGCCTTGCGGAGAGTGCCGCGGGCCACGCCGAACTCCTGCATGAGTTGCACTTCCGACAGTAGGTGCTTGGGCCGGTAGGTGCCGTCGCTGATTCGCCGGCGGAGGGTGTCGGCGATCTGCTCCCACCTGAAGCGATCGGGCTCGAACTCAATCACTCTCTAACCATAGGAATACCTGCACATACACCTCGTTCCAACCCATGTCTTGTCATGGCATGGACAGGCTTGTACAGGGCTGGTTAGAGTGAAGCCATGGCGATGCGCACCTATGACCTCGACGTACTTCGCGCGGCGTTTCCGGCCTGGTCGCTCTTCAGCAGTGACGCGGGCGTGTTCTATGCCACCAGGCGCGGTGTCCGGCTCCGCAACGCGCAGATCGATGCGGGCCTTCACCAGACGGTGAGCGCCGATGATGCGGCGACGTTTGTGGCGCTGCTCCACGACCAGTGCGCCGGGCGGTGATGTCGTGGTCACCTGGACGCTCCTGGCCGACTACCACGGGTTGCACATAGCAGCTCCGCATGTGCAGGCCGAGCCGGTGGGCTGGGAGCAGAGCCGGCCACGGGCGAATCGGATACGGGTGCGCGAGCACACGTGCAGCTGTCAGCGCCTGATCTTCGAGCTGTGTACGTCGGGCGGGCTCTGGTTCGTCCGGCGCATCTCCGGCGAGGGCCCATCAGAAGCCGTGGAGAGTGCCTGGCTGTCGGCCCGAGATGCCAGGGATCTGTGGGTGCAGATCTTGACTGGTCAAGCGCAGTGACCCAGCAGCGGCACCTGCTCTTCGAGCATGGCGTCCATCACCTACCGGGCGATCTCCTCAGGCGCGGCCTGGTCGGTGCAGAAGCGACGATGAAACAGCCCGTTGCCAGCGCGGTGCAGGTCGACGAATGTCTCACCCCACGTTTGCGCGCGGTCAGCGGAAGATGCGGCACTCAGACTGCTGGGAGTCAGCCTGACGAGGAGGAGAGGAGGAAGGGCTTGAGTTGCTTGGCGAACTCGACGGCGTCGGCGCGAATGTCCCGACCAGGCGCGCCTCGTGCGATCTTGACGGAAAGCAGTTTGGATCCATCAGGCACCCAGGCAAGCGCGTAGGCGCCCACCGGGGTCCCCTCCTCATCCTTGATCAAGGCGCTGAACCCAGGCCCGAGGCCGTTCGGCAGAGACACTCCCTTGTCGCTTGCCTTGGTGGCTTCGAGGCTCTGGATGGACGTAGCCATCGGAGCTCGCAGCTCTATCAACATCCATGCGGGCTCTGAAGCGTCCGGCGCTCTCGTCACTTGGCAGTACGCGAAGTGCGCTATCGAGTCCGTGCCATCCGCATAGAAGTCATGTAAGCCTGTGGCGCGAGCAATGGCATCGCGGGAGATGAGGCCACATTCACGAGGCTCGGCGGTTACGTTGCCCAACGGACGCCGATCCTGTTGTACGGGAGGGGATGAGCAGCCAGCCGTGAGCAGGAGAGCGGCGAGAGCGGCTGACAGCAAGACGCGACTGCTCATTCGTCCGCCTTCGGATCTGGTGGCGACCCTGGGGGAGTGAATCCGCTTCGGACCGAGGAATCGATGCCGTTGAAGATCCGCGACGCTTTCGATTGCCCTAGCCATTCTGTATATGCGAAATCCTCTGTGGCGTCCATGGTGCTCCGCGGCTTGAGCTGTCCGTCCTTGCTGAGGAAGTCTCCCGGTGAATCTTTGGCGTAGTTGCGGAAGGCGTGCGGGTGTGTGCCGCCCGGGGTTGAACCCTCGCCGAACAGCCCGTGTCGTAGCATTGCGCCCGCGACAAGATCTTTGAACAAGTTCTGACTTTCGATCAGTGTAGATCCGGCTTGGGCTCGTGCTTTCTTGCCTTCCTCGAACTTGAAGGCGTCATCAAGGCTGTCCTGCATGCCCTCGTATCCCGCAACGACTTCGTCTCCGGCGGGCGTGAGGACCATCTTTGTCGTATTTATGATCGCGTCACTAAACGCCTCGTAGGATTCGTCCTTCCGATCTGCCTTATTAATGTCGGAAAGGTTGCCTGCGTCTACTACGAGGTAGAGGGACCTGCTCAGATTGAAAACCTTGGCCTTGAATTCTTCGGCTGTGGCGCTGACCATGCCCGCTTCGAGAGTTTTCTGCCACTCTTCGACAAGCTCGGACTTGGTGGCGTTCGGATGGCTTCTCTGCCACTCTTTGAATGCTTTGGTGCTTGCCTCTTCAATTTGGTTTGCTTGTGTGTCTACAACCTTCAGGCTGTATCTGCCGTGAGCTTCGGTGACCGTCTTGAGCGCCTGGGGGTCACCAAATGCCCACGTCATCATATCTTGGAGAGCCTTGCGTTCGAACTGGGCGCCGTACGGCTGCTGGCCCGGCAGATTTGGATCCGAGTCAGCCAGGGGTGTAACGCCCATGGTTTCTTTGGGGCTGCTTCCGGGGATTCGATTAACGTCGCTGATGTAGGCGGACAGGACGCGTGCTGCGCTGAGTTGCGTCTTTGGAAGCGCCCACTGAGCTTTGTTGTCGGCCCAGAAGTGCACTGCCCATGAGGCGATCAAGGCTGACTTGTACCCTCGAGAACTTTCCGGAGGTTCAGCATGGTCCTGATACGTGGTAGTGGCGGCTTCGATTGCTCGTCCCATCTCTCGGCCGCCGTCATCCCAACGGTTGTTCCGCATCAAGAAAGCGAGCGGTTTTCGCGCTTGGTCGGCGAAGAAATCTTGCGCAACCCTAGGATTGTTGGCCAGAGCCGCTGCCAGGCCTGAGCCAAACCCTATTATGTCTCCTCGATCACCAGGGCTCTTCTGCGTGTTGTCATATACCTTGTTCGCCAGGTCGCGCAGAAATGCGTCATCGAAGGTGCCGTGTCTCAGCAGTTCGTTCACGGTGGAGCTGTCTCGAACATCCTTGTTGCTGATCAACTGGTCGCCGTAGCCCTTTGGCAACCTCATGTCGCCGACTCCGCGCGACGCCGTTCCTAGTATGGTTCCGAGAGTGCTCAGAAGTCGCTGTGCGTCAGACTCAGGCCCTTTGTCATCCTTGCCGATGAGCATGGTTGCTTGAGACTGATCGAGGTCTCTGAGGAGCTCTTTGAGCTCCTCAGGTGGCATCTCTTTAGCGAACGCGATGGCAAAGTACGGATCATGCTGATGCTTCTCCAGCGCATCGAGCGTCCTGGCGCTGAGAGGCCGCTGTAGGAAGGGGAAGTTTTGTCGCGCGGCGCGCAACTCGTCGGCTACCTGCTTAGCCGCTGCCGCACCGCTGGTGGGTGAGATCGACACCCAGAGCGACTCATCCGCCCAAACCACACCCTTGTCGAGTCCGATCTTCTGGGTCGCGATGATGAGGTCCAGGCGTCGCTGTAAATCGGGAATTCGCTCACCGATCTGGAAGCTGATGTCCCTTAACATGCCTGGTCCGTACATGCTCGTGTCGGCTGCGCGCAAGGCGCTGCCGATCTGGTTGTCGATCTCAGGCCACGACTGCTTTAGTCGCCGAATCTCGTTGATCAGCTGATTCATCAGCGCCGGGTCTATACCGATGCGTGTCGGATGCGGGCTCATCAGCGAGGCGCCCCGGGATCGGTGCGAAAGGGAAGTTGTCCCCGCCCGCGTCCTAGGAGGTCGGTGGGCGACTCGGCGGAGCCGGGGGTCACGGGTGTGGATTCGAGCAATGCGAGTGCCCGGTGAAAGACGCCTTTGTAGGCGGCCTCCCAGGCTTGGCAGTCCTCGACAAGCTTGTCCGCTGCCTTGCCCTTCATCGCGCCGCTTTGGAGCAGACCGATGAGCTTACGCAGGTCATTGGCATGCTGGTCGCGTAACTGCTCGATCGTGCGCCGAGCGGCGCTGATCTGTTCCTGTGTCGCCATCATCCGGAAACCCTGGATCTCTGTGGACGACTATCTGTGGGATCAATGTGACGATAAGGGACGCTCGGAGCTTCGTCGAGTGGAACTACTGAAGCGGCATTGGTGGCACGCTCGATTCGACTGGCTGCCCCCTCTTCCGCAACTCGGGCCTTGAGGTAGTTCTCCATCGCCAGCGGAGTATGGGCGACGTACAGGGTGAAGTTGGCCAGCGGTTGCCAGTCCGGTCCCCCGTTGCCGCGGCGGAGCATGACCGACTGGTCGAGCCAGTCGATGCACTCCGGAGAGCCGGCACGGTGTTGGACCAGAGGTGGCGAGCGCGCACCACACAAGCCGCCCCTCCTGTAAGCCCTCGGCCACTTTCAGGGACAAGGCAACCGCCCTGTCCCGTTCAGCGCTACCAAGCTCGAGCTCAAGAAACTGCTCAAGGCATACGGTCCACTCCGCGACACCAGCTCTGGTTAACCCTTCCACATCTCCTAGCGGTCAGTTGCTCCGGCGGCATCGTCACTGTGGGGCGCGCAGGCTACGGTGCTGATCGTGGGCGCTGCCCGACGACGGAGAGCGGCCCGTTAGCACCACCAGCGTCGGCTGCAGAATCGCGATTCGCCTCCGTCGCCGACGTGTACGTCAATATCCGTGTTGCCGTATCTCATGTCCCCAGTGCTGGTGGACGACTCGTAGTTGTAGCCGATCACGAGCTTGATCTTCTGACCCAGTTTCAACGGCTTTCCGGCTTTCGGGGACTGCGCTAGCACCAAATGCTTCCCGGCGGGCACCTTTCGGCTCTCCCGTGTGGCCGTATCGTCGACTGCTGCTTCAACGGGCTCGAAGAAGCGCTCCGCCTTCTCCTCTGACCAGCCCACCACTTTCGGCATCTTTCGATGCTTGTTGTACCAGGTTCGCTCCTCGCTGGTCGCCCACGTGACCGACGCTTCTCCGAACTTTTCCACCACGGCGCCCGGTTTGGGAGACATCCGGAATATGATGCAGTCGGTCTTGTCGTGACAGGAGCTGATCATGCCGATGCCCTCGTCGTCCAAGCGGATGTCCATCGTCCGGGCGGTGTTCTGAGCCTCGGTGAGGGACTTGCCGACCAGATCCGGCAGGCCGGCTGCTCGCGCGGTCTCGGCTATGGCTGCAGCTTTTTCGGATTCGGTTTCGTAGCCGAACAGCCGCATGCAACCGCCCACGACGGCCAGGATCGCAAAGAGTGTGAGGCATCCGGCGGCCTTCGAGTTACCTGCCATATAGTGCGCTCCCGTGCTGGGTGTGGAACGGCCCTCTGACCTGCCATCGTGATGCTTGCGTCACTTCAGCGATGAGCAACGACAGCGATCTCTAGTCGCCCCATCTGACGCTCTGGTGCCCGCGTGGGTTTACGCCACCGCTCATCGGCCGATCTGACGGACCACACCGGTCCCTACAAGGCGGGTGAGGCCAAACGCGATCCTGTCGGGTATGACTGCGGCATCTCGAATGAAAAGCAGAGCCTCTTCTTCACAAGTTACGACGTCTCACGCTCCCGGAGGACCATCGAGCAATACCTCGACTGGGCGCAGAAGAGCAATCCGGCCGAACTGCCCAGAGAACTGGGCAAGGGATTGATCGCTGACTTCGAGGTCCGGCTCAATCCGTACCGGACGGTGGAAGCCTGGTTTCGCTGTGGATCCAAAAACTCGCTCATCGCAATCACCGTCAAACGGAACCCCGCACGAGACCAGGACCACGACCTCATTCAGCTCATGCAAATCGCCCAGCGGCGGTTCGCCGAGATGTTCAAGTGCCAACCTGACGGCTACCCACCAGACAAATGAGCAGTCCGACGCAAGGTGCCTGACGTACGCGTAAGGAGCGCGACGGCCTGTTGCTGATGCGGCCGTCGCGCTCCAGATCGTCCATCCAGCCGGTGCCGGCACTGACAGGGGATGGCGCCGAGAGCTTCCTAAGGGTCAGACGTTGAACTCGCCCTCGACCGCTCCATGCAGGAACGCCGCCCACTCATCGCGCGTGAAGATCAAGGAAGGCCCGGTGGGGTTCTTGCTGTCGCGCACCGCTACTACGTTGGGCAGATTGGTTGCCACTTCAACGCATTGGCCGTTGTCGCCGCTGGCAGTCGACTTGCGCCACTCCGCCTTGTCAAGGTTCAGTTCGCCCATTTCTTTATCGCATCCTCTATGGCCTGTTGCGACACTGTATGTGGGAGTGCGTCCGCTCTGATGTTGTCATATCTCACCTTGAGTTGCGCGACTGCATCGTGATCGCCAGTGACTTGGCCAGACAGGACCGAGTCGGCTGAGACAACCTCAGAGCCGTCGCGTAGACGCGCCAGCGCGAACGCGCTCATCGTGCCAGATACGCAACCAGCAGCGGTAGGCACTAGCTGGACAGTGATTCGTGGATGCCGGGAGAGCTCTTGCAAGTGGCGAAGCTGGTTCAAGAGGATCTCTGGCCCTCCGATCGGACGATGCAGCACGCTGTCTTCGATCAATGCCAGGAAGACCGGCGGGGTGGGACTGTCGAAGATCTGCATGCGTCGCGTACGAGCCTGAACCCGTTCCTCCGCCCGGTCGGGAGGGGACGTCGTGGAGAAGATCGCTCGGGCGTACTCCGGGGTCTGGAGTAGTCCGGGTACCAGGAGCGGATCCCACGACTGAAGGATGACCGCCTGCGGCTCTATCTCCTCCACCCAGCGTGCAAACCAACCGAGGGCGGGTGAATGGGTTATTTGCCTATATAGCTTTGCGAAATGCCCGTCAAGGTCGAGAGCCTGATCGGCCGCTTCGGCGAACTCCAGTGTCGGCGTCCGGCGCCCTCGTTCGACATGGCTGATGAGAGAGGTATGACATCGCATCCGGACGCTTAGTGATATTTGAGACAGCTTCGCTTTCTTCCGGAAGCGCTCCAGGTCGGAGGCGAAGCGCGCCCGCGGGGAGACCTGATCGCTGTTGTCGGTATCCACCCTGCCCCCGATCATCATGCCAGTCGCCCATGGAATATCCCGGGCTGCAGTAATAGAACGACAGGTGCGTGACAGATAATACAGGCTTTGCGCCTCCTTTTGTCGTCCAGTTTCGTGAGGTGGAGGCTCTGCTGTTCGCTGATATTGCTCATGCTTGGGTCCACGCAGCAACGAAAGACGGGGCTTCCGTCGCGTGCGCTGAATGGATTTCCAGTCCCATGCGGAGGTGGTCGGCGAGATGGACGCGTATTACTCGGCTCGTAGAGAAGTCGCCCGGCTCGTACATCCGGAGCCTGATCGGCAGGCGGAAGGCGGTGCGGGCCATGAACGTGACATGCAGTCGTCGCTGGCCTCAGCGAGCGCGGATTCAGGCGGCCGTCTTCGAGGGCACGATAAGAACGGGGAAGCAAAGAAGGGGGCAAATCTACACGACTGCATTGAGCTGCCAGCTTTTCCGGTATCTGTGTCGATCGCGCGCAGATATGTCGCGCTGGTGCTGGAGAGGTGGGGGTGCGAGGAGCTGATCGACGATGCCAGGCTCATCGGCAGTGAGCTGATGACCAATGGCATAAAAGCGGTCGAGCTAAGCGAAGTAGCTCGTGAAGCAGAAATCGAGATGCTCGGGATACTCGCCGGATGTGATCGACACGTGTGGATCGCCCTCCACCGCACAGCCGATGACGTGGTCATAGAGGTGTGGGATCCCAGCCTTAAGCCGCCGCGAATCGGCCATCCCAGCGCCTCGGAGGTGGGCGGACGAGGGCTGCAGGTGGTCGACAAGACAGCCGCGGAGTGGGGCTATCGATGGCTGAGCACGGGCGGGAAGATCGTCTGGGCCCGGCTGAAGATCAGGCAGCAGCCTGGAGCGCTGGATGAGGTGCATTGAGGCCATGACGGACGCGAAGCGAGCGGCTGGCGTCTTGGCCCCACCCACAGGTCTGGTGACGAAGGCATGGCCGTGCCCTGGACTTACTCCGCACCCACCCCACCGGACAGGCGGTCCGAAGACCCTTCTGGAGTGGACCACGGACAACCCGTCCCGCTGCCGGATCCTCGAATACACCTGCTCATGCAGCACCGTCGTTTACGAGCTCCTGGCTTGCGGCGGCAACTATCGAATCCGTCGTAAGGACCAAGGATCGTCTCCTCGTGAGTCATACGCCGGCCCGTGGCGCCGCCAGGTGGCCGAACGCATGTGGGCGTTGATCCTCTCGGGCGAGGCCAGCTTATGTTCGTGTCTCACCTCGGCCGCGACTGTTGAGTTCGTCGCAGGGGGATCATCGCTGAGAGATCCGACAGTTTCGATCGCAGGCTGAGCACGCGTTATGAGTCAGTACAAATTGCGGTGGTACGTCAGATACCGCGGATCGACGTCGTGACCGGGAACGGTGCGCAAGAACCCCCGCGACTCGCCGGTGATCCGGTTGATCACCGTGAGGTCGTCCTTGACGATGATTGCGCCCTGATCGAAGAGCACGTGGTGGTTGGGGCAGAGACAGAGGAGATTGCCTGTCACGTCGTACCCGTCATGCGGGCTGCCGAGCGGCCGGATATGCGCACCCTCGGCGTACGGGCCGTTAGGGAGCAGCAGCCGGACTCCGCACATCTGGCAGGTGTGATCGTGCAGAGTCTTAATCAGCAGTGAGAGCGCACTGTCCCGGACGATCCGCTTGACCGTGGTCGGGCGGCGTTCCGGTGTACGGACATCGTCGTGCGGCGGGAGCGGCTTATTGTCGAGGTCGCTCAGACCGACGCGTACGAGCAGCGCGTTCTGATCCACGTCTGGGAAGTACGTGCTCAAGAGGTACGCGCTCGCTTGAGACCGTACCGCCTGGTCCTCCGTCACCAGGTCGTACACCCACTCGCGTAGTCCAGAGACCGGCTGGTTTTGGCTCATCCACCCCAGAGGTGGGCTGCCGCTGGGGCGAGGCGGTTCCGGGTGGTCGGGCAGCGTCCATAGCCCGAAGTCCGTGAGCTTCAAGACCGGGTATTCAGGAGTGGGCCGGTCGCCCGGCAGGCCGAACTCTCTGATGAGTGCGCTGATCTCGGCCCGTGTGGCATCCCAAGGAACAAGGCGTGCCGCTCGGTGTGCGGCGCGGCCGAGGGCCCACAGCAAGGTGAGCGGCTGGTGCCGTTTGGGGCGGCCGTTCGAGACTGCGGTGTCGAGATTTCTGATCATTTCGAGGAATGCCGCAGCAGGCGACGCGTCTTCGCGCGAAGTGACGAGGAACCCGAGGTGGCCAAGGACCCTGCCGACCGTTGCGGCCCCTCCGGAGAACTCCGAAGCGCGAAGCGGATGCCCGTCGACACCGCGGTGTGCCACGCCGGCGATGGCCTTGGAGTCGTAGCGGCGGCCGTTGCGGATGATGAAGTACTCGCGTGCTCCTCGGTAGCCGTACAGCTCCAGGAAGGCGTCGCGACTCAGCTGGTCGTACTCCTCGATAGCCGCCAGGACCATCGCGCGATCGAGATCGGATAAAGCCATTGGATCACGATATGTCCGGGGACCGACAGCCGCGTGGATGCTGGGCCTCCCTCTGGCCCTCGAGCACGGGCTGGACTGGCGTGCCACCGGACGCAGCGTCAATTAGCCGGTCCAGGCTTGTACCCAGTTAATCAAAGGGCGCCGAACAGCGCGATCACCAATGTGGCGTCGCCCGTGAGAGCCCGCCGCAAGAGGCAGGCAGGAGTCCCGCCGCGAGGGCGAGCGCGGCGGGACTCACAGCTGCTGGTGGACGCGGTGGCAGGCGTCCAGTGGGGCAGGCTTTCCCGGCGGTCAGACTTCGACCGGCTCCAGCACGAACACCGGGATCTCCCGATCCGTCTTCTCCTGGTAGTCGGCATACGGCGGATACGCCGCCACCGCACGCTGCCACCACTCGGCCCTCTCCGTGCCAGTCACTTCACGGGCCCTCATGTCCTGCTTGACCGGGCCGTCCTGAAGCTCCACACGGGGCTCGGCCTTGAGGTTGAAGTACCAGACGGGGTGCTTGGGAGCGCCGCCCTGCGAGGCGACCACGGCGTATCGGCCTTCATGTTCGACACGCATCAGTGGTGTCTTGCGGATCTTGCCGCTCTGGGCACCCAGGTTGGTCAGCACAACGACGGGCAATCCCGTGTCCATCAAGGTCGTGCCCTTGGTACCGCCGGAGCTCTCGTACAGCTCCACTTGCTCACGCACCCACTGCGCGGTGCTGGGTTCGTACTCACCTTCAAGAGGCATGTCATCCGTCCCTAGGTCGGCCGACTCGTGTGCGACGGGTTCAACGCCCGCACCGTGCGGGTTTCATCCATGCCTGGTCTCGGTCGCTTGCGGTGACGGCGCCGGCAGCCTTCCGGGGCGGGCCGCAGTGGCGCCGACGCGCTCGGTGATGATCCGGGAGACGGCCACTATCCGTTCGTGGCCCTCGTGCCGCAGTCGGACCTCGTCACCGACCCGGACGGCGCGTGAGGGTTTGACCCGTACTCCGTTGACCCGGATGTGTCCGCCCCGGCAGGCGTTGGACGCGATCGAAAGAGTGATGCGCGCCCTGCCCCTCCAGGCAGGCTGCGGATCACACACGCCCAGCTCACGGTCTTACCACATGAGAACGCTTCGGCCCTGCCCCGTGCGGACGACGTGAATGCTTACCCGAAGTGCTGTGGCCCCTTATTTATCCTTGTGGACGGCCTGATAGCGGCCTTGGCCGACATCAGGCCATCGCCGTCCGACGGCGTTGCCATCATGTGCGCCGTCGCAATTCAGCTGCCGGGGAAGTGATAAATATAGCCCCCGAGCCATCTCAAGGTGGCAATCCGAGTACTATTCCTGAGATCGCATCGCCCCGTATCAGAGTAACTATCGACAAGTGAAGATCGAAGTCGGACGGCCGATATCCTCATTTAGGGTGGTGTCACATGGTCATCTATAACAGGACTCTCGATTGCCCTTTCTGCGTCCTGTCGGCGGAGGGGCGATCGCCCGTTTGGGAGCATTTGTTTCACGCTGAAAATGGCGATGAGGTCATCTTCCGAAGCGAATCGTTCTCAGTCGTTCTCGACACCGCGCCGCTCGCGGAAGGTCACGTGCTCATCATCACCGATCGCCATGTGCCCTCACTTGCGGGCCTCTCGAAAGCCGAACGCGACGAACTCCAAGTGGTCAAGCGTGACGCTGAATCGAAACTCAGGGATGTGTACGGTCCGATCACCTACTTCGAGCATGGCGCGGAGAGTTTCGCGCGGCATGCGGGAGCGTGCATCGACCACGCCCACCTGCACTTGGTCCCGGGAGGCGTCGACATCTTCCCACTCGTCGCTCACGACTACCCGAATGTCGAGTCGTTCACTTCATATGAGGACGCGCTCGAAAGCCTGGCCGGCCGTGCCTACCTCATGTTCGGCCGGGACGCGGGTCCGGCTTATGGAGCGCACGCCCCCGCCTGCGTCACGCAATACCTCCGACGTTTGGTCTCCCAAGTGGCCGGGTCCAAGGCTGTATGGAACTGGCGTGATTCCGTTCGTTGGGCCGATACCCTCTCGGTCCGGGACCAATTGCTCAATGCCCGGAAAAAACTACGTTCTTAGCCTTGCGAGCGGTGTGCGAAGCCTTGCACGACGCTGGCGCGATGATTGTAGATGAGCTCGTCGCGTAGCATAAGGCTGTCAATCGTGAAGCTCTCCTCGGCCAAGACGCGCCGGGTGTATTCTTCGCTGAAGAAATGCCTGACCTGGCCCTCGCTTCGAAAGAGGTCAGGGCCGAGCTCATCGCCTTCGCCGTAGAGCGGGTCGTCGGTAGACCTGCAGGTGAACAGAATTCTTCCGTCCGGGCGTAGCACACGGTGTATCTCGCGGAAGATGTCCCGGGTGACCGTGTCAGAGAAGTAATGCAAGGAAAGTCGTGCGTAGACCGCGTCAAAAGCGCTGTCCGGAAAAGCCAGGGGCGCTTGCAGGTCTTGGACGAAAAAGCTGACTCCGGACTCTCCCTGAAAGCGTATGTTCTCATCGATGGCGAACTCTGAGAAGTCTGTCGCCGTGACCGTGTGTCCCTGTTCCTGCAGGAAGACGGCATCTCTCCCGCTGCCACACCCCAGCTCGAGAATCCGCTGGCCGCGGCCAATGCTGTCGGCGAGGAGGCGGGCGAGCGGAGTTGGGCTCATTCGTTCATCGTTGTTCCAGTATTTACGATGATGCCCATTCCACAGTTGCAACTGGTCGACATCGTCGATCGATGAGACTGGTGTCCTATTCGATGCGATGAGGTCGTCGATGCCCTGAATGCCTGCCGCTTGGTCCTTGATCAGGTAGGCCATAGCTGACCATATCAAGGCGGGCCAAGGTCAAGCGAGGCTGGGGGTTGATTTTCTGTTCCGCTTTACACATACCGGTCGGTTGCTACACTCAGGACTGAATGTGCCGCAGGCTGGTCGTGAGGCGTGAAGGCTGAGGGCGACGCATGTCTAGCGAACCAACGGCGATGTGGAGTCCCGTTGAGCATGAGTGGCTGTTTCGCGTGCCAGGCCGCCGCAATCTAGAGCCGCAGGCCGATATCCGCCCCCATGCCGACTTAAATGCCAAATGTCCATTCTGCCCCAGCGGGGAAGACGTGGCAATGGCGAGCGGTGCCCGCCTGGTGCCGAGCAAGCATCCCATGATTTCCCTGGGAGAGCCGCATTCCCCTGGGCAGGAGCAGCTGCATTGGGTGCTTGTGTACGGCAACTCCCATTCCCAGAGGCTAGGTGATCTTCCGGCCGACGTCACCCGGGAGTTCCTGGAGCTGATCTCTATCAAGACCGCACGCCTTTTTGACCGTCCTTCGGTGAAGGCGGTCTTCGCTTTCGAGTCCGTGGGGGACCACTTCGGTCCGACAGTCGCTCATCCGCACGGTCAGCTCATCGGACTCCCCTTCGTTCCGAGGCGACTGACTCTCGCGCCGGCCGCTGATTCGTGTGCCGTGTGCGAATCCGTCATGAGGCGAGACCTGACGGTGATGATCACGAACCATTCACTCGTTCAGGTGCCTCCGTGGTCGCGGCTGCCCTTCGAGATGATCATTATGCCGAGGGTGCACCGGCCGGATCTCGCGTCGCTGTCTGTCGAGGAGATCACGTCGATGGCCGACTGCCTGCACACCGGCCTGCAACTGTGTCGGTTGACCCACGATGGCGAGATGCCGCCTTATCTGATCAACGTGATGCAGGCCCCCAAGGGCGACACCTCACACCACCTGCGGGTGGAGCTCGTCCCACTGCACAAGGACGAGAGAACGCTCAAGCGGCCGGGTGGCATGGAGTTGGGCCTGGGAATCTACCTCAACCCGCTGCTTCCGGAGGTCGCTGCCGGGATTCTCCGCGAGGTCTTGCCGGACGTACGGAGGTGCTCGATATGAGGCGCGTCCAGATCGTCGGGACCCAGCGCTCCGGATCCAACCTGCTTCGCCTGCTGTTGGGGTCACTCCCGGGCGTCTTCGCGCCGCCTTCGGCGCACAAGCTGAGGGACTTCCAAAGCCTGACCAGCCGGTACGGCTCGTTGCACGTGCCCTCGAACCAGGGGCGCCTGGCTGAGGACATGGGCCGGCTTGTCGATATGAATGCTCTCGCCTGGCCACGTATACCGGATCGGAGGCGGGCGGTTTTAGCAGAGATGGGCGGATCTACGCTGGCTCACGCAGTTTTAGCCTTTTACGATGCGCACGCCCGATACTTCGGCAAGCAGCTATGGGTCAGCAAGTGTCTGGAGAATGTCCACTTCATTGATCAGCTCATCGACTCCGGCTTGCCCATTCTTTATCTGCACCTCGTAAGAGATCCACGCGACGTGGCCGCCTCGTTTTCCCGGGCTCCGATAGGTCCGAAGGAGCCAAGAGCTATCGCTTTGCGCTGGTTGGCGGACCAGGAAGCGGCCATGACAGCACGCGAAATGGTCGGCGAAGACCGTTGGCTTACCTTGCGTTACGAAGATCTGGTCACGGATCCGGAGGCTGCTCTGGCGCCGCTGTGCGATCGCGCAGAATTGAGGTGGTCTCCTACCGCGCTCGAGTTTTACCGCCGAGAAGAGGCGCGATCGGCTGCATCGATATCCGAGCTGTGGAACAATCTCGACCGACCGATTCGGCGCGATCGCGTGTCCGCGTACAAGAGATCGGCGAATATCGAGCTGGTGACGGCTGTCGAGGGCATCACGTGTGATCTGATGTCCGCATTTGACTACGCCGCTGAATATATATCTGTGCCGACCGGAATCAGTGCCGGCGAGAACGAGGACATTCTGAATCGTGATCGTGAGATGCGCGCAGAATTCGCGGCCGCCCGCGATCCGGAGGCGGAGGCCGTACACCTCAGGAGAGTGAGTTTCCTGGAGGATCTCAAGGCCACGAGGCCACCCAAGAGTTTTGCGGAGGATCTTATGTATGTGCAGTTCGCACAGAAAGCCGTGATCGAGTGGCAAGGAAGACTGCTTCTGATCAGGAAGGGTCAGGATGACCCGCACCAGCCAGGGAGATGGGAGTTGCCGGGCGGACGCATGAAGCCTGATGAATCGCCGGATGACGCGCTTGTTCGCGAGGTACGCGAGGAGGTTGGGCTGGATGTGTCGCCTGGGCGTCCGCTGGCTCTGTGGTCATGGCGGCTGGGCAACGAACAGGACGCCCCTACGGTCATCGCCGTGGCCCGGCTCTGTATGACGAGTACAGGGGATGTGGACATGAGCCGGAACGACGAGGATGATTTCATCGAGAAGTACGGCTGGTTCGAGAGAGACGAGGTCCTCGGTCTAGATCTCATTCCAAGCGCCAGAGGCCCCATCGAGACGGTTCTCGCAAACCTCTAGCAATTCTGTTCAAACGGATGAGGCGCCTACGGGCGTGTGTGAATCAAGGACGAGTTAGTTGCTGACGCGCCAGATCCTGAGGGACGCTCAGTTAGAGATCGAGCGGCGGATCGAGTTGCGTCTACAAGTCGAGGCCGGGCGGCTGCCGGACTGCGCCCTGGCTTCGGGGCAGTATCTCGACCATCCTCGCTACGAACAGCGCGGGCTCTACGGCACTGCGGCCACGATCCACATTCTCGCCCGTCGGGCCACAACGGATCCCGCCGTCAAGGAGCAGGTGGCGCGGTTAATCTATTACGTCGTCAACCGCAGCCAGGTGGAAAGGGCCTCGGTAAGCTCTGCCGTGTACCGGGACCTGGTTGCGCGCAGAATCCGGCTGCAGAAGACGGACATTTTTCGGATGGCCGATATCGGCTTCGCCCTCTCCTCCGTGAGCCCCGCCATCGCGCTGAAGTCCGAGGCGTTGACGCTGGTGCAGGGGGCTTTCGAGGGCGCGCTGGCCAACCCGGCGGGATATGCGGTTGGTAGCGAAGGCGGAGAGCCGGATCCGCTGGCCACGGCGCATGTCGTGCGCTGTCTGGCGGCGAATAATCTGCCTATCAGGCCGGAGGACTGGCGCTATCTTCGCGAGTACCTGAGTAGCGGTGACAATGACTTCGTTCGCTGCTTCGTGCTTCTCGTGCTCACTGCCTATGACTCCCAGATGGAGCGGAGGCAGCTGCAGGTCTCCTGGAAGGATCTCTTCTCGGCGCTTTCAGCCGCGTTCGGCGGCCAGTCGGAGGCGAACCATGAGTACACCCGGTACGGCGCGCAGGACTATGTCCGGATACCTTGGCAGATCTACCTGGTCCAATCGTGTGCCAAGCTGTTCCCTCTGACGAGATTCAACGGGTTCACGATCCAGCGGAAGATGCTGGATGTGGTCCAGCAGATCTGCGCTCCGACCGGGTTCAGGTACGAAGCCTCAGGTAGCTATCTCTCCACTCGCACCTATGCGTGCGTTTGGCAGGCGATGGAGGAGATCTTAGCCTTCAACTTCAGGCAGCCTATTCCACGCGTCGTCGTCCGCACGGTGACTGGGGCAACGCGTCTGCTGTCCAGTCGGCTCGTCGGGGTGCTCACGTATCTGCTGCTCGTCGCCGTTGCGGCCGGATCGCTGGTCGAATGGCTCAACAGCCCTCACCGCTTCATCGGTGACCTGGCGCCCAATCTGCTGGCCGAGGTCATGCTCATCATCGCTGCGAGGCTCGAGCTTCAGGTGAGGCGGGCGAAGTATCGTCGCTGAGCCGTCGAGCGGGTCGCAGCCGGCCTAGCCCGTGTGCCGGGGTGAGCGGGGAATGCGGGCCACATGATTCGGCGGCGGTATGGCCGCCGCGGTCCTCCTGCCGCAGAGCACATCACTCGGGTTTGCCCAGTTTGCCGAAGATCCGGATGGCGTAGGCGTTGATGACGCGGCCGACTGGCCCCGCCGCCTTGCTGGCGTTCTTGCGGGTCGTTTCCTTGATGACGCGCTCGACCCGGGGACGGCGTTCGGCCTCATAGGCGGTGAACGCTTCGGCGTAGGGGAGGTCGCGTAGGCAGCGGGCGAGCTGGATCGCGCTCTCGATCGACAGGGACGCGCCCTGCCCCGAACTGGACGACGGCCGTCACGGCGTCGGTGGTGGACTGCAGACCGCGCTGACCGGTCAGGCCGAGGGGGTCTGCACCGGGCCACCCTGCTCGAACTCGAATATCTGCACGCGGTGGCCGTCGCCGAGGAGCGCTGGCTGGCCGCCCTGATCGACGACCTCCGCTTCGGCCGCCTGACCCGGTCCCCGGCCGACTTCGCCGACCCGCAAGCTGGCCCGCAATAGGTACTCCGCCAGGCGCTAGGGCAAGACGGTGATCAAGACGACGGGCCGAGTACAAGTGTGGGGGTGACGTAATGTCCCCCCGGGGTTCGGTCGTCGGCGAGGACGTTCGCGGCGGCGAGTTGTCCCATGGCCCGGAGTTCGAGGTGAGCCCTTATCGCCCCGCCCTGGGAGCATGGTTACGGTGATCCATCAAGGTGATCTCACTGTTTGGCCTCGCCATTGAGTCCGACAATAAGCCCTCTGTGTCAGCTGGACTTGAGTGAGTAATTGCTGTGCACGGCGCTCAACCATTTGGCGTCGATCTCGCGTCCGGTGATTCGGCCTGCCAGCCGGAGGGCGGATGTGACGCTGACCTGGATGTTCACGGGGTCCTCGATCCCGTCGTCATCTGGGTTGTCCAGCTGGAAGGCGAGACCTTCCATGAGCGTGTCGAGGGCGTGTGAGTCGGTGCCTCCACGTTCGGTCGGCCAGTCGATGGCGAAGAGGGTGACAACGACTCCGTTGATTGCCCAGTCGAGGCGGTGGTTGTCGTAGCCGCACTGGATGCTGAGCGCTCGTGTGTCGCGCGACACCTCTTGAAGGAAGGACAGCGGTGACCGGTAAAGGTTGAACAGTAAGGCCTGTGCCCAGCCGTTGGCTGTACCGGCCCACATAGCGGGGCCCGGTTCAGCTTCGGGTCGCGCCAGGTTGTTGATGTCGCACCGGAACGCGCTGGCCGGGTCGCCGCCCAGACGACGGCACAGCTCATTGCCGCCCAGGCCCTCTGCCCACAACAGGTGGAAGCCGGCGTATTCCTCGCTGTCGAGATCGAAGGAGACCAGCAGGTCGTACAGGTCGGTTGGGTGAGGCATGAGGGCCTTTCAATGAACAGCGGAACAGGCGCCCGGCACGACCCGGGCACCTGTTCCGCGGACTGCTATTGACCACTCGGTAAAGAGCGTAGAAGAGCCAGAGATCTCGTTTGGCCACCTGGCTGTGCGCTGTCTTCGCCACGGACACGCGTCGTGTCGGTGGCCAATGCCAACGGCGGGGGTCAGCCAGCCACTGGGCGTGGGGATGCTGATCGGACAACTGTCGCCCGAGATGGCAGATGGGCCCTGCTCGGGAAGGTGCGGTTTCGCGGCCGCGCGGAAGGCTTTGATGACCTGTCGTTGTCTCGTCGAACGATCGTCGGCCGCTCGGTTGCCTGTACCTTTCTGCGGGCCCGGCTGGCGATCATCTTGGTGGCGTCGACGGACTTGCCGAGGATCTGGCCGATCTCGGCGAACGCCCGGGTAGTCGATGCGCTTCTCCAGACCGAGCCCGTCGGTGTAGAACTTCAGCGCGCGGTCCTGATCGGTGACATTGACCGTCACATACATGATGTTCGTCAGCACCCTGGTCTCCAATCTCGTTGTTGGTCCGACGGCCGTGGGCGTACACGGCAAGTCGCCCGTATGACGGGCGCGGGCGCCAGAAGGTAACGAGTGGACCGAGCCCTGCGCAGGAGGGCGTCACGGGTATCCGCGCGGATCCGGTGGAGGATGAACCGCCATCGCGTGATCTTTTAGGCGGCCTCTGATTGCTCCTCGCCAGCGGAGCGTCCGACGAGCTCGCTACCGCGCCCACCTGTTCGATGCGGTATGCCCGTTCACTCCGGGGCGGGCCCGGTGCCCCGCCCCTCCGCCGTCGGGCGTCCGAGTAGCTTGTCGATGCTGCGGCGTTCGCGTTTGGTGGGACGGCCCGCGCCACGAGCTCGTACGGCCACCGTGACAACCTCCTCGCGCGGAGGAGGCGGAGGGCTCTTGTCGACGTAGCACTCGGCGGCCACGGGGGCGCCGACGCGCTTGGTGATGATCCGGGAGACGACCACAATGCGTTCGTGGCCCTCGTGCCGCAGGCGGACCTCGTCACCGACCCGGACGACGTGCGCGGGCTTGACCCGTACTCCATTGACCCGGACGTGACCGCCCCGGCAGGCGTCGGACGCGATCGATCGGGTTCTGGTCAGGCGCACCGACCAGATCCAGCTGTCCACCCGAGCACTCAGCTGCTCACCTGCCACTCCCACACTGTACTGAGACCGTCGCGTCGCCAGCATCCAAACCTCGCCTGACCAAGGGCAGGCGCCCGCCGGTACTGCTGGCCATGTCCTTCTGGCCATGTCCAGAAGGACATGGCCAGAAGCTTGGTGTCGACGCGCGGATTTGCGGTTGATAAGGACCACCGTCGACGAGCGCGGCCACGGACAGCGGCTATCCCTTGGCGGCGAGTCTCCGCGCAACGTCCTCGCGGGTCGCGGACGGCAGCAGGGGCAGCAGGCGGTCGCGGCAGGGAGGCGGGCAATGCGCGAGCAACCCGGCGATCGTGGCGGATGGAAGGCGGCTCAACGCCTGACCAGCCGGGCCCTCCGGCATCGCGGCGACGACGAGACCGGCCTGCCGGGTGTCGATGACGGCCATCGCTTCGAGGGCCGCCGCGGAGTGCCGATCGTGCATGTGACCGAGCATGCGTCCGCGGTGGTGGGGCTCCATCGCCAGTACGACCCCGGCCACCAGGTTCGGGTCTCGTACCTGGTCCAGCAGCCGGCCGACGCGGTGCGGGAGCAACATTTGCAGGATCTTCGCGCTCTTCGTCGCCTGGCGGCACAGCTCCTCCACCGCGGCGGTCGTGAACAGCTGCCACTGCTGGGCGAGGAGGACCGCCGCCTCAGCGGCGGGCAGCGCGAGGACCATCGAGCCTCTTTCCGCGGCGCCGGCACCGGCGAGCGCCCGACGCACTCGTTGCGTCGCCCCGTCACCACCCGTTCCAGCGCCGTTTCCACCTCGGCCGCCGCTCCGTCCGGGGATACCGCCGTTCCGTCCGAGGATGCCGCCGTTCGCTCCGGCTCCGTTCGCTCCAGTGACGTTCGCTCCGGCTCCGTTCGCTCCGGCGACGTTCGCTCCGGCTCCGTTTGCCCGGTGAGGCGGACGTGGTCGAGTGGCGGAGTCTTGCCGCGTCCGCCGCGGCCCTGTCCCGGGATCGCCCCGGGGGACCTGTTGCAGTCGCCGCGCCAGTTCATCGGCCGTCATCCTGTTGGCCGGGCTCTTGACCAGCAGGCGGTTGATCGTCGACTTGAGTTCGCCCGCCCGGGTCATGGGGTCCGGGGGGAGAGCGAGGATCGCGAACTTGGTGGCTTCCTCAGTGCTCCGGTGGAAGGGTGGGCGTCCCTCCAGGGCCGTGTAGAGGGTGGCGCCGAGCGACCACAGATCGGCCGCTCCGTCTATCGGGATGCCTCGTAGCCGCTCGGGGGCGATGAAGTCCGGGGTGCCGACCACGTGACCGAGCGTGGTGATGCGCTCGTGGCCCTCGATGGCGGCGATCCCGAAGTCCACCAGGACGACCTCGCCGGAAGCGGTGATCAGGATGTTGTCCGGCTTCACGTCGCGGTGGAGCACCCCGACCGCATGCGCGGCCGCGAGCGCGGCGAGCGCCTGGGCACCGATCCGCGCCACGTCGCGCTCGGACAGGGGTCTCTTCTCGATCAGCGCGCCGAGCACGGTGCCTGGCACGTAGTCCATCACGATCCATGGGCCGTCAGGGGCGTCGAGCACGTCATGGACCCGGACGATGCCCGGGTGGTCGATCCGGGCCAGCGCCTGTGCCTCCTGCTCTGCCCGCGCCTTCAGCTCCGGCAGGCGCCCGACGTCCGCGCGTACCTGTTTGAGCGCCACCACGCGGTCGAGCTTGCCGTCCCGGCCGCGCCAGACCCGTCCCATGCCGCCGCTGCCCAGTCGCGCCTCGATGACGAACCGACCGGCGACGCGCTCACCAATCATCGTTCAGTCCGGCGTACTCGGTCCGCTGGCCGTCGCCTGTCCGAGAGGCGCGGTTGTCTCGGAGGTTGCGAAGTGCCTCGTCCTCGAAGCTCCTGTCCTCAGGGTGCTCCGCCGGCGGGGGTGAATACGGGATGCCGGGTTCGTAGAAGACTCCGGTACGAGGTTCGTCCGCGACGTACGGCCGGGTCGTGCCGTCCCGCCAAGAAGCGCGACGTGGCCGGTCTGCCTCGTAGATCTGGTCGATGGCCACGTTGACCTCCCGCTTCTCCAACGCGGCCAGGATCATGTCGTAATTACCAGGCCGCTGCATCAGCTTGACGAGGACCGGCAGACACTCGATGAGCAGGATGAACAGGAACAGCAAGGTCCGGGCCATGTTGAGGGTCGCGTTGTCCCGCGACACCCTGCCGAGCGCCTCCAGTCGCAGCATCAGGCCGTCGGATCCCCGGATCTCGGCGGCGAAGCCGTCCCTGAGCCCTCCCTGCTGCTTGGTCAGTTTGCCCAGCTCCGTCTGTACGCCGCGCAGATTCTGCTGCGCCTGGGCCAGCCTGCTCGCCTTTCCGGCCTCCTGGCCATCGCCGAGTTGTTTCCTGCGCAGCGCCATCTGCCGGTCGATGTCCTTCACCCGGTCGTCGGCGGTTCTGTACGCCTTCTCCGCCGCCTTCGCAAGAGGCCCGGACCCCTTCTTCGCGCATTTGGGCGGCCCGACGTACAGCTGGCACTGCCATTCCTGGTAGAACGTGTCCCGCTGCTTCACAGCCTGGTCGTGCGACTTACGCAGTTCCCGGATCCGCGGATCGGCCGCCGGATCGAGCGTGACCTCCCCACGGGAGGCGATCACAGCTTGCAGAGCCACCGCGGACTTCTGCAGTTCGGCTACGCGCCGGCCGGTCTCGCCGCTCTGCTGCGCGCTGGTGAACGCGTCGGCTTTCTCCTGCTGGATGTCGACGATCTCGGCATCGATCTCGGGCTTGAAGATCTGCAGGACCAACGGCGTGGAGATGACGGCGCCCAGCAGCAACGCGAGGAGCACCCGGGGCAGGGCCAGCCACAAGCGCCGTCCCCCTTGTGCCGGCAGGGATGTGACGAGCCACCGGTCCAGGCTCAGAATCGCCACACCCCAGACGATGCCGATCAGGACGGCGAGCGGTGCGAACAGCTTGAGCGCCGAGGCGAGCGCGAACGTCATGGAGATGGCGGCGACGCAGGCCGTGGTCAGTATGGCGCCGCCCAGGCCGTGAAACCTGGCGCGCTCCCCCTTGCACCGCTCCAGCACATCCGGACGGGCACCCGACAAGACAATCAGCCATCTACCGACCACGCGCGGCTCCGGGGGGAGAGGGGGGAGGGGACAGGACGCCGTACGCCCTACCCCGTGAGTAATCCACTGACTACCATAAACAACCGGCAATCTTGATTTATCACAAGAGGATAGATGTCAACTCGCGGAGGTTACGTCCAACGGCCCGCCACGGACGGCTTTCCCAAGGGCGACCAACGGTTACAAATCACCATAGAACGGACAAAGATTGGCGATCCACTCTTATCGCCATAAGTTCCAATTAATGCTGCCATAAGGGCTCATCGAATAAAGGTTCGAAACGGGCGGGGAAATCTTTGAACCATTTCGCAGAGGGCGGGTTGCGTGGCGATCTCGCCGATCTGGTCGTCTCGTTCAGGGAACGGTTGGCCGTCGTGGAGATCGACGCCGCCGGAATACGGATCTTCGAAGTCCGCGTCGACGAGGTCGGCACGCCGTTCCACACGCGCAGAGCCTCCGCCAAGTGGCCCACCTTGACCGCCTCCGGCGATGAGGTCTTCGACGCGGTGCTCCGGATCGCCGGAGATCTGATCTCCGCCGACGAGGAGGACCCGGTGATGGTGGTGTGTTGCGCCGACGGGCACGAGCAGGAGGCGGCGCTGCGCGCGCTGCGACAGTGGCGCCCATCGGCTCAGGTCGTCGAGGCGTCCGGGGTCAAGCTCGGGGAGCTGCTCCCCGAGCTGATCGTCGCTGCACCCCTGCGTCATGCGTACGACCTGATCGTGGCCCGGGAACGCGCGGACGACGGCAGGCTCGAACTGGTGGGACGGCGGCTCTTCGGCTCCGGAGCGAAGCCCGGGGACGACGCCCATGTGACCATTACCTGCACCGACGCGGGCGGCGTGCTGCTCGCGGTCTCCGCCTGGTCAGGCCTGCTCCAGCCTTCGGACCTGGTGTCGGTCGACCACGCGCCGCTCTCGCCCGGACCACATCGGCTGCGGGCGGTGTTGGAGCGGCCCGGCGTCGTCCGCTTCCCCGAGATCCCCGGTCTTCAGCCGGACACGCGTCCGTGGACGGAAGTGGTGGCCACGCTGCCGGCACTGCTGCCGCCCATGCCCCGGCCCGCGCACCTGGTGTGCGCCATAGAGACGGCGGGAACGCTGAAGGAGTTCGAGGATCGCTGCCACTGGGCCGGCTACGTCATCGACCTTCTCACCGAGCACCGTCTCGGCCCCCAGCACCTCCAGGTGTCCGTCGTGGGATACGGCACCCACGTGTTCGGCACCAGGCACGCAGACCGAACGCGACCGGCCTTGGCCGTCTGGTCCGGCTCCACAGCGCAAGCACGAGCCGCCCTGGAGTCCCTGCAACCCACCGCGCCGACGTACCCGAATGCCGCCCAGCTCGAGGACGTGCTCGCGGAGGTGAGCGACCGGCTGCTCCCGCAGCCGGGCAACACGCGGACGGCGCTGCTCACCATCGGGGCGCGGCCTCCGCATCCCCCGCGGTCCGGCCTCGACCGCGTACCCGCCTGCCCCGCGCGGCACGACTGGCTGGCGCTGCTGCGCGACATGGAACAGCGCCACGATTTGAGAAGCGCGGCCATCTGCGACAGTCCGCCCGCCTCCCGCTCGTCCCCCTGGCATCGGCTCGGCTCGGCCGCGCTGTTCCAGGTGGATGCGGTGAACGCGGAAGAACTCGTGATCCGGCTCGGCCTGGTGGGATCGTCCGCCGCGCTTTCCCTTCCCTTCGTCTCCCAGAATTTCGTCTCCCAGAATGAGGACATCGGTGGTCGACACTGACTCCGCCCCCGGCGATCCCGAGCGCGATCGCGAGCCCGACATCGCGATGTGGGGGGCTTCGGGCAGCGGCAAGACCGCCTTCCTGGCGGCGCTGAGCATCGCGCTGAACAAGGCCCGCGACGCGGGCTGGAGGCTCATCGGGGAGAACCCGGTGTCCCGGACCGAACTGGCGAAGCTGCGCAACACGCTGCTGCAGGCGCGCACGTTCCCGGCCCCGACCGAGGCACTCACCCACTACAGCTGGTTGATCATCGGCCCGGCGGCGGCGGCGCGCAGACGATGGTGGTGGCCCTGGGCGACGCGCGTGGCGAAGGCGCCGAAGTTCAAGCTCGACTTCCTGGACCTGCGCGGGGACCTGTACGCCGAGTCCGAGTCCAATATCGACAAAAAAACCCTGGTCGACAGCCTGGTCAAGAGCCGGGGGCTGATTTACATGTTCGACCCCGACCGTGAGGCCCGGGTGGGCGACGCCTTCAAACATCTGGACGCCGCACTGCACGAGGTCGCCGGGCGGATGCTCGTCGGCGACGAGTTCGAAGACGGCAAACTGCCCCACTACATCGCGGTCTGCATCACCAAGTACGACGACCCGAAGGTGTTGAGAATCGCGATGGAAGAGGGGTTCTCGGAACGAGATCCCGGCGATGAGCTGCGCATCCCCCGTGTGCCCGAGGACCGGGTCCCCGATTTCTTCCGAGTGCTGTGCCGGGAGACCCACGACCACAACGCGGAGATGATCCTCGACCTGATAGAGGCGTTCTTCCACAAGGATCGCATCAAGTACTTCGTGACTTCGTCGGTGGGCCTGTTCATCGATGAGGACCTCGGCCGCTTCGACCCGGACGACTTCCTGAACGTCATCGACAACGCGAACGGCGGGCTGACGATCCGTGGGGCCGTCCGCCCCCTGAATGTCATGGAGCCCGTGATCTGGCTCGGCCGCATGATCCGGCCCGGCGCGATGAGGAGCAGGCGATGGGATGGCTGACCGCCCACTGGGCGATCCTCGGTAAGACGCCGGAGAGCCTGGACGACTACGGTGTGATCGGCTGCAGCTCGGGCCCGATCACCAGCGCGGAGTTCGGCATGTGGCTCAAGGCGTTCACCTCCGGCACCATGGAGCCCAAGGCCCTCCCTCGGGTGGCGACCAACTACTTCGCCGTCGGCCCTGACAAAGAGCCCTGGCTGGGGTTGTCCCTGCAGACCGAGCCGGAATCCCAGGACGGCTTCCAACGCCCGTACGCGATGACGTACTACGCCTGCGTACGCTGGGCGGACATCGCCTCCGAGCCGACCAGGCTGTCGTACCGTGCCCTGTACGAGGCGCTGACGAAGGAGAGCTTCTCCGGCGACGCGCCCTTCGAGCTCTCCCCTTCGGGGTACGACGAGCGTCATCTCGCCGGCGAGGTGCACAGCACGGCACGGCGGGCGGCGGCGCTGCTGCTCACCGGGCGGCCGGTCTGCGTGGTGCGGGCCGGCCACCTGCCGCTGGATCGGCGGCTGGACTTCCTGGACTCCGTGGCAGCGCTGCTTCCGTACGGGTTCCGCCCCTCGCTGGCGGCCTCCACCTGGACCAACAGCGCCTCCCGGCACCGGATCCGCCTCTCCTTCGCCGAGGTGCCGCCCACCCACGGGGTGTGGGAGCTGCCCTGGGAGGACGATGACCCACCAGAGGCGTATCCGCCCCAGGCTCTGTCGTACGAGAAGGAACTGGAGCGCTATCAGGGTGCTGACCTTCACGAGCTGATGAGGTGGTTCACCACCTTGGCGGAACCGCGCGACTTCGACGACGTGTCCCACCGCGCCGCGGCGTTCAGGCTGCTCCGAACCGGTACCTCCGCTCAGCTCCCGGGCCCGGGCGAGCAGCGCACCGCCGTCGCAGGCTCCCCGAAGCCCTCGGTGGAGCAGCTGCTGCACCAGTGCCGTGAGAGCATCGCGAACTCCGAGGAGCAGCGGCTCGGTGTCCTCAACACCCAGCTGGCGCAGCGGGCTCGCGAACGTGTGCCGGACAAGGACCGCAAGACCTACCGCGTGTTCATCAGGGCGAACCCCATCCATCCGCCCCAAAGGCTGGCCGATTCGATTGTCCTGCAGAACTTCTTTGAGGCCCTGCTACGACTGCTGTACGCATCGCCGATGCACGCGGCCGACGTCGAGGAGATGCTGGTCGATCTGGGTGGCCAGCGCCGGGCGGCGCCCGGCCTCCCGCCGGCGCTGCTCGCTGCGATGAGCCGGCTCCTCCCGCGGAGCTCTCCCTCGGGAAGGTTGCTCATCGCGAGCCTGCAGGGCCCCGAGCACCTTCTCAAGATCCTCGACGGCATGTCGGAGGACGAGTTGTTCTCCGTCGCCGTCCAGTCCCGCAACCGCAAGGTGCTGGACATCGTCATATCTGAGGCGGACCGCCGTGCCCTGCCCACTGATCCACGGGCCATGGAGGCTGTCAAATACGCGCTGATGCGACACCGCTACCTCATCGACGCGATCAGCTCCATCTGCGCCGCCGAGGAGAGCGTCCTCTACTACCAGGACGTGCTCCAGGTGAGCCATCGCCGCCAGCTTTCCTCGGCGGACATCGAAGAGATCCTCGTGGACCTGGACCGCCCTCCCGAGACCTTCCTGCTCGCGATCGTGGCCCTGAGCGCGCCCGGAACGGCCTCGACCCTGCTGTACTCCCTGGCAGGCGGCGCGGTGCGCAGATTCGGCCTGACCGGAACGCCCGTCGTCAACAGCATCAAGGCCGGCCTCGACCGGATGACCGCCCCCGAGGATGAGGACCATGGCCGGAGGACGTGGTGGCGTCGAGGTCCCAGCCTGAGAAGGCTGAAACCGCCTTCCACCCTCGGGAAGGTGCTCATCGGCACATCGATCATCATCGTCGTCGCGGCCATCGCGCTGTGGCTATGGCTTTGACCCGCGCCAAGCAGGATCTTCGGCTGTCCATGATGAGCCTTTGTGATCATCCGGTCACCTTTGCGTCCCAGTCGATCCGGTAGTCGAAGATCCAGGTCATCTTCTCGGGCTTGCCCAGCTTGCCGAAGATCCGGATCGCGTACGCGTTGACGACGCGCCCGACCGGCCCCGCCGCCTTGCTGGCGTTCTTGCGGGTCGTCTCCTTGATGACCCGCTCGACCCGGGGACGGCGCTCGGCCTCATAGGCGGCGAACGCCTCGGCGTAGGGGAGGTCGCGTAGGCAGCGGGCGAGTTGGATCGCGCTCTCGATCGACAGGGACGCGCCCTGCCCCGAACTGGACGACGGCGCGTGCACCGCGTCGCCGACCAGCACGATCCGGCCCCGGCTCCACGTGACGGTGGTGGGTGGCATGTTCTCCATCGGCCCGACGATCACCACGTCCGACGGGTCGGTCCGCTCGATCAGGTCCCGTGCCGGGGTGCCGTCGGCGGCGAACTTCTCCGCCAGGATCGGCAGCCACTCGGCGGCCGGGGTCGCCTGGACCTCGGCGGCGGTCATCGGCTCGGGGTGCGGGAGGTTCACGAACCAGACGGCGTCGTCCGCGCTGAAGACCTGGTAGCCGAAGAACGCCTTCTTGCCGAAGGTCATCGGCATCTTGCCCTCGGTCGAGGGGATCCCCGGGGCTCGGACGCGGGCGCCGAAGCTGATCAGACCTGCGTACTGCGGTCCCGGGGCCGCTGGGTCGATAAGGGAACGGACGGTCGAGCGGATGCCGTCGCAGCCGATGAGGATGTCGGCGGTGGCCTGGGTGCCGTCCGCGAAGTGCGCGGTCACCCCGTCGGCGGTCTCCTCGGCCCGGACCAGGCGCTTGCCGTGCTCGGTTCTGACACCGCGCCGCGCGGCCTCGTCGTGCAGCGCCCGGTAGAGCTCGTCGCGCCAGACGAACTGCATCGGCCGGATCCCGGGCGGGTTGCCGAACTCGGCGAGCGGACGGCCCTTCCAGTCCTGGAGCACGATGCCGGTCATCGGCGCGCCGAGCGGGCGGATCAGGTCGGCGCAGTCGATCGCATCCAGCGCGTCGACTCCGTTGGGGGCGAGGCTCATGCCACCGCCGACCCCGTCGGCGGTCTTCTCGTACGCCTCGTAGACGGCGGCGTCGATGCCCGCCTTCTGCAGGGCCATCGCGGTGACCGGTCCGGCGATCCCGCCGCCGATGACGAGTGCTGTCTTCACGGTGTTCTGCTGCATGGTTGAGATAGTTTCACTGCAACTAGTGGCTCGTCAACTAGTGGTTTTCGGAGTAGTGTCGGTGACATGGGTACTGCGTTCCGAGGTTCGCCGCTGGCTCTCACCGTCCTGGCGCTGCTGCACTACAAACCCCTGCATCCGTACGGGATCCAGCGGCTGATCAAGGACTGGGGGAAGGATCTGGTCGTCAACGTCGAGCAGCGGACGAGCCTCTACCGGACGATCGACCGGCTCGCGGAGGCCGGCCTGGTGGCGGTGCTGGACACCGAGCGGGACCACGCCTACCCCGAGCGGACCGTCTATGAGGTCACCGACGCGGGTCGTGAGGCCGCCCGTGAATGGCTGGTGGACTTGCTCACGGTGCCGAAACGGGAGTTCCCGCAGTTTCCGGCGGCGTTGTCCCACCTGCTGCTGCTTTCGCCCGAGGAGATCCCCGACCTACTGGAGCGCCGGCGGACGGCTGTCACAGCGTCGGTGGCGGAACTGCAGACCGCGCTGACCGGTCAGGCCGAGGGGGGTCTGCACCGGGCCGGCCTGCTCGAACTCGAATACCTGCACGCGGTGGCCGTCGCCGAGGAGCGCTGGCTGACCGCCCTGATCGACGACTTCCGCTCCGGCCGGCTGACCTGGTCCCGGGCCGACTTCGCCGATCCGCAATAGGTACAGGCTAGGCATGCCGAGGCCGCAGGGACGGCTTCTGCGGTGCGGCGTTGCCAGGCGTGTAATCACCTTTGCCGGCAGGAAGGGGCTGCGTGGCATGAGTGGGCACGTGAGCAGGCACTACATGAGCGCGCAGCAGAGGCTCGCCATGAACGCCAGGCTAAGGGGGAGGATCTTATCCCACCACCTGCGAATAGCATGGAGCGTCTGGAGCGCCTGCGTCGCCAGGCCAGGTACGAAGATACGGACTAGTACTCCACTGACACTTCGCGATCCTGGGCGTTCAGGTGGCATGAAGACGGCCACCACGTGATCATTCGGAGTTTGTGAAGACATCTGAAGATCGCGTGATTGCCGCGGCCGACACTGTAGACCCTGACGGCTGGATGGTCACTTTCAACGACCTGATGAGCCGGATCGCCGGCCGGATCGGGCGGGTCGAGCCACGTCGCACTGCCACCGCCTACGTCCGTGGGCTACTGTCCGACCTCGAAGGCAAGAACTGCTGGAATCTGGCCGAGCAGCTCGGCGAGGACGGGGTGCTGATCGTGGACGGCCCGAGCACTCCTGGATGGGGCTTGCCGTCGCCGCGGACCATACCCAGCGCGTTCATACCTGCGCAGCGTCAGGTTGCAGAAAGCGCGGGAGCTACTGAGCGAGACCGACTTCACCCTGCAGAACATCGCCGAACAGTGCGGGTATCGCAGTTCGTTCTATCTCAGCCGAGTCTTCAAAGCCAGCACTGGTCAGTCGCCTTCTGAATACCGAGCGGGAAGTCGCATTCGAGATTGGGCAGATGCGAGCTTGGCGGGATCGGCCACGATCGCGATGGCGGCAATCCGGCCGTCGGCGACCGTGAACGAGATGACGGAGAGCGGGGTTCCGTCCTCGCGCCACGAGATGTACCCGGGAAGGCCGTTGACGAGCACCGCTTGATGTCGTGCGACAGAGCCGGAGACCATCTTCGCGCCGGTGGCGACGGCGGTGGCGCCGAGGGTGACGACCACTCCGTTCGGAGTGTCGACCGTCAGTTTCACGTCCGGGTCGAGCACGCGCAGCAGCGCCTCGAAATCGCCGCCCATCGCGGCCGCGCGGAAGGCGTTGATGACCTGTCGTTGTTCTCGTCGGACGATCGTCGGCCGCTCGGTTGCCTGTACCTTTCTGCGGGCGCGGCTGGCGATCATCTTGGTGGCGTCGGCGGACTTGCCGAGGATCTGGCCGATCTCGGCGAACGGCACCGCGAACAGGTCGTGCAGCACGAACGCCAGCCGCTCGCTGGGCTCGAGCGAGTCCAGGACGACGAGCAGCGCGAGCCCCACCGAGTCGGCGAGCGCCACGGTTTCCTCAGGCTCAGCGCTGTCGTCGACCGTGATCACGAGCTCGGACAACCCGTCTCCGTAGGACGCCTCGCGGCGCGACCGCAGGACGTCCAGGCTGATCCGGCCGACCACCGTGGTCAGCCAGCCCGCCAGGTTCTCGATGGTCGTCGCGTCCTGGCGGGCGAGCCGCATCCAGGCCTCCTGGACCGCGTCCTCGGCGTCGGCGTGCGATCCGAGCACGCGGTAGGCGACCGCGCTCAGCCGGTCGCGCTGGGCCTCGAACGCCTCGGCCAGCAGGTCCGTCCGGCTGGTGTCAGTCATCCTGTGGTTTTCCTCGGATCATGGGTTATGACGGGTCTGGATCGTCGTATGGTCTACGGTCGGTCAGCCATCGGCGCGGTTCGGGCGGCGCGGCTGGCGGAGCGAGATCTGGTTGCCGTCCGGATCCACCGCCTCGATGCGAACGCCGAACGGGTAGTTCTCCGGTTCGGGTCGATCGAATGTTACGCCTCGCTGGCGAAACATCTCGAAATCCTTCCTCAGGTCGTCCGACTCGAGGATGAGCGGGCCGGCGGCGGCATCCGGCCGCTTCTCGACCGGCTGTCCCGCGGCCGGTGCATGCGACCAGAGGAGGATCTCGACCGGACTGTCGCCAACGCCCACGGTGAGGAAGCGTCCTTCCGGCCCCGGGTAGTCGATGCGCTTCTCCAGGCCGAGCCCTTCGGTGTAGAACTTCAGCGCGCGATCCTGGTCGGTCACATTGACCGTCACATACATGATGTTCGTCAGCACCCTGGTCTCCAATCTCGTTGTTGGTTCGACGACCGTGGGCGTACACGGCCGTCGCTCCTATGACGGGTGCGGTCGCCAGAAGGTAACGAGTGGACCGAGCCCTGCGCAGGAGGGCGTCACGGGTATCCGCGCGGATCCGGTGGAGATGGGCCCCGGACTTCTAACCCACCCCGCCGGGACAACATCGGTAGTCTGCGGCCGTGACCGCGTACCGGATCCTGGCTGTGGACGACGATCAGGCCATCCTGCGTTCGCTGCGGCGTGGGTTGCGGCTGGAGGGCTTCGTCGTGGACACCGCCGAGTCGGGGCGGCAGGCGTTGGAGCAGGCGGCCAGGCAGCCCGATGTCATCGTGCTGGACGTGTCCATGCCGGAAATGTCGGGCATCGAGGTGTGCGGTCGATTACGGGAGGCCGGGTCGCAGGTGCCGGTGCTGATGTTGTCGGCGATGGACGAGGTGGCCGACCGCAGGGCGGGGCTGGCGGCGGGTGCAGACGACTACGTGATCAAGCCGTTCGACCTGGGTGAGCTGGTGTTGCGCCTGCGTGCCCTGCTCCGCCGGGCCGGGCGCGCCGCCACGGGCACTGCGGTACGCATCGGGCCGCTGGTCATCGAGCCGGACGCTCGTGGGGTCACGTTGCGCGGTCGCCCGGTCGAGATGACGCGGCGCGAGTTCGACCTACTCGAGGTGCTGGCCCGGAACGCCGGGATCGTGCTGTCCCGTGCCGTGCTGCTGGAGCGGGTCTGGGGGTACGACTTCGAGGTCAGCGACAACGCGGTGGACACGTTCGTCGGCTACCTGCGGCGCAAGCTGGAGGCGGACGGCGAGCCGCGCATGCTGCACACCGTACGCGGCGTCGGCTTCGTGCTGCGCGAGCCATGAAGCGGTGCGAGCCACGAAGCTGCGTGCGCCATGAAACTGCGAGAGCCATGAAGCTGTCCACGCGCTTCGCGCTCTGCCTGGCCGTTGCCGTTCCGCTGCTGGTGGCGTTGGCCGGGCTCGTCGTGCTGATGCTGGAATCGCAGGATTTGCGCGCCCAGCGAGATGATCAGCTCGCGGCGCGGTTGCGGGCACTGGACCCAATGGCGACGGCGTACGCGTGGCGGACCGGAGCGCTGCGTGCCGTGCCGCCCGAACTCATGGAGCAGCGGCTGCTGGCCGCGGCCACCGGCCCGGGTGGGGCGTGCGTGGTGGCGGGTAGCGAGAAACTGCTGGTCATCGGGGATGTGCCCAGCACGCTCCCGGCCGGTGACGGTCCCGGCGACTACGTCGAGGGGGATCGGCAGTGGCGATTCGCGGCCGCCGAGCTGGGGCAGCGGGGGAGGGGGCGGCTGATCCTGTTCGAGCCGGAGGAGTTGCTCGCCGGTCAGATCGCGGCCCTGCGCGACCGGCTGGCCTCGGTTACGTTGGTCGCGGTCGGTGTGGGCGTGGTCACGGGGCTCGTACTCGGCAGGTTCGCGGTGCGGCCGCTGTCGAGGCTGGGCGGGCAGGCACGTGGGATCGACGTGCCCTCCTCCACCGGTACGCGACTGGCGACCACGGCCGGCGTCACCGAGATCGACGAGCTGGCCCGCCTCCTGAACGACCTCCTCGACCGGCGCGACGCGGCCGTTGCCCGTACCGGCGAGGCTCTGGAGACCGCGCGCGCGTTCGCGGCCACCGCCGCGCATGAGCTGCGCACCCCGCTCACCAGCATGGGCACCAACCTCACCCTGCTGGACCACCCCGGGCTGGATGCGGCGGATCGCGCCGAGACCGTCGCCGACCTGGCCGCCGAACACGGCCGCCTCCAGCGGCTCATCACCATGCTGCGCCGGCTCGCGCGCGGCGAACTGCTCGACGCCTCCGCCTTCGCCGAGACCGACCTGGCCGGCATCGTCAACGACGCGATCGAGGACGCCCGGCGCCGCCACCCGCACGCCACGATCACCGCTCACGTGCCGGACGTCGTCCTGGTGCGTGGCTGGGCGGAGGGCTTGCGCCTGGTCGCCGACAACCTCCTGGACAATGCCGCCGTGCACGGTACGGACGCGTCCGGCCGCACCTCGATCACGGTGACGCTGGAGCGTGGGGATGAGATCGTCCTCGCCGTCCAGGACACGGGGCCGGGGATCGAGCCCGAGTGCCGCGAGGCGGTGTTCGCCCGCTTCCACCGTCGTCCCGGAAGCCCAGGGTCGGGGCTCGGTCTCACGTTGGTACGGCAGCAGGCGGACCTGCGCGGCGGCACCGCCTGGCTGGGCGCCTCCCTTGACGGTCCGGGTACGCGAGCCGAGGTACGCCTGCCCGTAACTGAGCAGGAATCCCCGCGATCCGGACGGTCCTGGCTGGAATAGCCCGGCCCTTGCCAGAGAAATGCCAGAAAAGCACGTCACCATCCCTCCGAACTAACCCTTCGGAGGAGATGACATGCGCATCACCCATTACGTGGTCGCGGTTGCGGCTGCGGTCACGCTGGCCATGCCGGCAGCGGCCTTAGCCGAGACCGCTGACGTCATGCGGCCATCGGCGCACCCGGTCAAGCTGCGTACCGCCCTCAGAGAGCTCTCGGTGACCTACACCTACCAGGGCCAGGAACACACCCTGGACGACTTCCTCACCCGTACGAAGACCAACGGCTTCCTCGCCCTGGACGGCCAGAACGTCGTCGCGGAGCGCTACACCGGCGTGAGCCGTGACACCCGTTTCCAGTCCTGGTCGATGGCCAAGTCGTTCACCGCGACCGCCGTCGGCATCGCGCTCAAAGAGAAGCACATCCGATCGATCGACGACTCCGTGGACAAATATCTGCCTGAGCTGAAGGACTCCGGCTACGCCGGGGTGTCCATTCGCGAGCTGCTGCACATGTCGTCCGGCATCGACTGGAACGAGGCCACCGACGCGCCACGCCTGATGGCCGCGGCCAACAAGGGCTACTCGATCAGCAAGATGGCCGCCCTCCAGAAGCGCGGCTGGGAGCCGGGCACGCAGTTCGAGTACACCAGCATGAACTCCTTCGTCCTGGCCCGGCTCGTCACCAAGACCACCGGAATGCCGTACTACGACTACGTCGAGCGCAAGATCTGGCAGCCCGCCGGCATGGAGTCCACGGCGACCGTCGGCAACGACTCGCACGGCGACAGCCTGGGCTACTGCTGCTACTACGCCACCGACCGCGACTTCGCCCGTTTCGGCCTGCTGTACCTGCACGGCGGCAAGGCGAAGGGCCACCAGGTCGTACCGGCCTCTTGGGTGAAGGCGTCCACCAAACCGTCCTCGGTCAACCCGAACTATGGCCTGCACTGGTGGCTCGGCGGCGGCGGCGATTTCATGGCGGTCGGGCTCGGCGGCCAGTACATCTACGTCTCACCCGAGCAGGGCGTCGTCATCGTCAAGTCGTCCATCGCCGGAAGCGCTCCTGACCAGGAAGAGGCCATCGTCGCGTTCCGCGCCGTGGCGGCCGAGGTGGCCAGGACCCGAGGATGAGGATGACGCGAATGGGCTTGGTGCGAAGCCGACAGCCGGCCATAGCTTTCGAGTGTGACTGGGAGGCCGCGTGACTTTCCGGCTTCTGCGTTTCGTCGTCGCCGCCGGCGTGCTGACGTTCGCGATCGGGCTGGGCATGCTCATGGACGGTGACGTACGAGGGGGACTTCCGCTGTTCGTCGTCGGACTCGTTCTCGCCGGCGTGCCGACGGGCCTGCTGGTCCGTCATGTGATCGCGAACTGGACGACGACGGATTTCCGGCGCTCACCGGCGATGGCGGATCCCGCGATACGCCGCAATTTCCGCAGCGTCGCCGTGCTCGTGATGGCCTACAGCGTGCTGTGGTTCCTCGCGGCCGTCGCGATCCTCGTCTTCGCCTATCGGATCCCACACGACAGCGGCAGCAGCGGCGGCTCGATCGCCACCGTGATGGTGATCGGATGCTTCCTCGCCGGGATACCTACGCTGCTCGGCATCCAGTTCCTCCGGTGCGGGCAGCTACTGCGGCACGGAGACACTGAGGGCATCGCGGCCGGGCTGCGGCTCGGCTGGATCGTCGTCGTCATCGGCGGGCTCGCCACCGTGGGCTCGCTGACTCATGACCGCCCCGGCTACGGCACGGTCGGACTCGTGGCCGGCTGCCTGGCCGCCCTCACGCTGGTCAACATCCTCCGATTGCGCATGCTGGGCGCTCGGGTCGTCGCGTACGAGCGGCAGGCGCGGGCGCCGAGGCCGACGACGTCAGAGACGTAGGCACCTCCTAGCCCGGCTTCACGACCACCTCACCCTATGGAGGGGAGGGTGACTTCGAGTATCTGCTGGAGGTGCGGACCATGCGCAACAGCTCAGGTGTGTCGTCGATGCTGGAATGCGCACCGAAACCGAAGACGACGTCATGTGTGAACAACGTGTCGGTGCGGCCTTCGCCGTACACGTCGGCGGTGTCGAAGAAGTTGATGCCGTGCTCGTGCGCACGGCTCATGATCGTGTGACTGTCCTGTTCGGAGGTTTCGGTCCCGAAGTTCATCGTGCCCAGGACGAGCCGGGACACCGAGAGGCTGCTGCGGCCCAACTGGGTGTAGTCCATGTCAGGCGGCACCGAACTGCTCGGTGAAGCGGCCGGTGAACAGGTCGGCCCCCTTGTACGCCGAGACCGTCTCGGCTGGGACGACGGCCGGTCCGTCGGGGGTGGGCAACTGGCCGACCCCGCCGTGCGGGCCGAGCGGGAGCAGGATCATGGGGTGAGGCAGCGGCTGGTAGGTGGCCGTCGGTCGCTCGCCGCGTAGTTGGGCGATGATGTTCTGGGCCACCACCTCGGCGTGCTGCATCGCGTACCCGGCCATCTTGGCCTCGGCGACGTCGGTGATGTCGCCGATGGCGTAGACGTGCTCATGAACGGCGTCGTGCCCGTGGACGTTGAGGGTATCGCTGACGGGAACCTGCCCCTGTGGCGTAAGAGTCGTCAGCCGTCGGTCGGCGAGGTAGTCGTTGTTGACGCGCACGCCGTGCGCGCGGAACCAGATGTCGGCGGTGATCTCCTCCCCGCCGGTCGTGGTGACGGTGAACGTCGCCGCCTGGCCGGGTTCGGTCGCCGGAGGCGCGGTCAGGCCGGTGCCCAGCCGCAGGTCGATATTCCGCTCGTCGAGCTGGCGGTGCAGCTCCTCTCGCATCTCCGCGGGGAAGGCGGCCAGCAGCTGCTTGGCCGGGTCGACGATGGTCACGTGCTTGTGGGGCCAGACCTCCTTGATCTCCCCGGCCAGTTCCAAGCCGACCGGCCCGGCGCCGAGGATCAGCGCTCGCTCGGCACCCGCCAGCTCCTTGTGGGTCCGGAGCAGGTCGTCCAGGACCTCGTCTGTGGAGTCAGAGGTGGGCTTGGCGGGGTAGGCGTAGCTGGAGCCGGTGGCCAGGACCAGGTAGTCGGCCTCGACCCGCCGGCCGGAGGCCAGGGTGACACCGCCGGGGTCCACCGAGACCGCGCGCTCCCGCACCACCGTGCCGCGCCTGAGCCACTGGTCATAGGGGAAGAACATGTTGCCCGCCCAGTCGGGCTGGGTCAGTGCCCGCAGCGAGCCGGCCGAGTTGATGAACGCGTCCCGAGGGTCGATGAGGACGACCTCGGCCTCCGAGTCCAGCGCCTTGGCGAGCGCCGAACCACCGTAACCTCCGCCGATGATCACGACTGTACCGCTCATAATTTACGCTCCATCGCAAAAGGAGTTGAGTTCGTGTCACGAACCATATTAGTTCGTAGTACGAACTGCAAATCCTCCTCGCGGTCAGCGCGCGCGATCCGGTTCCAAGAAGACGGTGGGGACCTTGTTGTCCGCCACGACCCGGCCGAGCAGGGCGGCGAGCTTGTCGCGTTCCGCCAACCGCACGGCCACGTTCCGGACATAGGAACGGAAGGCCGAGACGATCTCCGGATAGCTGAGAGGCTGCTCTGACCGGCTCCACCCGCCGCTCAGCTGCGCGTCCACCCACGTCGGGAATTTGACGGTGCCCGACCAGCCCGCGGTCTGGGTCTGCAGATGGCGAATCTGCGCCAGCCGGCGACGTGCCCGAGCCTTCCATTCATGGGCGAGATCCTGCCTGCGGCCCTCGCGGCGGATGGACAGGACGAAGTGAACCAGGCCGATGAGAATGACGAGGTGGGACATCCACTGGCCGACGAGCTCCGGGGTGAGGCCGTCGCCGTATTGGTCGACGATGTCGGCCGGCCATTGGGGCGCCGGGCCTACCGCGTACATGAGCCGTACGAGCGCGCCGGTGGCGAATTCGGCCAGGAAAGCGGGCCAGGAAAGCGGCCAGGTGGCCAGAGCCGAGGCTCCTCACCGCGTTGATGATCTTTCGATGGCTCAGGTCTGCCGGGGCGAGCGGATCAGTAGGGTGGCCAGGGCTTCGTCCGGGCCGACAGCGCAGTAGATGTGTGGGACGTCGGCCTGCCAGGAGATGTGCTCGCCGGCCGCGGCCAGCAGGGGGACGTCGGCCGGGCCGGCGCGCAGCACGCCCGCGTAGACCGTTACGTGTTCCGTCACCCCGGGGGCGTGGGGTGGCGAGTGCTGCACGACGCCGGGGCGGACGCGCATGCGCAGCAACTCGAACGTCGCGGTCGGCTCCTCGAAGACCTCCAGCAGCGTGGCCGTTACGGAGGCGCCGGGCACGTGGACGGCCTCCGCGGGCGGTGCGCCGGGCTCCAGAACCAGGGCCGTCAACGGTACGCCCAAGGCTCCCGCCACCGCGTAGAGCGTCTCCAGGGTCGGGTTGCGGGTGCCCAGTTCCAGGCCGGACAGGGTGGCTTTGCCGATGCCGGCGCTGCGGGCCAGCGCCGACAGGGAGATGCCGCGGGCCTCCCGCAATCGCCGCAGCCGGCTCCCGATCTCCGTGTCATGGCCGTCCACCCGGCAATCCTTGCATTCCGCCGCCGGACTTGTCCCACGGTGCCCACCTGGCTATGGTTCGTTCCGTAAACGGAACGATTCTCAAGGGGTGTTCGTGCGGGTGCAGGCCGTCATGGCGGGGCTGGTCAGTGCGGTGGTCGGCTACGCCAGTTCGTTCACCGTCGTACTCGCCGGGCTGCGTGCCGTCGGGGCGACGCCGGGGCAGGCCGCGTCCGGGCTGCTCGCCCTGTGCTGCGGCGTCGGGGCGGTGGCGATCTTCCTTGGGCTGCGGTACCGCATGCCGATCAGCATCGCCTGGTCCACCCCGGGCGCGGCGCTGCTGGTGGCGACCGGTCCCGTGCCCGGCGGCTTCCCGGCGGCGGTCGGCGCGTTCATCGTCTGCGCCGGGCTCATCGTCCTCGCCGGCCTGTCGCCCTGGCTGGCCCGGGCGATCGCCGCCATCCCGCGTTCGATCGCCGGTGCCATGCTGGCGGGCGTCATCCTCAGCCTGTGCACCGCACCGGTCCGCGCCGTCGTCGACATCCCGCTGCTGGCCGTGCCCGTCGTCCTGACCTGGGCGGTGTTACAGCGGTACCTGCGGCAGTGGGCCGTTCCGGGCGCGCTCGTCGTGGCGGTCATCGCCATCGCGGTGCACGGGCCCGGCGACGGCCTGTCCGGCGCGTCCCTGCGGCCCGTGGTCGAGCTGACCACCCCGACGCTGAACCTGTCCGTAGTGGTGAGCATCGCCATCCCGCTGTTTCTCGTCACCATGGCCGCGCAGAACGTCCCTGGTATGGCGGTCATGGCGACATACGGGTACACGCCGCCCCTGCGCCCGGTCCTCGTCGCGACCGGCCTGGCGAGCGCGGTGGCGGCGCCGTTCGGTGGACACGCCGTCAACCTGGCCGCGATCACCGCGGCGCTGACCGCCGGCCCGGACACCCACCCTGACCCCGGCCGCCGGTGGATCGCGACGGTGGCCCTCGGCGCCGGGCAGCTGACGCTCGGGCTCGGCGCCGGCCTGGCCATGGCTCTGGTGTTGCTGTCCCCACCCGTACTGGTCATCGCGGTGGCCGGCCTCGCGTTGCTGCCGGCGCTCGGCTCGTCGCTGGCCGGCGCGGTGACCGAGCCGGAGGGACGGGAGGCCGCGGTGGTCACCTTCGTGGTCACCGCATCGGGGATGACGATCCTGGGCATCGGCGCGGCGTTCTGGGGCTTGGTCGCGGGCGGCCTGACCGCACTCCTCCTGCACAGGCGACCACCGTCGTCACCCACCGCGGAAACCGGAGCGGAACGTCCCGTGAGCCAGGTGGCTCAGCCGTCATAGTGGCACGGGAAGATCACGAACGCTCTCCTTGCCTCTCAGAACCACATCATGGGCCCGTCAGCTGACGGGTCCAGGCCGGTGAGCGATGCGGCCAGCCTGCTCGTCAGGTCGGCGATCACCAGCTCCGTGAGGGTGCCGGGGAAGGTGTGCCGGTCGAATTCGACGTCCCAGACCATCGTCCACCGGTCGGGGTCCGGATCGCCGGTGTCCCACCAGATGCAGTCGCGGCCTTCGGTGTTCGCGCACCACAGCAGCCCTCCCGGCGCGGGATGTACGGGCATCGCCTCGTCTTCGTCCCAGTCGAGATATTCGACCTGCTCTTCGTGCTGCGGCTGGAGGTCCTCCGGCTGCCCGATCATGATGCCGTTGATCCCGATCGTCCCGTACGCCGCGAACAACCGCTTGTAGTCGCTCGGAAGCCGTACGCCGAGCGACTGCTCGATCCGCGGCCAGTCATAGGTGTGGCCACCGGTCCGCGGCTCGCCGATGATCGTCGCCAACTGCGCCAGCGCGTCTCGCGGCCCCTCTTCTGCGGGCGTGGCGGGAGCTGTGGGGTCGACGCCCGGCGGGAACAGCACACGTGGACGCGGCACCGCGGACAGCGACAGCACGGGCAGGTCCAGCCGCCCGTCCAGCCACCGGTCGAGGAACCCCGACGCGCCGTACGGCAGCCGCTGCCACCCCAGCCCGTCGGCATCCAGCAGCACCACCGGCCACTCGTCCGGCTCACCGCTGACGGGAAGCCACCAGCACGTCTCACCTCCGTCGAACACTCCCCACAATCGCAACCCGCCCGGCTCGGGCGCGATCGGTGACGGGACCACCCGCTCGCCCGCCGCCCGCCGCGAACGCAACCGCTCGCTCACCACGGCCTCCTCCGCATCCACGTCGAAGCCCTCCGGCGCCCCGGGACCGAGCAGCCGCAGCACGCCGGCCAGCCTCCCCACGCCGTACTCGCCGACAAGCCCGGCATAGTCCTCGGGCACGCCCGTGACCGCCTCGACCCTCGCCGCCGGGCCGGCGACCTCGAGAGCGAGCGGCACTCCCGGGAAGGAGACACTCTCCGGCACGTCCTCAAGTACGAGCGGGGCGAAGTCCCAGGCGTACGGAGGCGACACCGCGGGCAGGGCCTCTCCCAGATCCAGACTGCCGCTCACTCGCGCGGCGAGCACCTCCGTCATGGGTGCGTTCACCAGCCGCCACGTCTCATTCGGCCAATGCTGGGTGAAGATCCTGGTCGGCCAGTCGTTCGGGTCAGTGGAGACCGAGGTGTCCCAGAAGTAGTACTCGCTTCCGCGCGACTCACCCCACACCAGGAGCCCGCCCGGTTCGGGATGAAAGGCGTGCGGGTGAGCCGGCGGGTCGGCGGCACGGATGGCGCGTTGCAGCCCATGCCGCTGGTCGAGCTGTCGGTAAGAGCCGCCGCGGCCGGAGTGATGGGGCACCACGACCCAGATCCACTCCCCGACCAGCACAGGTCCGTACCTCTCGGCGAACTCTTTGTAGTCGTCGGGAAGCCGGAGACCGAGCCACTGTTCAACGCCGGGCCAGTCGACGGGAAAGGCGGCAGGGGGCGGCGGGCCGATGACGGCGGCCAGGGCGGCAAGATCCATGCCTGGATTGTGCTGCATTGCACCCGGCCGCTGTTTCGCTGAGATCGCCTGACCAGGCCCTGCGGGCTCGTGACCCGGCCACCCTGTGGACATCCTCGGCCTGCGCGCTTGGGCGGTCACTCCCCGCTGCGGCAGGCGTGTGAGCACGGGGGAGAGGTGAGAGGCGTGCTGGGCGGGGTCATCGTCGGCTGGCCCAGCGGCCCGAACGACGGCCAGTGCGCCGGCCGGTGATCAGGTTGTAGACGAGCAGCAGGACTGCCGCGCCGACGATGGCGCAGACCCAGGTGGACAGGTTGAAGAATCCCTGGATGCCCGAGACGTGGAACACCTTGGTGGCCACGAAACCGCCGAGCAGCGCGCCGGCGACGCCGAGTAAGAGGGTGATGATCAAGCCTTGCTGGTCTTTGCCGGGGACCAGCGTTCTGGCCAGCAGTCCGGCGACCAGTCCGAGGATGATCCAAGCGATGATGCCCATGACCGAACTCCCTGTGGCGGTGCGTCGATGTCTGCGCGGGATCGGTCTTCCGGACCGGTCGAAGCAGGAGGCCGGCCACCGCATGATTGGCGGCACCGACCGTCGAACACTTCCAGCCAACAGCCTGCGTAATGGGGCAGAAACCGGCGATATGTGAAGGATTCATCTCCAGGACCGATCACCAGGGTGCGGCGCGACCAGGGTTGAGCCCGGCGCGTCACAACGGATCATCGCTGCGGCGGCTGGTGGCTGCCGGAGCACCTTCGCCGGACGCCGGCTCGGCGGCCGGGGCGACGGGCTCCAGCCAGTCGAGCCGTTCGGCCAGCCGCCGGGCGATGTCGATGACGGTGGCGATGTGCGGGGAAGGGTTGGCGTCGTGCCACAGCAGCGACCAGGGGTAGTGCGTCGCGGGGTCGGCCAGAGGCCGCCAGGTGGTGCCCGGCCGGTTGGAGGAGCGGAACGAGGAGGGGACACAGTGCACGCAGCGATGCTGGAGTACGAGATCGGCAGCGGCCCGGGAGCTTTCGACGGTGCCCTCGTAGAGGGTGGGCGCCAACCCGGCCGAGCGGCACAGCGCGAGGACGAACTGATTGAGCTCCGGCGTCTGCGATTCCTCGCCGAGCAGTAGCAGCTCGTCGGCGAGGGCGGCTACGGGCACGCCGTCGAGGTCGGCGAAGCGGTGGTCGTCGGGTATCAGCACGCCGAGCCGATCGAGCCTGATGAGCTTGGAGGTCACCTCGGCCGGGGTCTGGGAGGCGTGTCCGATGGCGATGTCCAGGCGGCCGTCGGCCAGTTGCCGGTACTGCTCCGGGGTGCCCGCCTCGACCTGGTGGATCGTGATGCCGGGATGGTTGCGCTGGAGCTCGCGCAGGATCTGCGGCATGGTGTCGTAGCCGGCGTCGATGATGCCGACGCGCAGCGTGGGCGCCGAGGCGGCGGCGGTGCGCGCGACCTGCGCGGCTCGGCTGACGTGATCGAGGATCTGGCGCGCTTCGACGAGGAAGGCCGCACCGGCCGGGGTCAGGTCGACGTGGTGGGTGCTGCGGTCCAGTAGTCGCACGTCCAGCTCGCGTTCGAGCCGCTGGATCTGCTGACTCAGTGCCGACTGCACGATGTGCTCGCGGGCGGCCGCGCGGCCGAAATGCAGCTCTTCGGCCAGCGTCACGAAATAGCGCAGCTGCCGTAATTCCATGCTCGCCACCCTCTCTGCCCAGGCGGCGCCGATGCGGACTGTCGTCTCCCACTCTAGGTTCCTCGTGGGCGGGTGAACTTCTGGAGGCGAGCCGGGCCCTATTTGCTGGGCTGAGGTGTCTGGCAGGCGATCTGCGGCTTCATGCCGAAGTAGTTGAGGGGGCCGGCCAGGATCGTCACCGCGATAGTGGCCACCTGATTGCAGTTCTTCGCCGGCGCCGTGTAGTAGTTGCGCTGGCCTGCGGCGACGGCACCGACGATCAGCCAAAGGATCAGCGCTCCTGATGCTACGCGCATCGGTTCTACCTCCATCTTCGTGCTTGCACGGGGGAGGACGGGGTCATCGCGGAGCTCGCCGGCGTCCGACCTCGACTCCGTAGCCGCCGAGCGGTTGTCGAAGCGGAGGGTCAGCGTTTGAAGGCGTCCCAGATCTTTCCGCCGGCCTGCTTCAGATTGCCTGCGACCTGATCGCTCTTGCCCGCGCTCTGCTGGCGCCGGTCGCCGGTGAGGCGGCCGAAGAGTTGCCTGACCCAGCCCTTGAGGACCTGGACCTTGTTGCTGATTTCCCAACGCAGACTCATCGTGATCTTCCTTCACTGCTGTGCCGCGGTCAGGCGGCTTGGAATCCCAGTGTCCGTCCCGGCCTGATGGGGGGAAACGAGCAATGGCGGCGCCGGTTATCACCGGAACCGATGAGCGCTGGGCGTATCCGGGATCGTGATCGTGGAATGTCCTGTTTGTCTGTGTCACGGGCTGTGCGGGCGGTTGGATGCCGGATGCCGTGCCGTCCGGGGCTTGCCTCTCGCGCCGGGGCGCTGCCAGGCCGGCGATCGTGGTCGTGGCCAGAACGGTGAGGATCACGGTAGGGGAGAGCCACACGAGGATCCGGGGCAGCGGAATCGACGGGGAATCGGTCAGTCTCCGGCCGGTGAGAGCGGGCCGGTACGGCGGTGCCGGAGGCGTTCGGGGTCGGGCCAGTGCACGTCACTTGCCCAGCCCAGCCGCTCGAACAGGCGGATCACCCCGCTGGACAGGTCGATCTGGCCCCGGTCGAGACCGTGACGGGCGCAGGTCGGCTCGCTGTGATGGCCGTTGTGCCAGCTCTCGCCGAACGACAGCAGGGCCAGCGGCCACAGGTTCGTCGCCCGGTCGTGGTTGCGGGTCTTGAACGGCCGGCTGCCGATGAGGTGGCACAGCGAGTTGACGCTCCAGGTGACGTGCTGCAGCAACGCGATGCGGATCAGCCCGGCCCACAGGAAGGCGGTCAGGCCGCCGTACAGGGTGCCGGTGATCGCCCACCCGGCCAGGAACGGCAGTGCCAGCGACACCACGCACAGTGCGGGGAAGGCGCGGGCCACCCGGGTCATGGCAGGATCGGCCAGCAGGTCCGGGGCGTAACGCTCGGCCGGAGTCTGATCGTCGGCGAACAGCCAGCCCAGATGGGCGTGGGCAAGCCCCCGAAGCTGCCCACGCAGGCCGGTCCCGTACCGGTAGGGCGAATGGGGATCGCCCGGTCGGTCGGTGAAGGCGTGATGGCGGCGGTGCACCGCCACCCAGTCGATCACGTTGCCCTGGAAGCCCATCGACCCCGCGACCGCCAGCGTCACGCGCAGCCATGGCCGGGCGGTGAACGAGCCATGGGTGAGCAGCCGGTGGAAACCGACCGTCACCCCGAGCCCGGTCGCCACGTAGAAGCCCGCGGCCAGAAGCAGGTCGGTGAGCGCGACCCCCTGCCCCCAGGCCAGGTAGATCACCGCGCCGAGCGCGGCGAACGGCGCGATCACGATCGACGAGGTCAGCGCCATCTGCGCCCGCCCGGCCGGCACGTGCTCTCCGGCCCCGGGGAACGGCGAGGTGCCGTCGTAGTCCTGCCGACGTTTCACCGGTCGTTCGGAAACCGCTCGTTCGGAAACCGCTCGTTCGGAAACAGTCATGAAGTAGCTTTCTCCTCATCTATACCGTCCGCCGGTGCACGTAGCACCAGCGCCAGGTCGACCTGGGCCCCAGAGTGGCGGCCACCGGATGGTCGGTCTCCCGGTAGTGGGCCTTGGCGTGACCGCCCCGCGAATCGTCGGAACAGGCCACCCAGCCGCAGGTCAGGCACACCAGCAGGCGTGTCCAGGTCTGGCCGAGGGCCAGGCATTCCTTGCATTCGGGCGGTCCATACCGCACGGTGGGGAGCTGGTCGATGTGATCGCAGCGGGGCGCCTGACCGTTCAGGCCTGCACGGTCGGTCGCGTCCATGCCCTGTGCGTCCAGGGTCATCGCGACCCCCTCACGGTGACAGCGACGCAAGGTGCGCCAGCTGGTCACTCACCAGTCAAGGTGCTCAGCCGTCCGGCGGAAACACGCAATCCCAGCTCGCCTCATCAGCTGCGGCGATAGCCACCTGCGAGCACGTCGGCCGCGCCATGTCCGCCCTGCCAGGGGCGGAGAGATCTTTCCAGAGGCCACCGGATCGGCTTGACCTGCCGGATCGCGACTTCGAGGCCCGCCGGACAGCGAAATCGGCCGGAGAATTCAGCGGTGCGAAACCTCCTGCCATCTTATGCCGAGAGTGGAATTCGCTCAGTTGTGCGAAATTTCCCTTGCTATTTATTGCGGATGGGTATTGAATGAGGAATGCAAGCCAAAGAAAAGGGAGGCTCTTATGAGCTTCGTACAGATTCTAGAATTCGATACCAAGCGTGCCGGCGAAGTCGAGTCGCTCATGAACGAGTGGCGGACGCAGGCCAAGGGCAAGCACTATGTAAAGCGCGAGGTCGTGGCGAAGCACCGCGATCGATCCGATCACTACGTGGCCATCGTGGAGTTCTCCTCCTACGAGGAGGCCCAGAACAACAGCAAGCTGCCGGAAACCGACCGGTTCAACGCGCACATGGCCAAACTGTGCGAGGGCCCGATCGAGTTCGCCAACTACGATGTGATTCGCGACAAGAGCTGATCATCAACTGAACATCGCGGAAAGCTCAGCCTGTGCTGTGGCGTGCGAGAATATTCTCGCGTCATGGCGCGGGCATTTTTTATGCCGGCCTTCAAATATCGCGCGGGCGGCAAAGGAGCTGCCGGCGTCCCGGGCGCCCGGGATTCACATCCCGCATGACCGAAGGCCCCGAACGGGGCCTGCGGCGTTGACCGCCTGGCCGGTGTCGGCCGAGCGCCCGCTTGGCGTGCCGGGTGAGTGACGTAGATTCGAGGTATCCGGAAACGACGACATCCCGCCGCATTAGAGGTGCCTGCCAGGCCGGCTCACCGAAAGGGTTGTCATGGACATCCTGCACCGCTTCCGCACCAGATCCGGGCCATCTGCTGAGACGGCTGAAGCCGATGTGCCTCAAGGCGAGAGCTTACCGGCGCCGGCCGAGCGCCCCGCGGGCACGGGCTCAAGCGCCGAGAACTCCAGGCCGGTGCCCGTCACCCGTACCAGCGTGGCCTGGGCGGGTGTGTGGGTCGCCACGCTCGTGTCCGTCGCCTTCATCGTGTTCATGCTGCAGAACACCACAGCCACGCAGGTGTCCTTCCTCGGCCTGCACGGCACGCTGCCGCTCGCGGTCGCGATGCTGATCGCCATGCTCAGCGGGATCCTGCTCACTCTCGTGCTCGGCACCGCTCGCATCACCCAACTCCGGCGTCTGGCCAGCCGGCGACGCCGTCAGAACCGCTGACCGGCGAACACTTTCCCCGCCCCGGCGACCACGCCTCCTGATCACACGTCTTGGCGGGACACTGCCCGAGCGCTACGGGTTCCTCCTGGCGAGCGCCTGCTCGGCCGCGGCGCTCAGCAACCGGGAGGCGGCGGCCACCTCGGCGAGCCGACCAGGCGTCATCGTCTCCAGACAGGCGCCCAGCCGCTGCCGGTCACCACGACAGGCCATGCGCATCGCGTGCTGAAAGGCGAGGGCGCGCGAAGCGGTATCGATCGCCATCAAGACGTCGGTCAGCGCCTGGTCCACGCCGTCGTTCTGATCCGGCGGCAGCGGAGGTTGAGCAGTCAACCTATTCACCATGCCGTCCTTGAGCTCCGACCGCGATCCGCCCCGATGATCACGGCTGATGATAAGCCTTGTGCGGATTGCCGCTTTCCACCTGGTCGAGCCCGACAGATGATCAGACCATCGCACCAGACGGCTCCGCTCACGCCGCCCCTCCGCAACGTGTTCATGACCGCCTCACACCCGCGGCCACCTTATCTCGCCCTCCCCGCCCGTAGGAGCCAGCATGAACACCGGGGACACAGTCGGCGCACGCACCCCTGACACGCTCGCCGATCGGCTCTTGCGCATCACGCCGCTGGTCGATCCCGTGGGCCTGCGGATCGAAGGTGAGCTCGACCACGCCACCCTACCGGCCCTGACCGGGGCACTGGCCGCGCTGGCGGGCGGCGGCGGCTTCTGCGTCGACCTGAGCGGCCTGGTGTTCTGCGACGTCGGCGGACTGCGCGCCCTGGTCGCCGCCGCCGCCGGTATGCGCGACGGCCATGCTCTGACGTTGCGCTCGCCCTCCCCGCAGCTGCGACGCCTGTTCCAGCTCACCGGCTGGCACCAGACGGCCGGTCTTCGCCTACAGGATCGGAGCACCTCATGACGGCCCTCCATCCCCGCATCGGGACAGGTCTGTGGCTCGTCCCCGCCACCGCCACCGTCGTCCGCCTGTGCGACGAGTTGGACATCGTCCTCGGCCTGGCCGCCCCCCGCCCGCACCTGGCCAGAGTGCTGCGCCTCACCGGCCTGGACCACAGCTTCCCGATGTACGGCACCCCGGGCCGAGGCAGGGCCGGGTTCAGCCGCGCGGCAGCGCGCTGAGACGTCGTCGGCACATGTCTGTTCTCGCCGCCGCTGCCACCAGGACGACCGCCGGGCCACGCCCTTGCCTTCCCGTTGAGGCGACGGCCGAGCTGGATCGGCTACGCCATCAGGTGCTGGGCGAAGCCCGGATCCAAGCCGCCGCGATCCTCGCCCAGGCCCGCACCGACGCCGAGCAGATCATCGCCGCGGCCAAGCTAGAACGAGTGCGATGCCGGCATCCGCCCCCGCGCCGGGCCCAGGCAGGCCAGGTCACGCAGCCGGCGCCCGCACTCGCTGCCGGCCCCGCGCCGATCATGGTGCTCAACGACCGCTGGCGGATCTACGCGCCCTTGAACGCCGACGCCAGCGCCATGGCCAGCCTGTACCAGGCCTACGAACTCGCCGACCCCGCCACCATCAAGATCATCGACTGGGCGCGAAGGTTCTTGTTGGTAGTTTTGGGAGCCATCCGGGGCTGCTCAGGGATCGGCGGGCGGTCATCTGCCGCTGTCGTACTCCAGAGTTCGCGAGGGCAGCAGCGTGGCCAGTGCCCAGCGTCCCGGCCCGAAGACGGCGATGATCAGGAAGGACCAGCAGAAGAGGGCGGCCTGTTCGCCGCCGCTCTGGATCGGGAACAGCGCCTGGGGCTGGTGGACCACGAAGTAGGCGTACGCCATGGTGCCGGAGCAGACGATGGCGGCGGTGCGGGTGCCCAGCCCGAGCAGGACGAAGATTCCGCCGGCCAGTTCGATGACCGCGGCCCACCACCCGGGCCACTGCCCGAAGCCGGGTGCCTGGCCGTGCGGCCCGCCCAGCACGTTGAAGAGGGTCGCGGCGCCGTGGCAGGCGAACAGCAGACCCACCACGAACCGGTACAGGGCCAGGACCAGTCCCTGATTCTTGGCCAGAAGCTCCATGGCGCATCCCTTTCAGAAAGAGGTCGAGAAGCGGGTTCATGGCATGTCGGCAGTCGGCCCGGCGGAGGGGCGGCCGCGATGCCGTGCCACGGCATGACCCGCTAGAAGGACATTGGGTGCGCTCCCAATGAGTTTCTGGGCGCAACTGGCTCAAAGTGCCGACGACCGCACCGTGGTCTTCTGGTCCGGCAGGGGGGAGCGCCTGCGGGACCTTCTCGTCGCGGCCAAGGACAGCGCCGCCTGCCCCGCGTCGTTCACGGTGGTCAGCGGTGGCGACATCTCGACCACGGCCGTCCTCAAAGAGCGATTTCCCACCGACTTCGCCGGCGTGACGCTCTTCTACTCCGCGCACGCGCTGCCGAGCAGCCCGCCCAACAGCGCCGGGGATGACTACGCCCACCGTTACCTGGACCTGTACAAGACCACCAATGATCCCTGGTACGACAACTGGCGAGGACCGATCGCCTATGACGGTCTCGTCACCATGGTGTCGGGAATCAACACCGTGTGCCGGGAGAACGGGCCGGCCGGCTGCGGGAGGGGATCAGTGGCCAGCCATTTCCGCTACCGCATCGGCGGAGAGTCCGGGCTTCGGGGCGCGACAGGGATCATCCGTTTCGTCAAGGATCCGTGGGCGACCGCGGTTCCCGCGCCTCTCCAGAAGCGGTTCCCGATGCTCCGCGCGACGCCTTCGGGACCATCGATCGTCATGGAGTGCGGGCAGCGCGACACCAACGACATCAGGACCACCTGGGGGCCCAAGGACGCGTTCGACTGCCCGAGCACATAAAGGTCTTGCGGGCGGCCGCCCTTGGCTGCCCAGCCGGACATAGCGCATCATTTCCGCCCGAATCGGAATTACTTTTGGACTTGACGCGCAACACGTACCACGCTGGCCGGAACTTTTCTTTCTGGTGTTCCTGTCGGAACGGAAGTTAGCATGCGGTGACTCTGGCCGTTCATTCGCTAAGGACAGATATGGCGTTGGAATCGGAGAACGGGTCCGTTCGGCGCCTCGACGACATCGCGCGCGCCATTGTCGCCGAGGCCGCCCCCAAAGAGGCGGAATACTTTCCGGCGATCGCCCAGGCCACCCGGAGAAATCCTCGGCGAGCCTTCCGCGGCGGCGGTGACGACCTTCTCGGGTTCTCGCTCGCGGACGCGGTGACGCTCCTGACTCCCATCGTCCTGACCGTCCTGACCGGCGCGGCGACCAACACGCTCACGCAGGCCGTCGAACGTACCTCGAAACAGGTCTCCAAGAGCGTGCGGGAAAGGATCTTCCCTCCGCGACCGGCGCCGATCGCCGACTCTGAGACCGTCGTGCCCGTTCTCGACCCCGCTCAGGTGAAGGAGACCGCGCAGGCGGTCGAGGAGATCGCGCTCGCGCTGGGCGTGGACAAGGCCACCGCCCTCCGCCTGCGACAGGCGACCTTCGGCCACTTGTCGGGCGAGAGGTGACCGCGGCGGGCGAGATGGTGTCAGCCCGCAGGCTGAACCCGTTCACGCTGCCGTCCTCGACGACGTCCCGGTTCCTCATCCTGATCACCGCGACGGTCGCCTGCTCCCTCTACCTCGCCCTGTTCCTGTTCGAGCTCCGGCTGCGCGTCGCCTATCTGCCCGAGCACGTCCGGCACGCGGAGTGCCTGGCATCGCTGCGTTCCGGCGTGAGCTCGGTCGAACCGACCCTGCTCGTGGACCAGTACGGCGAGTGCACCGCAGGCGTGACGGCGGGCGAGGCGCTCCTGCCGATCGGGTCGCTCGTCGTGCCCGCGCTGTTCGCCCTGCTGCTGTACGCGTTTCACCCGCTGTGGGCGTTCCGCCGCGGACTCATGGCCCTCGCGGAGGTGAGTGGCGGCGAAGCCCACGCGGAGGTGGTACGCAAATTCACCTCCATCGCCGAGGAGGAGGCGCCCGGCAAGAACGTCCGGTTGCTGGTGGATCCGGGAAGAGGAGAAGTCGCCGGGCGCGCGCTCGGCCTGCCGCGCCGCCACATGGTGGTGCTGAGCATGGGGCTGATCCTCGCGCACGCGACGACGCCCGCCAGTACCGAGGCGGTCCTGCGGCACGAACTGGCGCACCTTCGCAACCGCGACGTCGGTATCGCGCACTTCACGGTGGCGATCTGGTGGTCGTTCCTGCTGACGGCCTGCGTGCCCGCGCTGGTCGCCACGGCGATCTGGATTCCCGGCGATCTGCTCGCGCAGTGCGCCAGGCTGGCGGTGATGACCCTGGTGCTGTGGCTGGCCAGGACCGCGGTGCTGCGCGCCCGCGAGCACCACGCGGACGTCAGGGCGGGCGACACCGCCGAACGGCAGGAGGCGATGGCCGCGGCGATCGAGACCGCCTCGTCGAACCGGCGCTACCCGGGGCCGCTGCGCTTCTTCAGCAGCCATCCCGCCCTGCGGTATCGCCTGGACGTACTGAACGAGCCGGGTAGGCTCCTGCGCCTGGACCAGTGGGAGATGTTCAGCGCGGGGTCGCTGGCGGGCCTGGGTTTCGCACCCGTCTACCACTCCTATTCCCAGCTCGACACCGAGGGGCTGATCGACACCCGCTTCTTCACGCCCGGGCTCATGTTCGGCCTGCTCATCTCAGGCGTCCTTGTCGTGGCTGTCTGGAGGGCGAGCATCGGGCGGCTCGCGGGACATGGTTCGCGGATGAGTCTGTGGTGGGCCTCGGCCGGCTTCACGGTGGGCGTCATCGCCGGTCAGTACGCGGCCATGATCCGCGCGGAGGTGTGGATCTGGACCCTCGCGTTCGTGAACCCGCTGGTCGGACTCGCCTACTGTCTCGTGCTTCTGCTGATCATCAGGGCATTCCTCTCCTGGGCCAAGGCCTGCTCCGCGGCCTGGCTGGCCGGTTCCACTCACCCTCGGACGATCACCCTGGCGGCCGTGGCGGTGTCGGCGGTGGTGATCGGCCCGTGGCTGGGTTTCTGGTTCCATGGCATCGCCACCATCGTCCAGGCCGGCGTCACATGGGACCTGCTGGTGGTGACAGTGGTGACGATGGTCAGGTACACCCCACTGCTGCTCACCATCGCGCTGGCCTGCGCCTACCTCGTGGCGGCCGGGACGCGAGCGGGGCCTGCCCCGGGGAGCGGCCTGCGGCTTCATCTCGACGACGCCGCGCCCGTCCCGCTCCAGCGCCTGCCCGTCCACCTCGTCCGGGCATCCCTGCCGTTCGCCGTGGCCTGCTGCCTCATGGCGGTGGGCGGTTTCGCGCTGCACCCCATGCTCACCGCGGCCAGGAGGCAGGCGGGTACGGGTCAGTTCCTCGAGGCCGTCTACGTGACCATGGGCGTGGCCGTGGGCCTGCTGGCGCTGGCCGCGCTGGCGGCCGGGATCCTGGTCGGAGGCCGCGGCTCGGGAACGTGGGCCGTGGCTCACGCGGGGGTCATGCTCCTGGCGGCGGCCGTTCCGATGGGCCTGGTGATCCTCGGCCATGTCGCCGTGGCCGAATGCGGGTGGGAGCGGGCGGGCACCTGCTTCGCGCAGGGCGCGCCGCCCCAGGTGACGATCGGCAACTACGCCACGCTCACGTACGCGTACGCGATCTACCCCGGTCTGCTGCTCGCCGGGTGCGGCAGCCTCATCAGAGCCCGGAGGCGACCGCCCGTCCCCGAACCGCGTCGGGGCGTCAACCGCCCGGTCGTGGCGAGCGCGACGATCGTGATCACGCTCGCCCTGGCGGCCGGCGTCTACGGCGCCCTGCTGAACTGGCGGCTGACCGTCGGGGCCATCCCCACGGCGCGTATGACCTGGCAGCGGGCGGTCATGGAGGCGGCCAACCAGCCGATCAAGCCGGGCTCGATTCCGCAACTCGACGCCTGCCGCCACGCATTGGGAGTGTTCGCCAGCCCGGGAGTACGCGACGCGCTCAACACCGATCAGCGCTACTACGTGCTGGCGGCCGGGCTCATCAACCATGTCGCCTCCTCCGACGACCCCGCTCTGCGGGCGATGGCCCAGGCCGGATACATCTGGCTGGGCAGGGGTCGCGCGGACATGGTCACCAAAGTAGTCACCAGAGTGCTGCACTACTGCGTGCTCGTCGGGGGCGAACACCAGGTCGATCTGCGGGCGAGCGTCGATCCGCGGGCGAGCTAGGCCAGGCACGCCCTGACGCCGTACCGGACGCCGGTGTTGAACGCGTTGATCCGCTCGGTGGCGCTGCCGTGATCGCGCGGATTCGTCCATGGCGTGTCACCCGACAGCCCCCGCAGCGTCGCCGCGATCTCTCGGTTGTCGCCCCGCTCCCACGTGAGCGTGCCGTCCCTCGACGCCCCCGCGAGTGCCGCCCCTCCCATGCAGTCCGCCTGCAGCTCGATCTGCGGCACCAGATATCTGGGCGGCATACGATGCTGGATGGAGTGGCTCCATTCATGCGAGATGACCTGGTACACAAGCCCGTCACCGTAGGTGTAGCTCATTCTCATCAGGTTGATGTCCCAGGCGATGAAACGCTGGGACGTGCAGTAGGAGGCGTTGTAGGGCAGCACCTTGTATCCCGAGCACGCAGGCCGGTTCGGGTCGCGCCCGTCGTAGGAACCCAGGACCCGGGGCGGCGAATATCCCCCGGGGAAGTAATCCGACCAGTGATCTGACCAGAATCGATGGACCGCGTAGACGGCCGTCCCGATGTCCTCCTGGAGACTGTCGACTTTCACCGCCGCCTCGGCCCCGCTCGCCCTTCCTCCTCCGACCCATGTGACGGCGAGAATGGTCACCACGGCCAGTCGTAAACGCGCTGACATGGAGCCCCCAGTTTGTTGGTTCGCTTTCGCCAGGCTCCGAACGATAAACGCGCGCATACGCTGCGAATAGTCTCCGCTACCGAAACATCACCGTCGTCTTCGGGCGGGCGAGCGCCAAAGGAAATGCCATGGGGCGACGGCTTGGATCACGAGGGCGTCGTACCCCGGCTGAGGGTCCGTAGCGTTTCGGCCCGGCGGACGCGTTCGGCCAGCGTGTGGTCCAAGGATGTCACCGTACGGGCTGGGCAGGGCTCGTCCCGCAGTTCGGCGGCGAGGATGCGGTCGAGGCGGAAGCCCCGCCCTGCTCGGCGGCTGCGGCACCAGCCGATCAGATACCACGAGCCCGAGGCGGTGAGCAGGCCGCCCGGCTCCACCTCGCGCTCGCTTTCCCGCCCCGCCGAGTCGGCGTATCGGATCCAGACAACCCGCCGGCGGGCCACCGCCTGCTCAACCACCGGGAGTACGCCGGAGGCGGTGCGGGCGGGCAGCACATGGATGCGTTCGGTCAGGGCGCGCACTTCCTCCACGGCGGACTCGCTCAGGGCGGCCGCCAGTTTGCGCATGGCGGCCGGCCCCGCGGCCGAGAACGGCGTCGTCTGCTCGGCCCCGGCCAGCGCCGCGGCCACCGCCAGTGCCTCCGCGGCGGTGAGGTTGATCGGCGGCAGAGCGGTGTCGCGGTCGATGAACCAGCCCCCGCGCGGTCCGGCCTCCGCACGTACCGGCACCCTGGCCTCCATCAGCGCCTGTAGATCGCGCTGGATGGTACGCCGCGACACCCCGAACCGGTCCGCCAGCCAGCCCACGGTGCGCGGCCGGGGCGCGGTCGCGCGCAGCTCGTCTACCAGGGCATAGAGGCGTTCGGTACGGTTCATCGCGTCATCGGGTCACGGGCACGGACGCGTACCAGGTTAGGCCAGACATCTGCGTAGGAACTCCTCCTGGGCCGCCAACTCGCGCTGGGCCAGCGTCGTGGGATGCAAGGTGAACCCGTGCCAGCCCTCCTCCGCCACCACCAGTTCGGCCGCGTTGCCGGCCGCCGCCCAGCGGGCCGCCATGAACAGCGTGTCGTCGAGCAGGGGATCGGCTGTTCCTACCGTGAACCGCGCCAGCGGCAGACCACGCAGGTCGCCATAGAGGGGCGAGATGTCAGGATCGAGTCGTTTGTCGGGCGACAGTCCCGGAAACTGCTTGCTCCAGAACCATTCCTGGATCGGCCTGTTGATCAGCCGGTTTCGATCGCCCGACGCGCGGCCGCTGGGTGTGCCGTGACCCACGTCGTAGCCGCCGAAGGAGAGCTGCGCGGCCAGGAACGCCTCGGCGGGTGCCACGCCATGCCGGTCACGCAGTCGCAGAAGGGTGGTGACGGCCAGCCGCGCGCCGCCCGACTCGCCGCCGATGAGCAGCCGTCGCGTGCCGAACTCGGCGGCGGCGTTCGCCACCAGCCAGAGCGCCGCCTGCTCGGCGTCGTCGTTGCCCGCGGGGTAAGGGTGTTCCGGGGCCAGCCGGTACTCGACGCTGAGCACCGCCACACCGCAGTTGGCGGCCACATCGCGAAGGCGCGGATCCTGCCCGTCCGCCGAGCCGATCACCCCGCCGCCGCCGTGGAAGTGCAGGAACACGCCCTCCGGCGCACGCCCGTCCGGAGGGAGAAAAGCTCGGAGCCGGAGCCGGCCGCCGTCGGAGGTGGTCACGGTCCGCCAACTCGCCTCGGGAACCGTCGCGAGGGTGGGGAACCCGCCTCCGCCCGCGCGCTGAAACTCACGAGCCGCCAAGGGGTCGTCCTGGACATGCAGCGGCACCTGGCCGTCGAGCAGGCTCTCCATGCGGTCATTGACGGCACGGGTCTCAGCCAACTCATCGGGATCCAGGCCGAGCAGATGAGTGGTGGGTACGTTCATGCAGCCAACCGTGCCGCTACGCCGCGACACCCTTATGTCACGGTCTACGCGTGACGTCTCTCACAGTGGATACGCGGAAGAAGATTCTTCTACCAAGTCGTTCTTTCGACGGTGAGGTCAGAAGCCTCGCGGGCCACGACAAGGCAGACGCTCATGAGCGCGCCCACATGCTGACGTAGCCGTTCCTGCCGATCGGGCGGAACTCCAGGGGCCGCGGCGGGCGGGCGTGCCGGTGGACGCACACGCGGACCTCGCGCACCACTGCCTTGACCAGTCGTCCTCACGCCACACCAAAGGTTCGGTACGCGGGGCAGCCTCGCCGGCGTAGAGGTGCGCGATAAATGGTTGGACGGGATGACAACCGCTTTGATAGCTTCCGCAGGCCGTGACTTCGTACGAGGAGGTGAGACCCATGAACGCTGTATCGATGTGGGTGCTCCACCTCGTCGTCACGGTCGGGCGGTTGACGTAGGTGTCACCGGGAGCGCCTTGACCAAGGCAATCCCGAAAGGCGACAACCTATGGATGATGTGCATTTCACCCCGGGCGGGGGAGAGCGTGCCGTACTGATCGCGCAGGTCGCGGAGAGGCAGTGGCACGCTCTGGAGGACGACCGGGTGGTCGGCCACGGCGACACTTCCCGCAGGCCCGACGGGCGGCTCTTCATCAGCATCGACGCGTGGCACGGAGCCGTCTTCGACCAGCTCGCCGAGGCCATGCTGGCGGACCTGCCGAAGCCGCTGTACACGGTGGTGGACGAGGACCACGTCGACCTGACCTCCCACTGGGAGCAGGCCGGCTTCACGACGCGACGCCGCGAGTGGGAGTACCTCGTGCCCACCGACCCGCGCGTCACGGGACTCGACCCGGCGCCGCCCCCTGGCGTGACGATCGTGGGCGTCGGCGAGGCGGAGGAGGGTCCTCTGCGCACGCTGGACCGCGTGATCCGCGACGAGGTCGAGGCCACCGTCGGATGGCAGGAGATGCCGGCCGAGGTGCTGCCCCGCCCGGACGGCGTCACCGTCGTGGACCCGTCGAGGTACGCGGTGGCGGCGTGCTCCGATGAGTACGTGGGACTGGTCCGGCTGGCCGCGGTGACCAGGAGGCCACGGATCGGGCTGATCGCGGTCCGGCGCGACCAGCGCCGCCGCGGCATCGCCCGGGCGCTGCTCGCCGAGGTGCTGGGAGCGCTGCACCGCGGCGGGGTCGAAGCGGCCTCGGCGGAGGTGAACGAGTCCAACCGGGCGGCCATGGCGCTGATCGAGGGCGTCGGCGCCCGGCGTGCGAGCAGCAACCTGGAGCTGGTGCTCCGCTGAACCCCCCAGCCAACGATCGGAGAGACGCTGGAACATGCCAAGAAAAGCAGGCGGTATCGAAATCGAGGGCACTGTGGTCGAGTGCCTGCGCAACGCCACCTTCAGGGTGGAGCTGGAGAACGGGCACAAGGTGCTGGCCCACATCAGCGGGAAGATACGGAAGAACTACATCAAGATCTTGCCGTATGACCGCGTGCTCGTGGAGCTCAGCCCGTACGACCTGACCCGCGGCCGGATCCTCTACCGCTACCGGACCTAGCGGCGAGGCGGGACGCGCCGGCGGTATCTCGTAGCCGATACCGCCGGCGCGAAGGCGGAAGACGCCCTGGAACGCCGACCCCCGTGTCGCATCGCGTGCTCGGAGGATCGATGGAACGAGCACGAGCGAGTCGCCCGAAACGCGAGTTTTGCCGCGCTTCAGGATGCGGAAGATATTCTCACAGCGCGTTTGGTGCGGCGGGAGGTCTGCTGGTGAGCGTGGTGGCCGAGGACGTGAGATTCGGCGTTCTCGGGCCGCTCCGGGCCGAGGTCGGCGGTCGCCCGGCAGGGCTTGGCGGACCTCGCCAGCGGGCCGTGCTGGCGCTGCTGCTGATCGCGCGGGGCAGGAGCGTCTCGGCGGAGCGGATCCTGTCCGACGTGTGGGAGGGCTCGCGACCTCCCTCCCTGACGACACTCCATGGATACGTCGCCGATCTGCGCAGGACACTGGAGCCGGAAAGAGCGCCCGGCGCCCCGGCCCGGTTGCTGGTGCGCGAGGGGCCCGGATACGCCCTTCGGGCAGTACCCGCCGCGGTTGACGCCGAGCGCTTCACCGATCTGGCCGCTCGTGGCCGGCGCGCGTTGGACGGCGGCGAACCGAGACTCGCCGCGGACCTGCTCGGACAGGCGCTCGCGCTGTGGCGGGGCCCGGCCTATGCCGACTTCGGCGGAGCCGCCTTCGCGGTGCCCGACGCGACCCGGCTGGAGGATCTGCGGGCCACCATCCGCGAGGACCGGCTCGCGGCCGTCATCGCGTCGGGGGAGCACGCCGCCGCCGTAGGCGAGCTGGAGGCGGTGATCGCCGAGCAACCGCTGCGGGAGCGCGGCTGGGAGCTGCTCGTCCTCGCCCTATACCGGTCAGGACGGCAGGCCGACGCGCTCGCCACCCTTCGAGCGGTACGCGGAAGGCTGGCCGACGAGCTGGGCATCGATCCGGGACGCGGCCTGCGCGACCTGGAGACGGCCGTACTCGCCCAGGATCCGCGGTTGGCCCCGGCGCCGGCCGAGCCCACCCGCATGTCATACCCTCCGGCCGCGGCTCCGGCGCGGCCCTCGGGCAATCTGCCGTTCGCGCTGTCCAGCTTCGTCGGCCGCGGCGGCGACCTCACGGCCATCGCGTCCCTGCTGGACGGGCACCGGCTGGTCACGCTCACCGGCCGGCGCTGCTGAGCCGCTGCGGCGGCCTGCGGGTGCTGTCCACCAGCCGCGAAGCGCTGGGCGTCGAGGGCGAGGCGGTCTACGAGGTGCGGCCGCTCGACCCTGACGGCGATGGCGCCGAACTCTTCCGGGAACGGGCGGCCGCGCTGTCCGCATGGTCCCCCGACGTGGACGACCTCGACCGGATCCCCGGGCTCTGCGCCGGCCTCGACGGCATTCCGCTCGCCATCGAACTGGCCGCCGCGCAATGCCGGATGCTCTCCGTCGGCCAGATCGCCGACGCCTTGGAAAACCGCTTCGGCGTCCTGGTCGGCGGCCACCGAGCGCAGGCTCCACGGCCCTCAGGCGGCCGTGCTGCTGGACCGGCTGACCCGGGAGCAGCCGGAGTTCCGCGCGGCCTTCGCTTCCGCGCTCGCCGCCGGTGATGGCGACTACGCGCTGCGATTGGGCGGAGCCCTGTACTGGTTCTGGTACCGCATGGGCCACATCGCCGAAGGCCTGTCCTGGATGTCGAAGGCTTTCGCCGCGGCGCCGCACGCCGAGCCGGCGGTCCGGGGGAGGGCCCGGCTCGCCGTCAGCGGGCTCAGCTACCTGGCCGGGAATCCGGCGCGGGCGTATGAGTCCGTCGTGCTGGCGGAGCAGGAGGCACGGGAGGCCGGTGACCTGGTGGTCGAGGCCTCCGCACGGGTCTACCAGACGCACTTCGGCGTACTCGCCGGACTACCCGTCGACGCTCCGGCGCTCGCCCGCAGCGCGGTCGAACTCGCCCGGCGGGCCGGCGAGGACTGGCTGGTGGCCGAGGCGCTGATGGTTCAGGGCACGCTCGCCCGCGTTCTAGGAGATCTTCCGACCGCCGCCGCGGTCCTGGCCGAAGCCGTCGCGGCCGCCGATTCCTGCGGCCACGACTGGGCGGCCGGCTCTGCCGCGTGGGCCGCCATGAAGACCGCGTGCGATCGTGGCGACGGCGGGGGCGCCCTGGAGATCGCCGCCGGCATCCTGACCGCGCTCGACCGTCACCAGGACGTCACCTCCAGGCTTGTGCTCATCCACACCGCCGCCCACGCCCTCGTACTGACCGGCCAGGCCGAGCAAGCAGCCGTGCTGATGGGCGGCGTGGAGGCGGTCGGCCACCGGGTGGGCTTTTCCCCCGAGCTGATGGACCCGAGGGATGGCCCCCGCGAGGCCGCCGCCGTACGCGAAGCCCTCCCGCAGGACGCGTACGAACGCCTGACGGCCCGGGGACGCGAACTGTCCCTGGCGGAACTGACCACCCTCCTGGTGAGCCTGCTCACGAGCCGCTCATAGATGGGCCGGCAGCATATGCGGCCGCCGCGGGACTGAGGGCTGAGAGCCACCCCGCGGGTCAGAGCAACTGCGCCGGCAGGCCGCGCGGGTCGACCTTCGCGACGATCAGCGCCGGGGCCCTGGATGTCTTCACGGTGGCGAGCGCCTGGTCGAGCTCCGCCGCAGTGTCGACGGAGTGGGTGGACCGGAGGCCGAGGCCGTTGGCCAGCTTGACGAAGTCCCATTGGTTGAGCTGGACGTAGGGCTTCGGCGGCACGCTGGGATCGCTGAAGTAGTGCGAGTCGATGAGGTACTGCTCCAGGCCGTAGATGCCGTTGTCGATGACCACGACGACGGGGTCGCGGCCGTAGTGCACGAACGTGGACAGCGCCTGGGCGGTCATGTGGAAGCCGCCGTCCCCGCAGATGACCAGGGGGCGTCGGCTCGACCCGAAGGACGCGCCGACCGCGGCGGCCACGGAATGGCCGATGGAGGCCCACACAGCGCCGCACAGGAACCCGTCGCGGCCCTTGACCGGCAGGTTCGCGGCTGAGGCGCCGCCGAGGAAGGTGTCGGGGATCACGAGCCATGAGGTGTCCAGAGCGGCGCCGACGCGGTCGAACACCTGGCCATAGGTCAGCGGGCCCGAGGCGACGGGCGGGGCCGGGTCAACGGCCGCGGGCAGGAGCTCCGGCGCCTCCTTGGCCGCCTCGGCCACGAGCGCGGTCACCAGGGCGGCGATCTCCGCGTTCTGCTTGCTCCCGTTCTTGATCTTCACCTTGCCGTCGTACGCGATGACGATGCGGCTGACGCCCTCGCGGACGAACGTGGCGTAGCTGCTGGGGAAGACGCAACCGAGCATCACGATCAGGTCGGCCTCCTGGACGGCGGCGGGCTGAGAGTTCGGCGGGGCGAAGACCCCGGCCCAGCCGTCTTCCTGCTCGGAGAGCACCGACTTGGCCGGCACCTGGGTCACCCACAAGACGCCGAGCTTGGCGATCAGCTCGGCCACCTTGCCGGCCAGCCCGTAGCGCTGGATCTCGGTGCCCACCATGAGCACCGGCTTCGCGGCGGCGCGGACGAGGCCGACGATCGTGGTGGCGAGCCGCTGCTCGGTGCCCGCCGCGGGGTTGGTGACGGACAGGGTCCCGGCGGGGGGCGCACAGGGCGCCGTCCAGATGGTCCGGTCGATCTCGATGTAGACGGGCCGCTTCCTCCTGATCGCCGTCGAGATCGCGTGGTCGACCAGCGCGGGCACGTCGGTGGCCCGCTCGGCGCGGGCCGCACTCGCGGTGACCAGCCGATAGGCGTTGAGGTCCCCGTCCGGCTGGCCGGTCGAGTGGGAGAACAGGACGTCGAAGTCCTTCAGGTTGGCCAGGTTGGCGGCGTTCGGGCCGCCGTTCAGGACGACGACCGGACTGCGCTCGACGTACGCGCCGGCGATGGCGTTGATCATGCTGAGCATGCCGACGCCGTTGGCCACCGCGACGGCGCCGAGCCCCCTCGTACGCGCGTAGCCGTCGGCCGCGTAACCCGCTTCGAGGTCGGTGGCGGTCACGACCGGCTTGATGGTGTGCGCGCCTACGGCGTCGAACAGCGGCGCACAGTACGTGGCGGGCACGCCGAACAGAGTGTCGACCTGCTGCTGGCTGAGCCGCTTGAGGATGTAGTCGGCAACGGTGAAGGGCACGATGACGCTCCTGGAAACGCCCGCCGTACGGCAGCTCGGTCGGATAGGGGCAGGCGCGGATCGTCCGGCCGCTTGGGATGCTTACCCAGAGTAGTGGAGCGAACACGCGGGTAGGCATACCGCACAGGGCAGTACTCATCGGAGGTCGGAAATGCTGCTGGACGAGCGTGGTGTGAGCACACTCCCTAACCTGCCCACCCCGGATTTCACCTTCGATCCTCATCAACCGGGCGCGTGCGTCGCAGGTCTGAGGCCCTACCGCAAAGGGTCCTACCGGCTCGACAAGGAGGCGCTGGGAGACAAGTTCGTCGTCCACAACTATGGCCATGGCGGCGGAGGCATCACGCTGAGCTGGGGCTGTGCCGCCAAGGTGCGCGACATGGTGCTCCGGCGCCAGACCGAGACCGGGACGGTCGACAGGGAGATCGCGGTGCTCGGCGCCGGCGTCATGGGGATGACCGCCGCCACGCTGCTGCTCGACCTCGGCCTCAACGTCACCATCTACTCCGACCGCAAGCCGGTCGACACCACGTCGTACAAGGCCGGCGGCCAATGGGCCGTGTCCATCTTGGAGTATTCCAAGGAATTCACGAAGGTCCAGGAGCTCCAATACATCATCAGAACCGCCTACACCATGTTCAAGGCCTGCATCGGCAGGGGCTTCGGCGTCTCCGAGTGTGACAACTACAGCGTCAACGCCACCTCAGGTATCGAGGTGGTGCACGACCTCGTGCCAGGGCTGTTGCCGCAGCGCGAATACCTGCGGCGTCTGCCGTTCGAGGGGCACAACACTTCCGGATACAGGTATCGGACGTTGCTCGTCGAACCGCCGATCTTCATACCCAGGCTGGAACGCGACCTGAGGGCGCGCGGCGTCACGTTCGTGAATCGGAGATTCATCAACAGCGCGGACGTGCTCACGTCCTTGACGCAGAAGGTGATCATCAACTGCACCGGGCTCGGCGCGAAGGAGCTGTGGAACGACGCCGAAATGCTCTCACTCAGGGGACAGCTCGCGATGTTGCGGCCGCAGGTCGACCTTGAATACCTGTACGGCCAGAACGGGTACCTGTTCCCGCGCAACGACCACGTCGTCATCGGGGGCACCGTCGAGGATACCTCTGAAGAGGTGGTCGATCCGGAGAGGTGCAGGGGACTGGTGCGGTATATGGCTGGGGCGTTCGGCCAGCTACCGGCGGTGCCGATGCCGGACTTCCACATCCACCACCCGCGCAACGAGCGCCTGGTCGATCCGAGGTTGTCGATCTCCACCTGACCCAGAGCGGTGGGCGTGGCCGGGGTGGACTCTCACCGTCGCCGGCGGGTCCGCACCTGCGGGATCAGGTCCTGCTTCGACGGTTCCGGGCGTTCGACGCGGGTGGGGTCGCCGCGTACGAGCTCATCGTGGATACGCCACCGGGCGGCGGTGACGGCGCGCTCCGCCGCCTCGTCGCCATGCTCTATGCGCTCCCGCAGCAGCCGCATGGCGATCCGGCGATTGAGGCTGAACTGCCGCTCGGTGTCGACCACGACGACGATCCCCGTGGGCCGGTGGGTCGCTCGTACGGCCGTGCTGGCCTTGTTGCGATGTTGACCGCCGGGGCCGCCGGTGCGGCAGGCGACGATGTCGACGTCTCCTTCCGCGAACGTCGTGCGCGGGGCGTCGACCTGGCACGGCTGGGAGATGACATACCAGTTCTTCCGGCCGGTGTTGACCCGGTAGGGGCTGGGCGCCTGCCAGCACAGAGTTCCGGTCCATGAGGCGGCGAACGCCTCGGCGTCGTCTCCCGCGATCCGGATGAGGACCGATCGGTAGGTGCCGGGCCGGTCACCGGGAGCGATATGGGCCCGGTGAGTCTCCAGATTCCGCTGGGCAGCGTCGGCTTCCAGGCGGTGCAGCAGCCGGGCCAGTGCCCAGGCACACTCCTGCGGGCCGCGCCCGGCCGACAGGAGCAGGTGGACGCTCACGGCCGGGTGGACGCTCACGGCCGGGTGGACGCTCACGGCCGCCCCCGCTTGCGGCGCTGGTCCCGGTGGTCCCTCCGGGACGCCGGCCCGAGGTCAGGCGTCTTGTAGGTGACCAGAGGGATCGTGGTGGCCACGGGCGTGGCCAGGTCGTGCTCGACGAGGTCGGCGATCACTTGCTCGATGCGCTTGTACGCTGTCGGCGCCTCCTCGAAGAGCAACTGGCGGTCGCCGCACACCACCAGAGATCCCATCGGTGTGCGGCGCAGTTCTTCGACCGTGTGCTTGGCCCGCCCGCGGCGCAGGGCGTCGGCACGGGACATCTTGCGACCCGCGCCGTGCGCCACGGAATGGCCGGCGTCCGGCCCGGCGTGGGCGGCCACAAGGTAGGAAGGGGTGCCGCGCGTGCCGGCGATGAGCACGTCGCGGCCGTCACCCGGCGCCGCTCCCTTGCGGTGCAGGTAGATCCCGTCGCGGATTTCGACCAGGTTGTGGCACTGATCGATGATCGGCTCGGTGGGCTCGGTGGGCTCGGTCCCCAGGGCATGGGCGACCCGGGCGGCCAGCAGCCGCCGGTTGAGCGATCCCCAGCGTACGGCGTCGTCATGCATTGCCAGGTAGGCATCGGGATCAGGGGCGGGGCCCGCGCCGTGGACCTCGGTGTGCGCGCGCAGGATCCGTTCGCCCAGCCCTCGGGAACCGCTGTGGACGATGAGAACCAGGTCATCGGTGGCGAGTCCGAGCCGGCTCGCGTGGTCCGGCTCGAAGACGGTCCCGATGCGCGCCAGCTCGACGAAGTGGTTACCTCGGCCGACCGTCCCGAGACCTTCGACATGACCGGCCGGAATATCGCCCTTCAGAACAGCCCAGGCCGGGTCGTCGGCATCCCGCTCAGTATCGAGCGCGCGATCGAGGTCGGGGAACCGGGCGGCGAGCTTCTCGGGTACGGCGCGCTTGAGCTTGACCGGGAACACGGCGATGCCGCAACCGATGTCGGAGCCCACCAGGAACGGGTACAAGATGGTCGACGCCATGGCGGCGCCGATGGGGGCGCCCTTGCCGGGGTGCAGGTCTGGCATGGCGGCGACGTGCGTCATGCCGTCGAGGGCGGCCACCTGATGGCATTGCGCGACGGCATCGGACTCGATCCAGCTGGTGGGGGAGGCGAACACGGTGACGCTGGCCGACCCCGTGGCCGGGGTGGACGGCAGCTGGGAGTGTTGCTGAGACAAAGACGCTCTCTTCGCTGAACAGGGGGATGGGCGGGCGGCATCACGGCGCGAGCCGGCGCCGTGGCATCTCGGATTAGTGGGGTGCTGTCCGTCAGAGCCTCATGGACACCACATTCCCCTGAGCCCGCCAAGCGGGGCAAACGGTTTTCGGCCGTACGGGCTCACGTGTCTGCACGCACCCTTTGGAAGACGATGTCGCTGAGGAGTGGAAGCGCTGGGGGCTTGCGGTAGAGAGCGCCAGCGTGCTTCAGACCGTTTCGAGCGCATGGTCGAGGAGTGCGGTGGCCGCAGGGAGCGGGTCGGCCGGGAAGGCCAGCAGGATAGTGCGCACGGAGGGCGGTTCGAGAGGGATGGTGTGAACGCCAGGGTGGTGAGCGGGTAGGGAGAGCTCGGGCAGGATGCTCACGCCGAGCCCTTCGGCGACCATGGCGAGGATGCTGTTGGTGTCGCGGACTCGATAGTGGCAGCGCAGGCTCGTGCCTGCTTCCCGCGCGAGCGCCGTGATAAGCGGCTCGCATCCGCCCGTCGACATGATGAACGGCTGCCGGGCCAGGTCCGCGACCGGCACGCCGTGGCGTACGGCCAGGTCGTGGCCGCTAGGTAGGGCGGCCAGCATCTGGTCGGTGGCCAGCGGTCGCATGACCAGATCGGGCACGCTGGCGGAGACGGCCCCGGCCGTCAGGGTGCCGATGTCGGCGGCCCCGGTCTGCAGCCAGTCGAGTACCTCCCCGTCCGACCCCTCGATCACGGTGAGCCGCACGTGCGGATGTGCTTCGCCGAACGTCCGCAGGATCTGCGGCAGCAGGCGGGCGTTGGCACTGGGGATGGCGCCGACGCGCAGGCTGCCGCGACCGTCCCCGCGCGCCGCGGCCGCCTCCTGCTCCAGGGCTTCGAGCTGGGTGAGGATGAGCGCGGCGCGGCGGCAGACGGCTCGCCCGGCCGCGGTCAGGCTCACCCCGTGGCCGCCCCTGGTGAGGAGGGCCAGCCCCAGCTCCCTCTCCAGGCCGCGCACGGCGTGGCTGACCGCAGACTGCGTGGTGTTCAGCTCCTCGGCCGCGCGGGTCATGTTGCCGGTACGCGCGACCGCCTGGAGGATCCTGAGCTGCGTGAACGTCATAGCGCCGCGCGCAGCAGTCCCACGACCAGCGGGTGCGGGCGCCCGGGCCACGAGCTCGTCTGCGGCACGAACAGTGTGGCCAGATAGTACGGGTGGCCGGAAATCTCCAGCACCCGGGCCTCGCCGGTGTCGTCCACGCCCGTCACCCGTAGTCCGCCCACGTGCAGGGCGCTCTGGTAAGCGGGATTGAGGCCGAAGTTGCAGTAGTACTGCTCCTTGGCCTCCTCGCGCCCGTACACGTCGGCCACCAGGGAGCCGGGCGTGAGCGTGACGGGCATGGTCCGGCCGGCGAGCGAGCAGGCCAACTCGGTGACGAACAGGCTGGAGGCGTAGGGGTCGTACTCGGCGTGCTGCGCGTCCTCGAACCCGAGCACGTGGCGGGCGTACTCGAGAATGATGTGCTGGCTGCCGCCGCACGTCCCCAGGGTGGGGATGCCGTGCTCGCGGCCGTGCCGGAGCGCGGCCAGTGCGCCGCGCAGGCTGCGGTACGGGCTCCCTGGAGCGCACCACAGCACGTCCGCGGCGCGGACGGCGGACAGGTCCGTTTCGAGCGGCTCGGTGGCCAGCCAGCGGACCTCGATCTGGATCCCGAGGTGGTCGGCGGCGTGGCGCAGCGCATCATCGGTAGCCACGTGCGGGGTGTATGTCTTGTCGTAGTCGCCGATGACCGCGACCTGCAAGGAAGGCTTCATGCGCCCACTATGCGGGGACGGCGGCATGAGCTCCAATACCTGATCGCGCAGACGTCATGAGCTCACGCTCATGACGTCGTCGGTCTCAATGTCCATATGGAAACGGGGCGCGTCGTGGACCGACTGCACGACCACGAGCGGGCCAGGCTCGGGCAAGGCGCTGTGCCAGGTAGAGGCAAGACCGCCGGCGCCGGTTGTCACCGAGCGCGTTTCTCGCCACGTTCCGCCGAACCGTCGGCCGCTACCTCTGTAGGGACGGCGGAACGAGCCCATGGAACGGTATGGCACCCCGGTGGAACGCCTATGAGGGTGTCGGCAAATCAGGTTCAAGGAGTGATGAAGGAGACGTTCGTGTCATCCGTATTCAGGAGAGCGCGTGCTGCCGTCCTGGCCGCCGCACTGCTTTGCATCCCAGCTCTCGCTCCGTCCCCGGCCGCTGCGGACCCGGTGTTGCCACCCTCCGGCGGCGTGCTCTACGTCACCAACGCGGTCTCCGGTGATGTCTCGTCCCTGGCGATCGGTCCGGGGGGCACCCTGTCGCCGCTGGGCACGCCCGTGTCCACCGGCGGTTGCACCCTGGAGGGCACAGGCCCCGGCTGCACCCCGCGGGGCATAGCCCTCACCCCGAATGGGGCCACCGCGTACGTCGTCAACAGCGACTCGAGCACGCTGGCGGTGTTCCGAGTGGGAGTGCGGGGCGCGCTCCAGCCGCATCCGCTGCTCGTCGAGACCGGGAAGGAGCCGTGGGGGGCGACGGTCGCGCCCAACGGCCGCACTCTGTACGTCACTGATACCGCCGACCGGACAATTTCGGCGTACCGCATCGGAGCCGACGGCACGCCCAGCCGGTTCGCCGTATTCCGCACCACCTCGAACCACCCGAAGTAGACGGTGCTGTCCCCCGACGGGCGCTTCCTCTACCTCTCGTACGCGGACGCGGACGAGACCGAAGACAGCCCGGCGCGGCCCATCACCAGATACGCCCTGCTGCCGGACGGCTCGCTCGGACCCCCGCAGGACGTGGCGAAGGCCGGGCCGGCCAACTACGGGATCACGATGAGCGCGGACGGCGGCCTGTTGTACGTGACCTCGAACGTCGCGCAGAACGTGCAGGGGTTCCGGGTCGGTAAGGATGGCTCGCTGAAACCCGTGCCCGGGTTGCCGGTCTCCGTGCCGTTCCCGGTCGGTCTCAAGGTCACGCCCGATGGGCAGCACCTGTACGTCTGCGCCAACCTCGACACTGGCTCGCCCCCCGGCGGCCTGCTCGGCTTCACGATCCACGCGGACGGCTCGCTCACGCCGACCGCCGACTCGCCCGCCCCCACTGCTGGCACCGCGGCGGTCGCGATCACACCGGACGGCCGGGACGTCTTCGCCAACATCCAGGACACGAGCCAGGTGGTCGCGTTCGCGATCGGATCCGGCGGCACGCTGAAGCAGGCTCCCGGATCGCCGTTCAGCACCGGTGGGAAGCGCCCGCTGAGCCAGTCGCTCGCCGTACGCCCGGTTCCCGCAACCATCCCGCAGTAGGGATCAGGCCGACCGTGATGCGCAGAACGCCGCTACCGGCGATCTGCGCATCACGGTCGGCACCCACCAGTACTTTTGTGCTGAGTGCTCACTTGGCCGGGTGACGGCTGGAGGCTTCGGCCGGCCTTACGGCGGCTCTGCGCGCAGGCGTGCGGTGTGCAGCAGGGCGGACTGCCAGGCCAGCGCCGCAGCGAGTCCGATCGCGTCCGGCTGGCCGGCCTTCGGCAGTACTCCGGCCGCAGCCATCTCCAGGGTGACCGGCTGGCGCAGAACGGCCGTCCACCAGAACCGACCGGCGGTATCCTGCTCGCGGTCGATGTCCCATGGCGCGTACGTTGTGCGCAGCACGGACAGTTGCAGCTCCCACAAGTCTGTCGACCGCTTGGCCTGTGCGACGACCTCGTGTGCGTGCAGGCGGGCGGTCTGGAGCAGGGCGTGTAGCGTGGCGTCGGGGTCGGTCATGTCCCAACCAGCCGCAACACGTGCACGATGCGATCGGTGATCGCCCGCACGTCGTCGACATGCCCGAGGTCCGGGCCCCAGTTCCAGGAGAATCGCCCGGCCACGACCGTGACGGTTTCGTTCAGGTTGAGGTCGAGGGGATTGAGTACGTGCAGGAGGGGTCGCCCGTCGGTGCCGTGGTGGACGGCTTTCCATCCGCGCTGTTCCAGCTCGGTGCGGAGCCGGTCAAGGTGTTGCCTGGCGCTGATGACTGTGTCTATCTCCATGGCTACGCACCGTAGGAAATAGATCACATAGCGCATTCCGCTGGAGCGGAATTTCGGAAAACCCCTGGCTAGTGGGGAATGCCCAGCCGCGCCGCCATGCCACGCAGTTCCCGGCCGATCGCATCGAGTCTGGCCCGCTCCAGCATCACGGTAACTGTTGAGCGTACTTTGGGATCATTTCTGAATCGTTGAGGGGCGATGGTTTCGCCCATTTTAAGCCATTTGATGGCTTCTTCTCTGGTTTTAGGGTCGCGCGCTAGACCGCGACCTACGTCTGAGTAGAACGAACTGCGTCGCGCGGTATGCATCCGGAGCTTGCTTTCATCGACGTGTCCGGCCTTGCCTGCGACCAGCGCGCCCGATTCCCCGTACTCCACACCGACCGCTATCCGCCAGGTATTGACGTTGGTGGTGCAGAATGCCTGCCAGTTGGAGCCCATGTCATCGGGCACCCGCCGAGCCAGCTCATCGGCTTCGTTGAGCCAGTGGCCGGCCGCTTGGTGGTTGTTGGTGGCGGCGCACGCCATTGCCGCATTCAGGGTCAGCATGCCGAGCACCTGAAGGTCACCCGGGGTGCGGACGTGCGGCTCAAGTTCGTTGGCCGCGCGCTCGGCCATGACCCTGACCCGGTTCCAGTTGCTGGCGTTAGGTCGGATGAGGGAGAACGTCACCTTGCCTCGCGTGATGGGATCGCCCAGCTTGACCGCAACCTCATCGGCGCGCATGGCCGCCATGTGCCCAAGGTCGGGATAGGTGAGGGTGCGGGCCATGCCGGCCGCGCACATGTACGCCTCAATGAGCGTTTCCCACGCTCGGCGCTGCGCATACTCGTCGCCCTCAGAGGCGTGGAAGTGGAGTTCGTCAATCAGGTCGGGCAGCAGTTTCCCGACCTCGACGTAATCGTACTCGCGCCGCCTCGCCTCGATGTCACCCGCCATGAGCGCGGTCAGCTCGTCCAAGGGTCGGGCGCGGTCGACCACGGGATGCAGGTACACTCCATTGGATTCCAACGCGTCTCTCAAGGGCGGAATGTAGGCGTGCGGCGCCGACTGTACGTCGTCCTGAGTCAGATGCGGACCACCCACGATCTCGGTCTCCGACACCCGCAGCGCGTTGGCCAGACCGGCGATCCAGGACCGCCGATCGAGCGCCTTTCGCCCGCGCTCGATATCGGACAGATGGCTCTTGCTCATGCCCGCCTGGCCGGCGAGCTGGACCAGGCTCAACTTGCGCCATTTGCGAAGGGTCCGCAGCCTCGGCCCGACGGTATTTTCGTCGTACACAAGCCCTGCACCTCCTGAAGTCTCGTCAACCTCAGGCTACGGTGCAGGGCATTTTCATTCCATGGATGCGATGGACAGGACATGCTCATCTGCAGGAAGACGAGCATCGGCGTCGAAAAGCGGGTGTATCTACCTATTGATCAGATAATCCGGAATTGCCCGCGCCGCCGGCGCACTGGCCTCCGCGTGCCATGCCAGGGCGACCACCGCCACCATCCGTGACCGCCTGATCAACGTGCCCGCCCGCCTGGCCCGCTCCGCCCGCCGCCTCACCCTGCACCTGCCCGAACGCTGGCCCTGGAGCGAGGACTTCACCCAGCTGTTCAGCACGGTGCATGGCACCGCCGGCCCTCTGACGCTCCCTGACCGACCTGCCCGAAAGGGCCCGAGACCTGTGGACAAAGCGGAAGAGCTGGGCAGACCAGCGGCCACCCATGCCCGAATCCGCAACTCAGCCCCAACACGGCCTGCACGACCCCGAAACGATCAACCGGGAATCAAGCCGGTGGATCCGGGGTGAGTCAGCGCACCAGGCAAGGGGGCTCTCACAGTACCTGGATCACCAGGGTCTCCCAGACGTCCAAAACGCCTGTCAACCTGGTTGAGTCGAAAGCGCCGACAAAACTCCATGGACACGCACTGCAGCTTTATCCCCAACAGTTCAATTCAGCTGCCCCGAATGCGCGACCGTGTCGGCGCATTCTTCCACGACAGAAGAGGCGGAGACCAATGGCGAACAACCAATTCACCACTCACAAAGAACTTTTCGATCTGAGTGGGAAGTGCGCCCTTGTCACTGGCGGCACCAGGGGAATTGGGATGATGATAGCGCGCGGCCTTCTCCAGGCGGGCGCCCGCGTCGTCATCAGCTCACGCAAGGCAGACGCGTGCGCGGAGGCACAGCATCTACTGTCCGAATTCGGTGACGTTCAAGCAATCCCTGCCGACCTGTCCAGGCACGACGAGTGTCAGCGCCTCGCTGAACTTGTCAAGGTCGACTCGGAACGCCTGGACATCCTTGTCAACAACGCGGGAGCGATGTGGCGCGAGCCGCTGGCAACGTTCCCGGACGAGGCCTGGGACGCAGTGATCGACCTCAACCTCAAGTCGCCGTTCTGGCTGGTGCAGGCGCTGCTCCCCGCACTTCGCAGGGCGGGCACCGCCGATGATCCCGCGCGGATCATTAACATCGGCAGTATCGCCGCCATCCACGTCGCCCAGTCGCCCAACTACTCGTACGCCAGCAGCAAAGCGGCACTCCATCAACTCACCAGAGTGCTTGCCAGAGAGCTGGGCCCACAGCACGTCACGGTGAACGCGGTAGCACCGGGAGTGTTCCCGTCGCAGATGATGGCGTCCACGCTCGATGCCATAGGCGACACGATCGCGGCGGCGGCCCCTCTGCGCCGGCTCGGCCGCGACGACGACATGGCGGGTATCGCCGTGTTTCTCGCTAGCCGGGCTGGGTCCTACCTCACGGGCACCATCATCCCGGTAGACGGCGGCATTGCGACGACCGCATCGGGTACCCCTTAGGCTGCGGGACGGGTTTACGGTGAGGGGATGGCCACGATGGATCCACGCACCGAGATCCGGGAGTTTCTCAGCTCGCGTCGCGCCCGCATCGCACCCGAGCAGGCGGGCCTGCCCGCTTACGGCGGCAACCGTCGGGTCAAAGGTCTGCGCCGCGAGGAGGTTGCGCTACTGGCGGGGGTATCGGTCGACTACTACGTGCGCATGGAGCGCGGCGGCCTCGCCGGTGCCTCCGATGGCGTGCTCGACGCGTTGGCCTCCGCCTTGCAGCTCGACGAGGCCGAGCGCGACCACCTGTTCCGCCTCGCGCGCCAATCCAGGGCGCCCAGCGGCCCACGCCGGCGTAGGCCTGCCGTGACGGTGCGCTCGACGCTGCAGCAGGTGCTCGACGCGATCTCCGATGCGCCGGCCTGGATCGGTAACGGCCGTTATGACGTGCTCGCCATGAATCAACTCGCTCGCGCGCTGTATTCACCGGTGCTGACCGACCCGCGACGGCCCGCGAACACAGCGCGGTTCGTCTATCTAAACCCCGAGGCGGCCAGAGATTTCTTTGTCGACTACGACCAAATTGTCGGTGACGTGGCCGCGAAGCTACGTATGGAAGCCGGCCGCAATCCGCACGACGAGGAGCTGATCGCCCTAGTCGGCGAACTGTCAACGCGCAGTGAGCTATTTCGGCAGCGGTGGGCATCTCAGGACGTGCGGCTACACCGGTCCGGCCGCAAGCGTATGCGCCATCCGATCGTGGGCCAGCTCGACTTGGACGTCGAGTCCCTGGAACTGCCCGCCGAACCCGGCCTGCACCTCAACGTCTACACCGCACCCGCGGGCACACCGACCGCTGACAATTTGGCGCTCCTGGCGTCGTGGGCGGCCACCCAACAGACACTGGCGACCGAGCACGAAGCACACAACGGATAGTCCAACCCCTTCAGGGCGGCCTGTGCGAGGTTCACCGCCATGCCGTAGTGGCCCAGGTAGTTGGCCTGGTGGCTCATGCCGGCCAGGGTCCGGCCGCCGAGCATCCGATTGTCAGCCCCGCGTGCCAGGTGGAGCGCCTTCGTCATGTACTGCTGGGCGAGGCCGTGCCGTCCGGTGTCGTACGCCATCCAGGCCGCGAGGCGCAGCATGGCCGCCGCGGCCGAACCGGTAGTTCAGCTTCGCGAACATCGCCGTCGGCGAACCGCTGTGCGGATCGCAAGGAGATGCTGGAGGGCGTCCGGTCAGCGATGGAAGCGTTGCACGGCGAGATCCGATACCCCTGGTGCCCTGCGGACCACCGCGTAGTGCCAGGCGTTGGCGGAGGGGCCGGATTCGGTCAGGTCAGATCCAGGGCCACTTCCAGGCGTAGGTAGGCGTCGATCCAGGTCTGCTCTACCGCCTCGCCCGAGTCCTGGGATCGCGCCGCCGCGAACGCCGTAACAGCCTGGGCGATGCGGTGGAGCCCCAGCGTGGTCAGCCGTCGCGCGGCGGTGTCGAGGCGGGCGTCGTAGGTGGGCGGCAGGTGGGACAGGCCGTGGTGGGCCGCTTCTGCGAGCAGCCCGCGGGTGTCGATCAGTACGGCGGTCAGCGGGTCGTGCTGGTCGTCCTCGGCGACCGCGAGCGGGCCGCCGCCTCCGGCGGCTCGCAGGTCGGGTACGACGACACGGTCGCCGGCGGCCAGGCCGATGGGGTCAATGACGACACCGCCCGCAGTACGGCCGGCCACTCCGCTGACGAAACGCAGCTCGCCCTCCTCCCCGGCGAGTACGGCGGCCAGCGAGTCGAGGCGGCCGGCGGCGGCACCGGTGTGGGTGGCGGTGACGGTGGCGGTGTTGCCTGCCTGGTCGGCGATGAGGGCGTCGAGGCGCTGGTCGCCGGCGGCGTAGGTCATGGTCACCACCTGGGAGACGGCGAAGACGCGTACCAGCTCCGCTTCGACGCGCGGACGGATGGGCCGGAGCGTGAGGGCGTCGAGCTCGCGGCCGAGCGCGGCGAGGTCGGTCACCAGCAGGGACGGCGAGAGCTCACCCCAGTCGCCACGCGACGGGCTGACCGTCGTCTTGGAGATCCGCCCTGTGGCCAACCGCACGGTACGGCTGGCGCTGCGGACGGCGGATTCCGTGACGAGGTTACCTGTGGCCAGGGCGGCCAGCGTGGAGCCGGCGATGCGTCGCCGTGCCAGCGCGGCGCCGTCGTCGTCGCCGTCCCATTCGCGGCGGAGTACCAGGACCATCGCGCTGTCGCTGTGGGCGAGGTAGATCTCGGCGATCCGCCGGTCGCCGAGGCCGCGGATCCGGCAGCCCAGGCTCTCCAGCCGGGCCCGGCGCAACGGGGTCTCGGCGGCCTCGGCGGTGCCGAGCACGCTGCTGCGGAGGGTGGCGTCGGGGCGGGTTACGGCCCGGTGCCGGGCGTGGAGCTCGGCGAGGTGGCTCGCGAGCAGCTCGGGACGGTAGTAGGCGCTGCGGTCGCGGTAAGCGGTCAGTTGCTCGGCGAGGTCGCCGACGGCCAGCAGCGGCCAGCGCGATCCGGCGGCGTCCAGATGGCGCTGTACGTCGGCGATGGTGGCTTCGAATCCCTGACCGAGGTGCGCCGCACCTTCGCGCAGGACCGTGCCGGCCAGCCCCAGGGCCCGCTCCAGCCCGGATCCGGTACCAGTTCCGGCTTCGCCGCCGACGTCGACCCGTACCTCCCGCATCCCGGGATGCAGCTCGTCGGCTACCCGGAACGCCCACACAGCGAGGGCGATGACGTCGTCGCGGCTGCCCGCGACGGCGTCGGTGTGGACGAAGCCGAGGTCGCCGGGGATCAGGAAACGCACGGTCGCGGTGGCGAGCTCGACCTGCGGCGCGGGATCGGCGGCGGTGGCGCGGCGCACGCGGGCGGTGTATCCAGTCCTTTCGGTACGGCGGGCGGCGCTCATCAGGCGGGCGCCGATCCTGGCGGTCAGCTCGTCGTCGCTCACCTGCCCCGGCGACCAGACGGGGGGTTCGGGATCACGGCCCTCAACCTGCGAATGTTCGCCGGTCTCGACGGGCGGGCCATCGGCGGTCGCAGCGGGCAGGCGATCGGTGATCTCAGCGGCGGGTCCGGCGTGCCGGCGCTGGTAGGCGAGCACCACTCCGACGACATGCCGGCAGACCCCGGTAGCGCCGCACGTGCAGCGGGCCGCGTCGAGCCCGCCGGGTGGCAGGCTCGCGGTCGGTCCGCCCGCGAAGTCGCCGTGCACGGTCCCGTCGGCGTCGGTACGCAGGTCCGGCGCGGTTTCCTTGCCCGCCCGCTTGACCAGGCCGCGGTTGGTGAGCGCGGCCAGGGCGTCTGTGGTGAGCCCGAGCAGATCCGTTCTCATCGGCCCACGTGCTCCGCGACGAAGGACGCCAGCTCCCCGGGGGTCATCGCGCCCACGTACGCCCCGGCGTCGGCCAGGCGTTGCGCGAGTTCCCGGTCGTAGGCGGGGTTGGCCTGCTCATCGAGGGCGGCGAGGCCGAGGACCTTGCTGCCCTGCTCGACCAGGTTACGCACGATGCGTACCAGCCGGTGGGGATCACCGCCCTCGTAGAAGTCGGAGATCAGCACGACGATGGCACGCCGCGGCTGGTCCACGAGTCCGGCGCCATACGCCGCCGCGCGGGCGATGTCGGTGCCGCCGCCGAGCTGAACCTTCATGAGCAGTTCCACGGGATCGTCCACGTCGGAGGTCAGGTCCACCACTTCGGTGTCGAAGGCGACCAGGTGGGTGCGTACGCCGGGCAGGCCCCACAGGCAGGCCGCGGTGACCGCCGAGTGGATCACCGAGTCGGTCATCGAGCCGGACTGGTCGACGAGCAGGATCACCTGCCACTGTTCGAGGTGGCGGCGGGTACGGGAGAAGAACAGAGGGGTCTCGATCACGACCTTGCCGGTGTCGGGCTGGTAGCGGCCGAGGTTGGCGCGCAGGGTCCTGACCATGTCGAAGTTGCGAGCCAGCCGCATCCGGCCCGGCCGCCGTACTTTGGTGCCCGAGAAGGCGCTGCGCACCTCGGTGGCGAGCTTTTCCATGAGCTGCCGTACGACCTGCTCCACTATGCGCCTGGCCAGCCGCAAAACCTGCGGGTTCATCAGGTGTTTGGTGTGCAGGACCGCCTTGAGCAGCGCGGGGTTGGGCTCGATGCGCGCGAGCACGTCGGGGTCGGTGACGAGGTCGTGGATCTCGTAGCGTTCGACGGCGTCGCGTTGCAGGCGTTCGATGGTCTCCTTGGGGAACAGGCGGGTGATGTCATCGAGCCAGTCGAAGGTGGTCAGGGTCGACGGGCCGCTCCCGGCCTGCCGCCGTACGCCGCGCCTGCGCAGGTCCTCGTCGCGGCCGTACAGCCAGTCCATGGCGGCGTCGCGGCCGGCGGCCTCCTCGTCGAGCTGCCCGCCGCCGAGGCAGGCGCCGCCGGCCTCGCCGAGCAGCAGGCGCCACCGTATGAGGCTGCGGTCGGTCATGGCGTGATCAGTCCCTCCCGGCGCAGTGCCGCATCGACTCGTTCGTCCAGTGCCATACCTGCGGCCACCAGTTCCGGCGCCGCCTCCAGCCGCATCAGGTCCCACGCGGACGCACCCGCGCCGGAGCGCGGTTCGACCAGGCGAGTGGCGATGAGGTGCCGCTCGCGGGGCGGGAAGTAGCCGAACGCGTGGCGCAGCGCCGGCAGGGCCACCAGGAAGTCGTGGTCGCTCATCGCCGAGACCAGTTCGTCGAGCAGCTCCAGCATGCCGCCGGTGTGCAGGACCTCCTCCCGGGCGAGCGCGAACAGCCCGGCCAGCCAGTCGCCGGCCGACGCGGGGACGAACGCGCCGCGTACCGCCCGCGCGGGGTCCGCGGCGGCGGTGCCGCGCAGTGACCAGCCCAGCCCGAGTGACGCTCCGCGCAGGTCGGGCGGCGCGTCCTGGCAGGCGGCGATGCGGTCGGCGACGCCCAGCGCCGCGTCCATGTCCAGGCCGAGCGGCGGGCCGGCGTGTCTGAGCGCGTCGCGTACGGCGGCCATGGCGTCGATGCGCTGCGGATCGGCGGGCACGGGCCCGCCGAGCACGCCTTCGGCCAACCACAACGCCCGGAGGGTGGCGGCCCGTACCACGGTGCCCAAGGTGGTGCTGCCTCTGGTGGCGAACAGGTCGTCGTGGCGCCACATCGCCAGGGTAACGGTGAGGGTGCGGCCCAGGGAGCCCAGGTCGGCCGCCGCGACGATCGCCCGCGCGAGGTCGTCGAGCACTTGCCCCGCCAGCTCGCCGATGCCGCACAGCGCGGTGTCGAACAGCACGTCGGCCAGCTGGTCCAGGTCGGCGTCCCTGATCCGCTCGGCGAGTACGGAGGCCGCCGCCTCCTGCGGGTCCACGCCGTACCCGCCTGCCTCGATCAGGGCGGGCAGGCGGTCGTCGGTCTCGGTCAGTGTCCACTGTTCGTCCAGCTCGGTGCCGCCCGCGGGGCGGGGTCCCGCAGTGCGGACCACGCCCGGGATGCCCAGTACGCGCAGCCTGTGCAGGAAACGGCTGCGCTCGCGGTCGGCTTGCCCGCCGAGGTGGAGCCGTTCGTCGCCGGGGCCGCCCAACTCGGCGAGCACCGCGTGGACCAGCGGCGGCAGCGGGGTCGAGCGGTGCAGGCGGCCTGCCCGGTCACCGCTGAGCGCCGCGATCATCTCCACGATGACCGGATGGTGGCCCGCCTGGAGGGGTCCGCGGGACGCCCAGGGCAGCGGGGTCTCGATCGCCTCGCCGACAAGCGCGGTGACCAGGCCGTCGAGCACGTCGACCCGGGCCGGATGCGAGTGGCCGCGCATCAGCGCGATCCCGTCGGCGGTGGCGCGCGCGGCGATGAGGTCGGCGGTGGACACCGGCTGGCGCTGGGCGCGCAGCCTGGCCGTCACCGCTTTGGTGAGCCTGCGGGCGGCTCCGTCGGGGCCGTACTCCCACAGGTCCTGGTAGTAGCCGGGCGACGGCATGCCCGACTGGTAACCGCCGAAGGCGTCCAGCCGGCGGAACGAGTACGGCACCAGGTAGCTGCCGACCGCCGCCCCCTCGGGCGGCTGCGGCACCTCCGGCCAGCTCCGCTCGCCCTGCTCGGCCAGCCGGACCAGCGCGGGACGGTGGAAGCCGCCCATGACCACGACCACCGGCCGCTCGCCCGCGTCGCCGGCGGCCGCCCGGACCCACTGCGCCATGTACGCCTCGCGGGCCGTGTCGTCAGGACCGGTCTCGGTGTCGCCGCGTACGAGGTCGAAGTATGTGGCCAGCCGTTCGGCCAGTCCGTCGGCTGGTTCGATCTCGAACAGGTGGTCCCACAGCGCGTCCACGTTGTCCACGGCGAAGGCGCGGCAGAGCCGTCCGGTCACCTCGTTGTAGCGGGCCTCGGTGTCGGCGTAACGGTTGCTGAGGTCCGCCAGCGCGGGATGCCAGGCGGGCAGGTCGATGAAGCGCAGCTCGGCGCCGGCCTCGCGGCCCGCGGTCAGCGCCGCCCACTCCGGGGAGTAGTCGCACAGCGGTGTCCATGAACCGTGGCGCCGCTCATGATCGCGGTAGCTGGTGTAGACGGCGATCGGCAGCTCGTGGCCGAGCAGGAGCTCGTCCATCCTGTGGTTCATGTCCGCGGGGCCTTCGACCAGCACGTACGCGGGGCGTACGGAATGGATGGTGTCGGCGACCAGCCGGGCGCAGGCGGGACTGTGGTGCCGCACGCCGAGGAAGATGACCGCCATCGTTCAGCCCGGCAGCAGGTGGCGGGCCTCGTACAAGGCCTTCCACTGGTCGCCGTGCCGCCTGCGCTCCAGGTACCTGCGGAGCTTGGCCAGATCCTCCGGGTTGTCCTTGGCGGCCGTACCGGCGAGGCAGGAGACCAGGTCGGCGGCGGTGCCCGGCTCGCGGCGCAGGAACCAGCCGCGCAGCCCGACGGCATGGGCGACCGAGACAGCCTCCGCGGTGCTCATCACCCCCGACAGCCGGTCGGTGGCGTCGCCGCGCGCTGTCTGCCCCTGGCGCAGCTCGCGGAAGGCGGTGACCAGGACCTCCAGCACGTCGCGGCGCGGCGGCACGGTGACGCCCGAGCGTTTGAGCAGCGCCCCTGCCTCCGCCTCCACCAACGCCAACTCTGTGTCGAAGTCGGCGATCGGGAAGACGGTCTCGAAGTTGAAGCGGCGCCTGAGCGCGGCGCTCATCTCATTGACGCCGCGGTCGCGGGTGTTGGCGGTGGCGAGGATGGTGAACCCCTCCTGGGCGAACACCATCGACTCGGGACCGCCCAGCTCCGGTACGGCGAGCACCCGGTCCGACAGCGGTGACAGCAGGCAGTCCTGCACCTCCAGCGGGCACCGGGTGATCTCCTCGAAGCGCACCACCTTGCCCTCGGCCATGCCACGCAGCAGCGGCGCGGCCACCAGCGACCGGGCGGAGGGGCCCTCGGCGACCAGCAGCGCGTAGTTCCAGGAGTATTTGATCTGGTCTTCGGTGGTGGCCGCGCCGCCCTGGATGGTGAGCGTCGAGGTGCCGCTCACGGCCGCGGCGAGCAGCTCGGACAGCAGCGACTTCGCCGTGCCGGGCTCGCCCACCAGCATCAGCCCGCGGTTGGTCGCGAGCGTCACCAAGGACCGGTCGATCAGCGAGGGATCGCCCACGAACTTGCGGCTGATGCCCAGCGTCTCGTCCCCGAGGACGAAACGGCGGGCAGCCCGCAGGCTGAGCGCCCAGCCGGGCGGCCGGTCGTCGGTGTCGTGCTCCCGCAGCCTGGCCAGCTCGCCGGCGTAGCGGATCTCGGCCGGGGGCCGCTGGGCGTGTTCGTTCATCGGGTGATGTCCCTCAGGTCTCGAAGGATCTCGGAGGTGGTGATCGGATCGAAGCCGTCGAGCCCCAGCTCCACCAGGGTCTGCTCGTCGGCGAAGTCGGGGTAGCCGATCGAGATGCCCGGGTAGAGGCCGATCGTGAAGGTCCTGCCGCCGGGCACGTCCCGCTCGATCCAGCCCTGCCAGCCGGCGTCCTGAGGCGCGCCGCGCCGCCAGCCTCGCCGCTCCAGGCCGATCACCGCGCGGGTGGGGATCTTGGCGGCTTCGATCTCGGCCACCAGTGCCGGATCCAGCTCGTACGTCTCCCTGCCCAGCTGCGGGAACGGCTGCAGGATCTCGTAGTCGGCCAACACCTCGGACCAGGCGGCCAGGTCCTCCCCCAGCTCCAGCGGGTGCACCACGCCAACGAGGGCGTCTTCGGGCAACGTCAGCGTGTCGTCCTCGACGTCGGCGAAGCTGCGGTCCTCGGCCACGCGCAGGGTGCTCGTGAGCTTGCCCGACGGGTCGTACAGGCCCCATACGAGCCGCCGTACGATGTGCCAGAGCAGCGGGTGGCCGACGAGCAGCCGGCCGAAGTCGCCGGCGCTCCAGCGACGCCGGTTCACCATGGCCTGCTCCAGGCGGTGGATGGCGTCCCCGGCCACGGAGCGCACGTCCTTCTTCAGCCCGGCGAAGCGCCGGTAGGCGGCGGGCGCGAGCTCCGGATCGTCGTTGGCGCCCGGCTTGGGCAGGTTCTTCAGCCGCTTGCCCGAGGCGTCGGCCACGTACGGCTTGAGCTGCTCGTCGAAGCCGACCACGAACTGCCTGCGGCCGTAGTCGAGGGTCAGGCTGCCGTCGGCGGACAGGCCGAAGTCCGGCACCAACCGGTCGGCCAGCTCCTGCGGCGTCAGGCCGAGCTCGGCGGCGACCTCGTCCATCTTCAGCTTGGCCCGGTTCTTCAGCCCGCTGAACTTGACCTTCTCGGCGATGCCGTGCAGGTGCATCAGCGCGACCTCGGAGCCGATGGAGGCCAGCAGGTCCAGACCGGTGACCGCGCGCGCGTGCCCGCCCTCGCCCGGCCAGGTCCTGATCAGCGGGGTCAGCCGCCGTACGGTCTCGTCGTCGCCGAGCAGCGCCTGCGCGTCCATCACCCAGCTCTCCTTGGACGGGTAGCCGGCCGCCTGCCAACGCTGGAACAGCGCCCAGGCGAAGTCGGCGAGGCTGCGGCCGTCGCAGGCCTCCTTGACCACGGCGAGACCGGCGTACGGGTCGCCGGGCTTGGAGATCGCCAGCATCGTCATCACATGGCGGACCGCCTCGGGAGGCAGCGCCCCCGCGTCGCCGCGCAGGTGGATCGGGGTCATGATCGCGATCTGCGTCCACTCGGGCAGCACGGGCATCTTGGCGGGCAGCGCGTCGAGCGGGTCGGCCACGAGCAGGTCGGCGATCGCGGCCTCGGCGGCGGACCCGTACCCTGCGGCGGCCTCGGCCACAGTGTCGCGGTGGCCGCCCGCGACCAGCGCCGCCAGCGCCTGCTCGGCCCGGAGCCTGGCCACGCCGGGCTTGCCGAGAGCCGCCGGGATCAGTGCCCTGGCGGCCGTTCCGGGGTGCCGGTTCAGCCAGGCCAGTGCGGTGGCGCGTACGGACTTCAGCCGGGACAGCCAATCGGCCATCAGCCCGGCGGCCTCCGGCGCCGCGAACGGCAGCAGCGACGCGGCGACCGAGCTGGGACCGCGCCGGGCGCTGTCGAGCACCATGGGCAGCGCCGCCGGCCCGAACCTGGCCACCACCTTCGGCATCCATTCGCCCGCCCCCCACAGGTCGCCAGGGCGCCACTTCCCGATCAGCGGCGCGGCCAGTTCCTCGGGCCCGCCGACGAACAGGGCGATCCCGTCGGACCAGTGGCCGTCCCGGCCCTCGGAGATCTCGCGGGCGATGTCCTTCCAGCTCCGGCGCCAGGACTGATCCCATGACCCTTCACCCGCCCGGGGGGAACGCCAGTTGTCCTGCTCGCCCGGCGCCCACACCAGGGCCGGTTCGTCGGTGCACACCAGGCCGTTCACCACGACCACCTTGCGCGCCTTGCGCGGGCGGGTCCAAGGCGGGCTGACCAGCACCTCGGGCAGGGCCTCCGGCGGAGCGGCGGCGACGGTCTCAGCGGTCACGATCTTGTTGATGCGCTCGGCGGCGGGGCCGTCGCCGAGGCTCGCGAGCACCTCGTCCACCAGGTCGGGATGGGCCGCCACATGGGCGCGCAGCAGCAGGTCCACGTCCTTGCCGCCGGACTCGGCCAGCATCCGCACAGCGCGGCGGGGGAAGCGGGAGGCCGCGCGCAGGAAGGCCGGCTGGGTGTACTTCTGCTCGATGCGGTCGAGGATCGCCCGCATCGCCGTGTCGTACGGCAGGTCGGCGAGCACGTCCAGCAGCCGCTTCCGGCTGTCCGCGCCGTAGGCGTGGTCCACCCAGAGGGCCAGTAGCGGCACGGCCGCCTCGCCCATGCCGTCGACGACCGTGGCGGGCAGGGCGAGGGAGTCTCCTATGTAGTAACCGCGCACCTGGTCCGTGATCAGCTCGGCGTGCTCCGGCGTGCTGATGGCGGCGATCAGATGGCAGGCGAGAGCCGGGAGGACCCGGCTCACCTCGGCGCAGTCGGCCGCGACCCAGCCGGTCTCGGTGGGCACCAGGTAGGAGGCGGCCACGCGGTGATGGAGCCCGCCTTCGCGGCTCACCGCCAGCGCCGCGACGACCTCGGCGTACTCGGCGTCGGACGCGGCGGCGAGCACGGCGCGGACCCGGGCGTCGATCTGCAGGGCGGAGGCCCAGCCATGCCACCGGTCGGGGGCCTCGCCGTCGGCCAGCCGGCGGACTATCCAGGTGTCCCCGTCGTGGACGTAATCCAGCGAGGCAAGCTCGGTCACGGCCACCGCCGCGAACACCGGGCCGCGTTCTGCCAGCCAGGCCTCGGCGAACAGGGACAGCATCTCGCGCTCGGTCCATGGCAGGGACGCGGCCACCGTCTTGGCGACCACCGCTGCGCCCAGCGGTGTGCCGGCGGGCTCCCCTGCCAGGTACGCCGCGCCCAGCGGTGTGCCGACGGGCTCCCCTGCAAGGTACGCCGCACCCGCAGACGTGAGCTCCGGATCCGGGCACTTCGCCACCGCGTCGGCGAGCTCCTTCCGGCGCTTGTCCAGCTCGGCGGCCAGTTTCTCTGGCGCGCTCGCGTCCGGCCGCTTCACGGAGACTTTCGCTCCGCCCCTCCGGGGGTAGAGAGCGCGCAACCAGGTGGGCGGCAACGTCAGCCGGTCCTCGTCCTCAACGCTGCCAGCGGCTGCAGGGGAAGCCGCCTGCGGCGAGGAGACTCTCTGCGACGAGGAGGCCGTTTCGTCCTCCGTGTAGCCCTTGCGTAACTTCTCCGCCACCAGCTTGTCCGCGGCCGCCGTGGCGACGGCGGCCGAGCCGAACGACTTGACCTGCGTCTGACCGGCCGCGCCCAGCCGTCCATAGCGGATGTGCAACTCCGCGCCGTCCTGACGCACTTCCCAGAACTTGGCCGAACCCCCGCCGACGAACGTCAGCGTGCGCTCCACGCTCATGCCGATACCTCCACTCTGCATCCCGTCAGCCTCTTGATCGACAGCGGCGAGTATGGCGTTAACGACCGACAAAGTCGCGCGGAAGGTCAGCTGGGGAGGTCGGGGAAGGTCCTCGGCGGCGGCGGCGGTCTTGGGCTGGCAGCGGCCGACTGCGCAACGCATCTGGATGAAGGCCGTCAGCGGTTGTCCCACGCGGGCCAGCCGACATCGCCGGAACGGGTAGGGGCACCTTGTCGATCTAGGGAACGCTCCGCCGCGGCGCGGCCAGGCCGTCCTGTTTCGCGGCCCCGTCGCCCTGTATTTAAAGTCGGTCGAGTGCAAAAGCGATGCCGGAAAATTTAAAGGACTTGGTTGCTATCCACTGTGATTCGGTAAGGGAGCCGATGATGATGACCGCCCGGTGAGTGGTCCGGTCGACTTATTCTTGGCTCGGTGTTTGGAAGTCGTACGTTTGGGGATGCGGAACAGATGCGCACGCGGCGGACTTCCTCTGGGCGCGCGTTACGCTGCTACTCCTCATACCCAACCGCTGACTTAGCCCTGCCCGGCGCGAGCAGCCCCACGAGTTGACGAATCTAACTGATGCGTCTCCGGCAGTTCCGAGTCATCCATAACGATCGCAGGCGTTATGCCGATAAACGCGCCCCGGCCCGTAGAAGTCCTCTGCATAGGCCATAGGATCTTTCAGCCTGCGATGGCTTGGGGTGCCCGCGCAGGTTGTTGAGGTTTCGATCGTCCCATCATCGAGATAAGGCATGTGATGTGCAGGTTAGCTGGTGTTGTCATGGCTGTCACGCTTCTGCTGGGCTGCTCGGCCCGGGGTCGGGCGGAACAGAGTCCATCCGCCGCCGCAGAACCCTCTCGTCCGCTCCCTTCGGTCAGCCGTTCTCCTTTCAAAGCGCGGCCTCTGGTGGACTTAAGAAGAAAGGTTGAGGGAAAAGTTCTATTATTTCATGCCGACGAGAAGGCGGAACGGATTTACTGGACCGCAAAAGTAAGGCTTGGTGCCTCTTTCACGGTTGCCGTGGATTGTGTGGGGCTCGAGGGGGAATTGGTCATCCAGGCAGTTGGTGCTGTGCATATGGTTCGCCAGTGCATCGCCGGCTATACCACGTATACAGTCGATGACTACCCCCCGCAACGGCCGCAAGCTTACAAACTCGTGGTCCGGGCACCGCGCGGGGCCAATTGGGCCGTACTGGTCAGCCAGTTGCCTTGATGTCCGGTGGCGAGGCGCTTGTCGTACGATAAGAGCGATCCTCAACAACCGCACCGACGAGACCGGACACGGCCGCCGCGAAATCCGCCGCATGAAGATCTGCACCGCCCGCCCCGGGCTGCCCTTCCCCCACGCCGCCCAGGCGATCCAGGTCAAACGCCGCCGCACCGACCACCGCACCGGCAAGACCACCATCGTCACGATCTACGCCGTCACCAGCCTCCCACCAGGACGCATCACCCACGCCCAGCTCGCCGCGCTGATCCGCGGACACTGGAGCATCGAAGCCCCGCACCACATCCGCGACGTCACCTACCGCGAAGACGTCTCCAAAGTCCGCACCGGCACCGCACCCCGGATCATGGCCAGCCTCCGCAACCTGGCCATCGGCCTGGCCCGCCTCATCGGCTGGACCAACATCGCCGCCGCCACCGACCACTACCGCAGCCACCCCACCGACGGACTCCAGCTACTCGGTCTTACAACATGAGAACGTTTCGACCCTGGGCTGAAAGCGATCGGTGAGCGATCTGTAAGCGCCGTTTCCTACGGTTGCGGCATTCCCAACTTCGAGGAGAGTCGATGCGAGTATCCAAGCTGGCCGCCGGTGCGCTGATGGCCGCCGCGCTCGTCACCCCCGCCCTGGCGGCCACCCCCGCCCTGGCGGCCACCGCAGCGCAGGCGGCGCCGCCGCCGACCACGACGGACTGGACCCAGGAGGGGCCGTTCTCCACGTTCGACGCCTGCGATCACCGCAGGCGCTTCTGGGACCAGCTCGACGGGCGTTCGCACTACTGCCAATGGGCCGACGGCACCCACGAGAACCGCGGCTGGTGGATCCGCACCCGTGGCTGAGCCGCGCTAGCGCCGCCGCAGCAGGTACGTGTCCATGGTCCAGCCCTTGCGCGCGCGGGCCCGCGCACGCACCTGTTCGAGGTGGCCGGCCACCTCGGACAGCGGGCCGGCGATCAGGATCTCGTCGGGCGTGCCGGGGTAGGCACCCAGTCAGGGGCGAAGCGTTCTCGGCTGGTAGGACCTACGCGGGCTCGACGAGGCCGGGTGGTGGTTGAGGGCACCCCCGGGGTGTGAATGACAAACGCGGCCCCTGATGATCGTTGGTTGTCTACGCCAGTCGATCAAGAACAGGGGCCGCGTTCGCGTGCCATCTTCCCCGATAGACGTGCTCGCCTGCCACCTGGAGCACGTCTCCCTCACCGACCCACTGACCGACCTGCTCGATCTGCCGGCCCTGGCCGAGGTGCTGGACACGGTGCCCGACCCGCGCAGCCGTCGGGGACGCCGCTACCGGCTCGGCCCGCTGCTGGCGTTATCCCTGCTCGCCGTGCTCGGCGGCGCAACTTCCCTGGCGAAGATCACCCGGGTCATCGCCGGATACGACCCACACCTTCGCGCCCGCGCCGGGCTGCCTGGCACGGCCAAGCTGGCCGCCAGCACCCTGGGGCGGCTGCTGTCCCGGCTGGACGGCGACGCCTTCGACACTGCCACCTGCGGCTACCTGGCCTCACTCGCCGCCTGCGGCCCGCCCTCGGACCGAACCCCGCTCATCGGCCTGGCCGTGGACGGCAAGACCCTGCGCGGCAGCCGCACCCCCGACACCACGGTGCACCTGCTGGCCGCCACCCGCCACGACACTCAGACCGTCGTAGCTCAGCGGCAGGTCGAAGCCCACAGCAACGAGATCCCCGCGTTCACACCCCTGCTGTCCGGACTTGACCTCACCCACACGGTGATCACCGCCGACGCCCTGCACACCCAGCACCAACACGCCCGCCACATCATCGCCGCCGGCGGCCACCACCTGTTCATCGCCAAGGGCAACCAGCCCACCTTGCACCGCCGACTCAAGGCCCTGCCCTGGCGCGAAGCGATCCTCAACGACCGCACCGACGAGACCGGACACGGCCGCCGCGAAATCCGCCGCATGAAGATCTGCACCGCCCGCCCCGGGCTGCCCTTCCCCCACGCCGCCCAGGCGTCCAGGTCAAACGCCGGCGATGTTGGTTCAGCCGATCAAGCGGGCCAGGGGAGTGGCCTGGGGAAACGCGTCCAAGATCATCCCGAGCATATCCCGTGATCATGGTCCTACGGCTGCATACGGGTGCCCTCGGCGGCGCACCAAGGGCCTAGGAAGCAGAAGACCTGCGACCAAGAAGTCGCAGGTCAGAGGCCAAAATGCCTGGTGGAGATGAGTGCCCCCGGCAGGATTCGAACCTAATGATTGTGTACGACCCCGAGCTCACCGGCTCGGGTGCTCGCCCCTGATGTCTCGATTCGAACCGGAGTTTGACTCCTGAGCGCAGGCGGGCGCGATGGGGCGTGGCCTGGCGGGGTGGCGGTCGATGGGGCCGAGCGAACGCCTGTGTTGATACCGGACCAGGAGTCCTCTGCCAAGGCCAAGCGTCTCGGTCCCTCTTCGACCGCCACCCCGCCGGTACTTTTCGCCAAAATCGTGGCGTGAGCCAGTCGCAGGAAACACCGCTTGTCTCTACCTGGGCTGTTGAGCCCTTGCGCAGAACGCGGGCCTGCGGCCGGCTGGGGCCACGAACTGCTGATCGGATGTCGAGCCGCCGAGCTCTCTCATTAGGGCGTGGCGTGCCCCTGCACGGCTCATCAACGCGCACGAGCGATGAAGGAGACCCTGTTGACAGTGACCTGCGGGATCGACTGGGCGGAAAAGCACCACGACATCGCCATAGTCGACGAGGCCGGCAAGCTGATGGCCAAACGCGCATCAGCGACGACGCCGAAGGCTGGCGGACCCTGGTCGACCTACTGGCCGAACACGGCGACCGTCCCGATGACCCGATCCCGGTGGCGATCGAGACCAGCCGCGGCCTGCTGGTGTCCTGCCTGCGCGGCACCGGGCGCAAGGTGTACGCGATCAACCCGCTGGCCGTGGCCCGCTACCGCGAACGACACACCGTTGCCCGGTCCAAATCCGACCACGCCGACGCGATGACCCTGGCCAACATCTTGCGCGTCGACGCCGCCCACCACCGGCCTCTGCCGGCCGATTCCGAGCTGGTCCAGGCGATCGCCGTGCTGGCCCGGGCGCAACAAGACGCCGTCTGGAACCGGCAACAGCTGGCCAACCAGCTCCGCTCACTGGTCAACCCGGCCCAAGCGCTTCGGCTCCTCGACGCCGTGCCCAAGGTGGGCCGCAAGCGCGGTCCTCGACTCAAGGCCCTGTTCGCCTGCATCTACTACGCCGCGCTTCGGCCGGAGGAGGTGGCGGACCTGCGGCTGAGGAACTGCAGCTTGCCCGAGTTGGGCTGGGGCCTGCTCGTCCTGGAGAGGGCACGGCCCCAGGGAACGAAGCGCTGGACCAACTCCGGCGCGACCCACGAGTCGCGCAGCTTGAAGCATCGCGCGGATAAGGAGACGCGAGAGATCCCCATCCCGCCCATCCTGGTCGCCATGCTTCGCGAGCACATCGCCGAGTACGGCACCGCCAAGGACGGCAGGATCTTCAGCACGGGATCCGGCGGCAGCTACTCCAGTTCGGCGCACTCCTATGTCTGGCAGGAAGCCCGCAAACTCGCTCTTACCCCGGAACAGGTCTCCTCGTCGCTGGCCACTCGGCCGTACGACCTTCGCCACGCGGCGGTATCGCTCTGGCTGAACGCGGGTGTCCCGGCTCCGGAGGTCGCCAAGCGGGCCGGTCACAGCGTGGACGTCCTTCTTCGGGTCTACGCGAAGTGCATGGACGGCCAGAAAGAGCAGATCAATGGGAAGATCAACGATGCCTTGAACGAGTAGCTGACGCTTATCCACCTTCGGCCTCGGGGCGACCGGGTCCACTTCACTTTGTGCCGCATTGGCATGCCGCGTCGTTTCCGCCAGACATCGCCACGCTGCGTCACTCTGGCACGGACGGGCAGCGAGAGGAGGACCATGCACAATGACCACGACAGCCCGTCCTGTCATTCAATGAGCCGCGCCCGCTGAGGAGGCCACCGTACGGCCTGCCGCTTCGGGCGCGGCCCTGGCTCCTCACCCCATCCGAGACTCCCTCAGCTGGCGAAAGTACTCCGCTTCAGCTCCACCACAGCGATCACCCTTTCGAAGCTGGGATCGCCTGGCCCGGCCGGCGCTCATCACCGGCTTCCTAGCCTGCGTAGCTCTCGGCATCTGGTCGAGCGTGTGGGACACTGACAGCGCCTCGCCTCGTACGAAGGCCGCCTTGATGCCGACGCCTCGCCTGAGCGTTGCTGAACGCTCGGCGGTCACCTCGCCGCCCACATCCACGGCCGCGACGCCACTACTCTCGGCCACGCCCAGAAGAGGCTCCCTTGGGCGCGGTGATCGAGTATGAGACCAAGATATGAAGCCATTGGACTGCAGAGGCAGGGGGTAGGGCAACCGATTCGTCGGGATTGGTCTCATATCTCAGATGATGCGCTGGGAGGGTATCCATCATGCTTACGTTCCATCGCGATGACTAGGGCGTTCGGGGGCGTGTAGCGCTGGCCGAACGGAAGTGACGTCGCCGCTGGCATTGCTCACGTTAGGGAACCGCTACGTGCGTCGCGCGTACCCATTCATCGTCAACCGCACTCTGGCACAATGCTTCTGCGGTGATGAGAGTGGCAAGAGCCCAATCCTCATCCCACATTTCCTGCCCGGCTGGCGTGCTGGCGATCCACCGCTGGACGCTGCCATCATCAGGAACCGGGTCAGACTCCTGATCGAAAGGATCGAAGGAGGCGACGACCTGGCCTTCGGAAATGTAGGTGACTCCCGGCGGCGCTGTGTCGCTCCATTGGACGCTCAGGCACGGGCCGTGCTGGGCGAGAGCGATTAAGGTGTCGTCGGAAGGGCAGCCGTTCGGCTGGATGACGAGCATGCTGCTGCCGAGCTGGCCGGAAAATAGACGAAACTCGTTTCCAGGGCTCCGGCTCGCGCTCCGGTGGGATCGGCTAAGTCGCGGGGCGAGCGGATCGCAGCCGGGCCAGCAAGTGGATCACGTCTGGTGATCACGGAGCATCTCGTTCCCGTTACTGAAAACGATCTTTGCTTTTAGCGCGGCCTTATGTGACGATTGGCTCTGTTTTTGCCACATCTGTTCGAAAGGTTGTGAGTGAACAGACGCCGATCAGCGTCCGGCTTATCCATCCGGACGCGCCGCCGCGCTGCCCTGACCGCAGCTCTGATGCTGCCGCTCTCGCTCATGAGTGCGCCCGCGATCGCCCAGGGCCCCACGCCATCCCCCACCCCAACTTCCGTATCAACAACGAAACCCGGCGTCGCTTCGGATCCAGCCCTTAAGAGCGTCTGGGAGAAGGCGGCCAAGTCCGGTAAACCCGTCGAAATTCCGGCCCGGTTCACCGAGACCATGAAGGTTTGGGCGAACCCCGACGGCAAGCATTTACGTGCCGAGCTGTACAACCGGCCCGTCCAGCTCAAGAACCCGGCCAGTGGTGCCTGGGAACCCATCGACACCCGCATCGTGACCCGCGACGGCAAACTGCAGGCCGCGCGGGTTAAGACCTCGCTGACCTTCGGCGGACGCGGCACCAAGCATCTGGTGTCGGCGGACGGTAAAAAGGGTACGAGCGGCCTGAGCGTGACCCGGGCGCTGCCGGAACCGAAGATCTCCGGCAATGCGATTACCTACCCTGACGCCGTCGCGTCTGGGGTTGACTTGGTGGTACAGGCCAAGGCCGACGGCTTCATCTCCCAGGTGGTCTTCCGGCGCAAGCCAGCCGGCCCGGTGACCGTGCGGCTGCCGCTCACCCTGCCCGAAGGTACCTCGTTCGGCACGACGCCCGAGGGCCTGCCGCAGCTGAAGGACGTCAAGGGTAAGGCGAAGGCCTCGCCGATCGTGCTCACTGCGATGGACGCCAAGGTGGAGGCCGGCCCCGAGCAGGGCAAGAGCTCACCGGTCACCCCGCGCGTTGAGACCGCCGGCGCGACGTCGCAGCTGGTGTTCAGCCCGGATGAGGCATTCCTGGCCGACCCGGCGGTCACCTACCCGGTGACGATCGCGGCCGCCTCGGAATGGTTCGGCGGCGGCACCCCCACCGACGCATGGGTCAGCAAGAACAGCCCGAGCACCAACAACGCCGCCGCCGGATGGCTGCGCGCCGGCACCACCTCCACCAGTGCCGACGTCGCCCGCGTGTACCTGAAGTTCAACACCGAGGCCCCGGAACTGGAGGGCGCCACCGTCGTCGACGCAGACCTGTGGGTGTGGAACTACAAGTCCGGCGGCCCCAACAACGTGAATTGCGGCGATCCGATGGGCGGGTCCGGCATCGGAGCGCGCCGCATCACCTCCTCCTGGGACACCTCCACCTTGAGCTGGTCGCGACAGCCCACGCTCGGCAACGTGGAGGGCGAGAGCGGCAACAAGGCCGGCTACAACTACGAGGCCGTTCCCCCTTCCCCCAGCTGGTGTACCAAGGAAGAGCATTTGGTGCACCGGGTCACCAACATGGCTCGCGACTGGATCGAGCGGAACGAGCCCAATTACGGGGTGGTGCTCCAGGCCGTCAGCGAGAGCGCCACGATCAACTGGCGCCAGTACTACTCCAGCGAATACAGCGGCGACCCCTACCCGGGCTACCGCCACCCACCCACCCTCATGGTCGAATACACGCCCGCGCCCACGAAAACCGAATGGGTGAAGTTCGAGTCTGACGACGACTTCACGGAGTTCCCCACCTATCAGCAAGCCAAGGCGCTGGAGGCGGAGCCCCTGGACGACACCGTCAACTGGGCGCTGAGCGACCAGGAGGCCGACGAGATCGAGAAGCTGGGCGTGGGCACCCCCTACGAGATCGACACCAACCGCCTGCAGCCGCTGCCGGACGACGTCGAGGTCGATCCGGCCACCCTGGATCCCAACGAGGTTCCGGCCGGTGACCTCCCGCTGGACGAGACGAAGCCCACGGTCACGGACGTGCGGCCCGTCGCCGACAGCACTGGCGTCCCGGTCGGCACCACGATCACGGCGACCTTCAGCGAAGCCGTATGGGAGCCCAAGATCACTGTCAAGGACGCCGCCGGGACCGCGGTCCAGGGAACGGCGAGCCTGGATACCACCAGGAAGGTTTTCACCTTCACCCCTGCTGCGCCGCTCAAGCCCGTGACCGCCTACAACGCAGAGGTGAGCGAGGCCTACGACGAGGAGGGCAACCAGCAGACTTCGCATTCCTGGCGCTTCACCACCGAGAACGACACGGCGCCACCGGCCGTCTCCGCGGTCACCCCGGCGGCTCAGGCGACGGGGGTTCCCGTCACCACCCCGGTCACGGTGACGTTCAGCGAAGCGGTCACCGATGCGCAGCTCGCGCTGAAGGGTCCGGCCGGTACGGCGGTCGCTGGCACGACCGCCATGGACGCCACCCAGCGGGTGCTCACGTTCACGCCCGCCCAGCCGCTGGCCGAGAACACCGCGTACAGCGCCGAGGTGTCCGGAGCCAAGGACGTCGCGGGCAACGCCATGGCCCAGCCGCACACCTGGTCGTTCACCACCGGCGCGAGGGCACCGGCAGGGCTCGTGGCCGCCTATGGCATGAACGAGGGCTCTGGCACCGGCGTGGCCGACTCCTCCGGGCAGAACAACGCCGGCACGGGCAGTAGCACCGCCTGGGTCAACGGTAAGTACGGCAAGGCGTTGTCGTTCAACGGCTCCTCCAGCATGGTCACGGTCGCGCATGCAGCGTCGCTGCGCTTGACGACCGGGATGACGCTCTCGGCCTGGGTCAATCCGACCACGGTGACCGGCACCCCTTGGAAAAGCGTGGTGACCAAGGAACTGAACGCCGATGGGGCTTCCTATGCCCTGTACGCCGCCAACGGCGATGCGGTTCCTTATGGCTGGGTGCAAACCGGGGAGGCCTCGTCGACGGCCGGGGGAATCTCACCGTTGCCGGTGAACAGCTGGAGCCACCTGGCGCTCACCTACGACGGCGCCACTCTGCGGTTGTTCGTCAACGGTCAGCAGGTCGACCAGACCGCGCTGAACGCCGGCCTCTACGACGACGGCAGTCCGTTGCGGATCGGCGGCAACACCGTCTGGCGTGAGTTCTTCAGCGGCCTGATCGACGAGGTGCGCATCTACAACCGTGCCCAGACCGCAGCCCAGATCCAAACCGACATGAACACCCCGATCGGCGTGCAGCCGCAGCCGGATACCCAGGCGCCGACCGCGCCCGGCTCGCTCGCCGCGACGGGCGGCCCCGGCAACGCGCAGCTCACCTGGACGGCCTCGACAGACAACGTGAGCGTGAACGGCTACACGATCCACCGCTCCACGACGCCCGGGTTCACCCCGTCGGCCGCGAACCAGATCGGCTCGTCACCGACCACCACGTTCACCGACGGGGGACTCGCCGCCGGGACGTACTACTACCGGGTCCGCGCCTCCGACGCGGCCGGCAACCTCAGCCCATCCTCGAACGAGGCCTCGGCCACCGTCACGGCCCCGCCGACGAACCCTGGCCTGGTGGCCGCGTACGGCATGAACGAGGGCTCAGGCACAACCGTGGGTGACTCCTCCGGGAAGAACAACACCGGAGCGGCCCGCGACACCACCTGGGCGACAGGAAAGCACGGCAAGGCGTTGTCATTCAACGGCACCTCCAGCTGGGTCACCATCCCGCACGCTCCGTCACTGCGCCTGACGAACACGCTGACGCTCTCGGCCTGGGTACGACCCTCGGTGGTGGATACCCTCTGGCGTCCTGTGCTCCTGAAGGAGCGCTCCACCGGCGGCGGCTACGGCCTGTACGCCTCCACCGAATACAACTCCCCCGCAGGCTGGCTGGAGACCACTGAGGAGAGCGCCGGACTCAGGGGTCATGACCCGCTGCCGCTGAACCAGTGGAGCCACCTGGCGACCACCTACGACGGCAGCACCATGAACCTGTACGTCAACGGTGTGCAAATCTCGCAGGCGTCATTCGCCGGCGATGTCCTCGACGATGGCGGATCGCTGCGAATCGGCGGCAACACCTCATTTGGTGAGTACTTCAGCGGCCTGATCGACGAGGTGCGCATCTACAATCGCGTCCAGACCGCGACCGAGATCCAGGCCGAAATGAACACCCCGATCGGCTCCGCCCCGGTGCCGGCCGCGGCAGCACTGCGGACCGGCTCCACCGGCACCGCTCCCAGTATCGCGAGATTAGCGATAACCGAGAACAAGGGCACCACCCCGCAGTTCACCGCCTGGACGACGGACCTTCAAGGCCGCGCGGCGACAGTAGAGGTAGAGGTGGCCGACCGGCCGACCAAGTCGCCGAAGCCCAAGTCGTCGAACGCCACTAGGACGGCGACCAGCGCGCCGGTCTGGTCGGGCAAAGTGACCGCGAAGGCCGATGTCTCGCGTCACACGGTGCAGGTCCCGGCAGGCAAGCTCCACAAGGGCGAGCAACTGCGGTGGCGCTCGCGAGCGACGGTCGACGGCGTGCCTGGCGCCTGGTCGGAGTGGCAGACGTTCACGGTCGGCGACGCCCGGGCGGGCGGGGGATCGCCGACGCGGACCGACGTCCAGGCCTCTCCGGCATCGGACGCCCTGGCCTCCCCGGCATCGCCCGCCTCGGCCACGGCCGCGACGTCCGACCCGAACACGAGCGGTCCGTTCAGCTACGAGCGGATGAACCTCACCGAGTGCAACAAGGCACGACTCACGCAATCTCCCCGGCCTTACCATGGTTTCGGCTGGACCGTTGTCAGGCCCTACACCGGCTGTTACAGCAGACTCCTGGGCTGGGGCGATTGGGACATCGATCTAGTCACCGGCCTGCCGAAGACCCGGTGCCCGAAGAGCATGGGCGTGATGATGACGGCCACCGTGGTCGCGCACACCTATCTGGGCACCAAGAACGGCTCACCCGTCGTCCACGGCGCGGGTACCACCTACACGGCCAGGGACATCGGCGTCTGGGTCGGCATCACCGATGTGTACACGGTGGGCGCCAATTGCCAGCCCACGACTGCGTACGACGGCTTGGCGATGCAGATCCGGGGCGACGTCGCGGCGTCCGAGGGCTCCAGTTGCTCGATGATCGAGGGAGCGAATCGGACCACGACGATCGGGGGCCTCAAGAGAGACGGCACCGACGAATTCGTCTTCCGGTCCGGAGGAAAGGCCTTCGGAAACTGCACCTTGCGCCCCAAGCTGTATCCGCCTGCGAATGTTCCCAAGCTGGACCCGAGCCCCTTCCGCTTGTGGCAGTACCTCGCCACCGAGCAGGGACCCCCGACCATCAAGGGCGACCTGCCCTTCGTCGCGCGCTGCGACAGCGAGCGCGTCAGCTACCGCGTCCGCGTGAACGACAGAACCACGTGGAGAGGTAACACCGGAGGGTGCCGCTTCCTCGGCGTCGACCGGGTCTACACCATGTACACCGGAGACTCATACCGGGGAGAGGTGGCCCAGCACATCCAATACGCCTTCCAGCACCCGCGGGACACGGATCCAAAGGTGACCAAGGAGGGAAACCCTATCACCAAGAACTTTCCCGGCAACTACGACGGGTGCCTGACCTCGCCCGACCCAGCTCATTGCCGGATAGTTCCCTTGACTAAGCGGGCCAACAGAGACCGGGTCCCAGCTCCGGACGGCGCGCTGTACAACTCGAAGAACTCCAATAATCTGGACAAATACTGCAAGGGTCTCCCCGGACGTGACGACCCGAACAAACAATGCGACGAATACCCGTTCGCGTCCACCTGGCAGGCGATCGGCGTCGACGGCAAGATGGAGAACAACGTCTGGGTTCCTTCTCTCAACGCCTCACTCCGCATGGTCAGTACGGACCATAATCAGGCCGCCGGTCGCGACTTGGGCGCCTTCTACGCCCGCTATCGTGTCCTTCCCAACGCAACCCTCGAAGGGGGCCTGCAGAACCGGCCCGGCAACGCCTTCTTCGTGAGAATCAAGGAAGGCGCCCCGCCAACGCCTTCTTCGTGACAATCAAGCAAGGCAACCCATAACCCACCTTTGAGGAGGGGGCATCCCGCCGGATGCCCCCTCCTTCCGAGAGGCGGCCATGCAGTCACCGACCTACCTGCACGACCTTCTGGCCTCGATCCTCTTCACGGAGGGGCTCGACGGCGACATGGATCTGTGGGCGCTGGGATTCAGCGCCATCTGGATCAAGGGCGCGGACCTCGACGCCCTCGCCCCGATCTACCAGCTGGACCTCTCCACCCGCACCCCGTGCCATCTGAGTGAGATCCTCGATCAGAACATCGACGACGGATCTCTTTGGGTCGCCGAGTTCGGGGACTGGATCAGCATCGTGCCGGCGACTGCCGACCGCGAGCACCTGCTGTCCATCACCGCAGACGGCCGCGAGGCCTTCGGCCTCAGCATGGACATCAGCAACAGGGACTATTTCCTTTACGCCCGCGATGGGCGCCTGGTGACCTCTTTCAGCCCCTCCCAACCGGAGTTACGCTTCGGCGACGACCCGCACGCGCTCGATCACCTGATGGACGGGCTGCGCTTCCAGATCAGCGCTGACGACGTCTTCGACGATCGCGTGGACCGGGAGGAGAGCGTCAGCTCAGCCTTGGCCCTGATCGGGCGCTTCACGGGAACCGACATCGCCACCGACTGGTTCGAGGCGCAGCACTCCTGTATCAGACCTACCTCCTGACGGCCCACGCTCAGCCCGAGTGGCACGTTGCTGGCCTGCCGACCGACGCGTCGGCGGGCTGTCTATTCGCGGCGGTCCCGGCGGTCACATAGGGCCGCCTCACCGTGGGGGAGCAGCCGATCCAGCACGTGCCCAGCGGGCTCGGCCCGGCCGCAACAGGGGCAGATCGATGCCAACGGCGAGCACGTAGCCGACCTGCTGCTGGTGGCAGAAGGTGCGCGGGCCGGATCGCGGCCGTAGTCGGCGCACCGATAGCGAAACGAGGGCGCGCGGCCAACTCCGCAGCCAGCATGGCGGTGACCAGGGCGGGCTTGGCGGCGAAGGCGACCGGTTCTGGCCCGCTGGCCTCGGCGTGACGGGCCGGATCGGCCGCCCAGGCTTCGGGCGATGGACCGGATCGACACTGTCAAGGTGCCGAAGGCTCTGCCACGCCTGGCCCCGGCCGCCGGCGTGGCTACGGTCCTGGCGGTGATCTGCTCGCGGCGGTCGCGCAAGAACTTGCCACTGGACCGGCTCCGGGATCGGGTGCTGTTCGAGACCGCTTACGTCGGCGGGCGCCCGCGCCTCCGAAGTCTGCCGCCTGTATGCGGAGGACCCGGACCTGCGCCTGGACGACGAACACGTCCGCGTCTATGGCAAAGGCGGCAGTGTGCGCACCGTGCTACTGGATGAGCTGTCGGTCACCAGCGCCGGCGTGTACAGGCAGCACACGCCCAAGGTCAGCCAATGCTGGTCTGGCACCAGACGCGATCCGGCTGGGGGGTCGGATGGGCTTGTGCAGCGGGGTGACGCTTGGAATGCACGCATGTATTTGGCACGATCAGCGGCTGTTGATCCCATGCCCGGGCCGTCGTAAGGGGTTGCCGGAGGCTGGGATAGGCCAGAATTAAGGCTTGACCTAAGGAAACGCCGTCAAGATCATCCCGCACATGTCCCCTGATCATGGTCTTACGGCTGCATACGGGTGCCCTCGGCGGCGCACCAAGGGCCTAGGAAGCAGAAGACCTGCGACTAAGAAGCCGCAGGTCAGAGGTCAAAATGCCTGGTGGAGAAGAGTGCCCCGGCAGGATTCGAACCTGCGGCACCCGCTTTAGGAGTCAGGCGAGCATGCGTGGTGTTTTCCCAGATCAAGAGGGGTAAACGAGAGTTGGTGGGAGGTTGTTGCGCATGTATTTGGCACCCGCAGATCATACGGATCGTTGCAGCGTTATCAGATAACCGGTTTAGCTCACCGAGTTGAGACCGCCTTTCGGCTTCGTGAGGGAAAGCTCAGTCCTTGAGGGCTAATTAGTTCCTTCGAGACAGGTCCGCCACCTGCTGTTGTTGGGTCATTCCGCGCGTGCGCAGGGAGCACAAGGCGTCGGAGGTGGCGGCGCCGGGCGGACGATCATTCCCGCGTGCGCGGGGAGCACATGTACTCCTGAATCCACTGGTCCATCAGGGCGGGACCATCCCCGCGTGCGCGGGGAGCACGGGTGCGCCGCGCTTGACCCACGCATACAGCGGACTATCCCCGCGTGCGCGGGGAGCACGGGTGCGCCGCGCTTGACCCACGCATACAGCGGACTATCCCCGCGTGCGCGGGGAGCACTCGCGCCCTAGCTGCACTTATCGAGCAGGCCGGGGACCATCCCCGCGTGCGCGGGGAGCACGCCTACGGCTGGGACGTCACCACGTGGGAGGGGGGACCATCCCCGCGTGCGCGGGGAACACAAGATCCGGATGCTGGCCACCCCCGGCGCCGAGGGACCATCCCCGCGTGTGCGGGGAGCACAGCGCTGGGCCGCGCTGCAGCCAGGAGCGTTCGGGACCATCCCCGCGTGTGCGGGGAGCACCCCCCCCGACGACATGGCCGGCGACGGTTCAGGGGGCCATCCCCGCGTGTGCGGGGAGCACGATCACGTCGAGCTCGACGACGTAGGCGCGCTGGGACCATCCCCGCGTGTGCGGGGAGCACACTCCACGACCTGCGTAGTTAGCGACCGCAGGAGCCATTTTCGAGCACTTTCACGGAATCGGACATTGTGGACATCGCCATGAGATGTTCGCATTGAAAGGTGGGGCAAGCCAGCGGGACGCGAAGGCACCGGCTGTTGTCGGTCATCGAGGGCCGGTGGGTGAAGGATGTAAAGCGAGTGATCGGTGCATACTCGCGCCCTGCCCGGACTGTGCGCACGTATTTGGCACGATCACCCGCTAACGATCAGCTACAGCCGTACAGCCCCGGACGCATCAAGAAGCTCTTGACTGGCGTTTGTGCTGGTCAAGGGCGCTTCACCGCTGATCAATAGTGGTGCCCCCGGCAGGATTCGAACCTGCGGCACCCGCTTTAGGAGAGCGGTGCTCTATCCCCTGAGCTACGGAGGCGGACCCCGTAAGCCTAGCGAAACTACGGCAGTGTGTGGGACGCGGGGCGGCGGTGAGTTTGGCTGAGTGGGTCATGGGTGCTCTGAGCTGCAGTAAAGGCATGGCAAGCGATCAGATTGTTGCGCATCCCGCGTAGATAGCGTCGGGTCTGTGACCAGAAGGCGACGTAGTCAGGTGCGTAGGCGGCCTGTCGTGTTGATTGCGGCCGTGTTGGCGCCGGGGATCCTTGCTGGGGGGTTGTTGGCGGGGGAGCTCACCGGTTATGAGAGGGCGGCGGCGCAGCGGGGGATGCGGGCTGGGGTTGGGGGGTGGGTGGGGTTTGAGCCGGTTTTGATGCCTGCGCCTGCTCGGCCTGAGCGGTGGTACGAGGGGGTGGTGCCGGCGGCTGTGCGTGATGCCGCGCCGAAGCCGCAGGAGGGCGAGGCAGAGGTGGTGATGCCCTCTCCTGCGCCTGTCGTCGTGGAGCGAGGTACGGCTGAGCCTGTGCGTACGGAGCGGGCGTGTGCGGGGGAGTGGGTGGATACGTGGCTTTGGAAGTCTTGTCGGGAGCATGAGCGGCGGCCCAAGCGGGAGGTGACCGGGCTCAAGCGGGAGGCGGCCGGCCCCAGGGGAGAGGTGACCGAGCCCAGGCGAGAGGCGGCTGACCCCAAGCGAGAAGTGGCCGGGCTCAATCCGGAAGTGACCGAGCCCAAGCGAGAGGTGACCGAAGGGGGAAGCGAGGGAGGGAGCGAAGGCGGAAGTGAAGGAGGGGAGGTGGATGTTTTGGAGTGGTGGTGGCCTGCTTGATGCGTTCGTTGAAGATGGTGCTGTTCCGACCGTGCCTGGCCTCGTCTGAGTGTGTATGGCTCCGCTTGCCGGTGAAACCGGGTACCCGTTGATCCGACCGTGAGGAGTGCGGCAGTCGCCTGCCCTGCCACCCACCCCCAATGGATGCCACACATGACCGCCGCGCCACCCCCAGGGTCATCACATGCCCCACTGGGCCATATGCCCGTGAGGATGCACCGGCCGCATGGGTGGGCGGATCTGTCCGTGATGTACCCGTCCTACCTGGGACGACAAGCCCATGAAGGCCGCCGGGAAGGCAGTTGGACGTACAAAGTGGTTCTTTCGCGGTCATAACAGCTCTTCTGACTTCGGTCCGGGCACTCGGAGGGCTGTAGTAACGTGCGTGCCGGACCCTGGTAACAGAGTTGCAAACGGAGGAGTCGACGGTGCCATCCCCTCGGTCAGCGGGTCTGATCGCGGTTGTCATGGCCATGACTTCCCTGGTCATCCTGCCTGCGGCTACGCCTGCCCACGCCGAACGACGGGATCCGGCGACCCTTACCGAGCTTCGCAAGGAGGCCGAGAAGTCGGCCAAGGAGCTTGAGGACGCGACCAAGGCGCTGGAGAAGCGTCGTAGCGACATCGCCGCCTCTGAGAAGGCGCTGACGGGCAAGCTCAACGCGCTGCAAGACGCGGAGAGGAAGCTTGCCGTGATCCGGCAGCCGGTGGCGCAGATGGTGGAGCTGCTGTATGAGCAGTCCGTCGGGGGCGACGGGGTTGCGCCGTTCCTGTCCGGTGATGCTAACTCGGATACGTTGCGGGCCATGGCCAACGCCTCTCATATCGTGGCGAATCGGCAGCAGGTGGTTGAGCAGACCAGCACGCTCTACAAGGAAACGGAGCGGCTGGCCGGGGAGGCGCAGGAGTTGCGGGCGTCGAATCTGCTGGCCGAGGCGCAGATGGCGGTGGAGATCGACACGCTCAGGCAGCGGTCGGACAAGATCGTGAAGTCGTTGACCGCGGCGCTGGTGAAGATGGGCATCAAGGTCGACAAGGTTGGGCGGGCGGCGCTGGGGTGCAATCCGTTGCGGGCGGCGACGGCCAACTCCTATCCGAATGGGTTGATCCCGAAGGCGATGTTGTGTCCGTTGCAGCAGAAGGGGCAGAGCCTCAGGGCCGATGCGACGATCGCCTTCGTCAGCTTGAATGAGGCCTATCGGAAGCGGTTCGGCAAGCAGATGTGCGTGACTGACGCGTACCGCAGCCTGGCTGAGCAGCAGTCGGTTTACTATCGGCGGCCGGGGTTCGCGGCGGTGCCGGGGCGGAGCAACCACGGGCTCGGGCTGGCCGTTGACCTTTGTGGTGGGGTGGAGCGGTTCCGGTCGGTGGAGTTCGTCTGGATGGAGAACAACTCCAAGAAGTATGGGTGGTTCCATCCGTCTTGGGCCTACAGCAGCCCGTTCGAGCCGTGGCATTGGGAGTACGACCCCAAGAAGGATTCGGTTCTCTAAGTTCTCCAAGTGACGTTCTCGAGGCGAAGTCCACTTTGGCGCGGTCGGTGACGGTTGCTACGGGTGGGGCTTGATGGTGATGGACAGTCGGCCGCCTGCTTGGGCGGCGGCCAACTGGCTGGCTTGTGATGGGGTGGTGGCCAGCACGATCAGGGCGCCGTGGTCGTCCTCGGCTTTGGGGATGGTTACGACGGTGACGTCGTCGGCGACCAGTTGGGCCGGCTGGCCTTCCCAAGCCGCCAGGACGCTGATCGTCGAGCCTGGGGTGATCAGCTGGGCCGTGTCGGCGTCGGCGATGCGCACCGGCGCGGCCACGGTGCCGGGCGGCAGCGGGAGTGAGTGGAGCAGGCGTACGTCGGTGAGGGGTTCACCTCGGCGCATCGACCCGGCCAGCACGCGGCCGACGGCGCCCGAGCGGATGGCGCCGGACGGGGGTGGGTTGAGGGCGGCCGGGCGGAGGTCGCCCGGCTTGAGGATGCCGGGGGAGAGGTCATGGGTTGCTACTAGGACTGAGGGGGCGTGAGTAGGGCGTAGGGCAATATATGTCGAAAGGACGCCGATGCCAGCTGCCATCGCCGCGACAAGCCGCCGCCGACGACGCCCAACCCGCCCAGGGCGCCCGAGCCCTCCAAGCCGTTCAGCCCGCCCCGCCGAACCGGCACGTGCGAGCCCTCCAAGCCGTCCAGGCCACCCCCGCGAACCGGGGCGGGCGAGCCCCGGCCAGCCGCCCGCAGGGCTTCCATTCACGGCAGTTCGAACGGGAGCTTGATGCCGTCCAGCGCCGACCCGCACGGGCATGATCGCTCACTCGGCAGCCCCTGCACGGCCTCGGCCACCAGACCCCGCATGCGGGTCACATTCCGGGCGAAGAACTCCAGCACCTCGTCATGGGTCACGCCTTCGCCGGCCTCCACCCCGGCGTCGTGGTCGGTCACCAGCGACAGGGACGTGTAGCAGAGGGCCAGCTCGCGGGCCAGGATCGCCTCGGGGAAGCCGGTCATGCCGACGATCGTCCACCCGTTGCCCGCGAACCAGCGCGACTCCGCCCGGGTCGAGAAGCGCGGGCCCTCGATCACCACGAGGGTGCCGCCGTCGACCGTGGCCCAGCCGCCCGCCCGAGCGGCCGTCACGGCCACGGAGCGGCCCGAAGGGCAGTAGGGGTCGGCGAAGGACACGTGGACCGCGCCGTCGATGTCGTAGAAGGTCTGGACTCGTCCTGACGTACGGTCGATGAGCTGATCGGGGATCACGATCGCGCCCGGTCCGTGCTCGACCTGGAGCGAGCCCACGGCGCTGGGCGCGAGCACCTGGCGGACGCCGAGTGAGCGCAGCGCCCAGAGGTTGGCCCGGTAGGGGATGCGATGGGGCGGAAAGCGATGATCCCGCCCGTGTCTGGGGATGAACGCCACGGGACGCGAGCCGATCCGCCCGACCGTGACCACGTCGCTGGGTGGCCCGTAAGGGGTGGCCACCTCTATCTCCTCCGCATCGTCGAGCAGGGAGTAAAAGCCCGAACCGCCGATGACGCCGATGTCTGCACGAGTGAGCATGGCGCCGAGATTAGCGGCATTGGTGGAGGGGGAGCAGGGGCTGAATGGCGTTCTGTGGATAACTTACTTCACTGCGTTAGCACACAAGTGCGAAGAGTAGTATCTTCGCATGCGGCAAAAGGGCCTCGTCTTCATCATCGTCGCGCTCATGCTGGGCCTGCTGCTCGCGGCGCTCGACCAGACGATCGTGTCGACCGCCCTGCCGACGATCGTGAGCGACCTTGGCGGCCTGGAGCAGCTGTCCTGGGTGGTGACGGCCTACCTGCTCGCCTCGACGGTCTCCACGCCGCTCTGGGGCAAGCTGGGCGACCAGTTCGGCCGTAAGAGGCTGTTCGTCGCGGCGATCGTCATCTTTCTCGTCGGCTCGGCGCTCTGCGGCCTGAGCCAGAACATGGGCGAGCTCATCTTCTTCCGCTCGATCCAGGGCCTGGGCGGCGGTGGGCTCATGGTGCTGGCCCAGGCGATCGTCGGCGACGTCGTGTCGCCCCGCGACAGGGGGAAATACCAGGGGTTCTTCGGCGGGGTCTTCGCGGTGTCCAGCATTGTGGGGCCGCTGCTCGGCGGTCTGTTCGTCGACCATCTCAGCTGGCACTGGGTCTTCTACATCAACCTGCCCATCGGCGCGGTCGCGCTGTTCGTGATCGCCACGGCGCTGCCGGGGGACCAGACGCGGACCAAACACAAGATCGACTATGCGGGCGTCGTGCTGCTCGGCGGCGCCACGTCCTGCCTCGTCCTGATCGCCACCGGGGGCGCCACCGTGAGCCCGATGATCATCGGGCTCACGGTGGCGGCCGTCGTCCTGCTCGCCGGGTGGGTGCTCGCCGAGCGGCGGGCGGCCGAGCCGGTTCTGCCGCTCGGGCTGTTCAGGCTCAGGGCGTTCTCGATGACGGCGTTCGTCGGGTTCGTGGTGGGGTTCGGGATGTTCGGCGCGCTCGCGTACCTTCCGCTCTATCTGCAGGTGGTTCACGGGGTCAGCGCGACACTGTCCGGGGTCTATCTGCTGCCGATGATGGCGGGGATGTTCACGATGTCCATCGTGAGCGGTCAGATCATCGCCAGGACCGGCAGATACCGCTTCCTGCCCATCGCGGGCACGGGGGTGGCGACGGTCGGGATGTTCCTGCTCTCCATGGTGACCGAGCACACGAGCCTGTCGGCGCTGGGCCTATACCTGCTGGTCCTGGGTGTGGGGCTGGGGATGACCATGCAGGTGCTGGTGATCATCGTGCAGAACGCGGTCGACTTCAAGGACCTCGGGGTGGCCACGTCGGGGGCGACGTTCTTCCGGATGATCGGCGGCTCGTTCGGCGTCGCCACGCTCGGCGCGGTCTTCACCGCCCGGCTCGACGCCGATCTGCGCGGGCTGCTGGCCAGGACCAGACTGCCGCCGGGCTTCGATCCGGCGCAGGTCCAGCAGGATCCCACCACCATCCAGCGGCTGCCGGGCGACCTCGTGGCGGAGTTCCTGCATGTGTACGCCGACGCGATCGCCGCCGTCTTCCGGGTGGCGGCGCCGGTGATGTTCGTCGCCTTCCTGCTCAGTTGGCTGATTCCGCAGCAACGCCTCAGGGAGACGACCAAGGCGACCGACCTGGGCGAGGGGTTGGGCGCAACGTCGGCCGAGCGGTCGTCGCTGGCCGAGGTCGAGCGAGGTCTCGTACGCCTGGCGGACGCCAACCTGCGCAGGGGCTTCTACAAACGGGTGGGCGACTTGGCCGGTTTGACCGGCGTACCACCGCAGGGCGTCTGGATCGTGGCCAGGCTCGGCGGCGAGGGCTGGGTCAAGGCCGCGGACCTGGCGGCGCGGGCGAACGTCAGCCGCGAACAAGGCCGTCCCTATGCCAACCAGCTGATAACGGACGGCCTTGTCGAACGGTCACCGGATGGCGACTCGCTGCGGCTCACAGAAGACGGCCAGCGGGCCGCGCTGAGGCTGCTGCGCTGCTCGAGCGAGGGATTGAGCAGACTCGTCGCGGACTGGGGCGCGAATCCCCAGCTGGAGCAACTCGTCGAACGAGTCGCCCCGGCCCTGCTCGGCGTCAACGCCGATTGCCCACGCCAGCAGCGTAAAGGGCGCTAGGAGGTGGCGGAAGCGGCCGCGGGGGCCGGAGTCGTGGTGGACTTCGACTCGGCCGGCTTGGACTCGGCGGGCTTGCTCTCGCTCGACTTCCCGTTGGAAGAGGACGAAGAGGAGGAGGACGAACCAGTCGAACTGGCCCGATTGTCCGTGCGGTAGAAGCCCGATCCCTTGAACACGATCCCGACGGCGGAGAACACCTTGCGCAGGTTCCCCTCGCAGGCCGGGCAGACGGTCAGCGCATCGTCGGTAAACTTCTGAACGACTTCGAGCTGCTCACCGCAGTCGTTGCAGGCGTACTGGTAGGTCGGCACGCGCTCCTCCTTCAAGTTCTGGCACTCGAGCGATGCGACTGCTAATGGTAACCGATTAGGTCAAACGTCTATTCCGAACCGCGTTCTCCGTACCATCCGGCCAGCTTGCCCCGGCGGCTGACGGCGCGCATGCGGCGCTCGACCTCGTCGCGGCAGGCCGCCGTGGCGACCACGAGAAGCTGGTCGTCCGCCCGGACCCGGGTGGTGCCCGAGGGTACGAACGATTTGCCGTCGCGGACGACGAGCGTGACCGCGGCCCCGGCCGGCAGGCGCAGCTCGAAGATCTCGACGCCGTGCAGCTGGGAGCCGGGCGGCACCTTGATCTGCAGCAGGTCGGCTTTCAGCTCCTCCAGCGGCGCCGACTCCACCTCCAGATCGTGCGCCTCTCCCGGGGCGGCCACGCCGAGGATCCTGGCCACGAACGGCAGCGTCGGCCCCTGCAGCAGCGTGAACACCATAACGATCACGAAGACCTCGTTGAAGATGTCCTTCGAGCCCGCGACCCCGGCCGCCCAGGGGATGGTCGCCAGCACGATGGGGACCGCTCCCCGCAGGCCGGCCCAGGACAGGAACGCCTGTTCGCGCCAGTTCGTCCGGCCGAGGCGCAGCAGCCGGGCCGCCAGCGCGCTGACCATCACGGACAGTGGCCTGGCCAGGAGCACCAGGACCGATCCCGCGATGAGGCCCTGCACGATCGCCGACGGCATCTCTTTCGGGTCGGCCAGCAGCCCGAGCATCACGAACAGCCCGATCTGCGCCAGCCAGGCCGCCCCTTCCGCGAACCCCCTGGTCGCCGCCCGGTGCGGCAGCCGCGAATTGCCCAGGATCAGCGCCGTCAGGTAGACGGCCAGGAAGCCGGAACCGTGCAGCAGCACCGCGCCGCCGTACGAGACGAAGGTCAGCGCCAGGACGGCGATCGGATACAGGCCCGAGGCGGGCAGGGCGACGCGGCGCAGGGCGTACGCGCCGGCGGGCCCGATGGCCAGGCCGACCGCCGCGCCGATGAGCAGCTCGGTCCCGGTGCGCATCAGGAACGCGCCGAGTGACGGCGGTGAGTGCGTGGCGCCGCTCAGCAGCACCACCGCGATCACCGTGGGCGCGTCGTTGAAGCCCGACTCCGCCTCCAGCACACCGGCCAGGCGCGGCGGCAGCGGCAGCCGCCGCAGCACCGAGAACACGGCGGCCGCGTCGGTGGAGGCCAGCACCGCGCCGAGGATCAGCGCGGAGGTCTGACCGAACCCCAGCAGCCCCTGTACGGCCACCGCCACCACCAGGATGCTGACCGCCACCCCCAGGGTGGCCAGGATCAGGGCCAACGGCACCGAGCGGCGCACATGGCTCCAGCTCGTGGTCAGACCGCCCTCCGCCAGGATCACCGCCAGCGCGCTCAGGCCGATCTGCTGGGCCAGCTCCGGATTGTCGAACTGGATGCCGAACCCGGCCTCGCCCAGGACCAGACCCAGGCCGAGGAAGAGCAGGAGGCTGGGCAGACCGCTGCGATGCGCGATGCGGACGGAGGCGATGGCCGCGATGACGATCGCGGCACCAAGGAGAAGCCAGACATCTAGCGTCATCTGGCCCCCTCCTGTGTGTTTCCTTCACATAAGCCTAGTGAGTCCGCTGGGTGTGATCGCCCAACGGACCTGCTGATCGTGCGGTTCGGCCGGCACGTCGTCGATCAGCTCACCGTCATGGAGAAGGGCGACAGTCGGGACGTTCGGCCCCACTCTGGACAGGGCGCGATCGTACGAGCCACCGCCGCGGCCGAGCCGTACCCCTGAGCGCCTGTCCACGGCGAGCGCGGGGGCGATCACGAGGGCGGCCGTGCGGACCGCGTCGACGCCGCGCCGGGTGTCGACCGGCTCCATGATCCCGAAGCGGCCGGGCGCCAGAGTGTCAGGACCGTCATAAACCGCCCAGTCGAGATCGTCGTCCTCCCGTAGCACGGGCAGCATCACGGTCGCGCCGTGCTTCCACAGCGCGAACACCAGCCCGTGCGTCCCCGGCTCCGAGCCGACGGACCAATAGCAAGCCACCAGCCCGGCCATCTGCGCCCACGGCTGATCGAGCAGAGTTTCGCGGACCTTCGAGGCGTTTATCCGCAACTGCTCCGGGGAGAGGAAGCTACGCGCTGAGAGCAGCTCACGGCGCAGTTTCATCTTGTCCACAGATACCTCCACTAGGGTCTACTCATGGCTGACTTCGACCCTGTGACGAAAGCCGTCGTGCCCGCCGCAGGTCTGGGCACCCGATTCCTACCAGCGACGAAGGCGACACCCAAGGAGATGTTGCCCATCGTCGACAAGCCCGCGATCCAGTATGTCGTCGAGGAGGCGGCCTCCGCCGGGCTCCTCGATCTCCTCATGGTCACCGGCAAGAACAAGCGGTCGATCGAGGACCACTTCGACCGGGCGTTCGAGCTGGAGGAGGTGCTGGAGGCAAAGGGCGACGAGCATCGGTTGTCCCAGGTCCGCGAGCCGGCCTCCCTGGCGACCCTGCACTACGTACGGCAGGGCGAGCCGAAGGGGCTCGGGCACGCGGTCCTCTGCGCCAAGCAGCACGTCGGCGACAACCCGTTCGCCTGCCTGCTCGGTGACGACCTCATCGACCACCGCGACAAGCTGCTCGAACGCATGATCCAGGTGCGGGGCACCTATGGCGGCAGCGTGATCGCGCTGATGGAGGTGCCCAAGGAGCAGGTCTCGCTGTACGGCGTGGCCACCATCGAGGCCACCTCCGAGTCCGATGTCGTACGGGTGACCGACCTCGTCGAGAAGCCGGCGGTGGACGAGGCGCCTTCCAACTGGGCGATCATCGGGCGTTACGTGATCGACCCGGCGGTCTTCGAGGTGCTCGAGAACACCCCGCCGGGCCGCGGCAACGAGATCCAGCTCACCGACGCGCTCCGCACGCTGGCCGCGCGCGGTTCCGAGGAGGGCGGGCCGGTCCACGGCGTGCTGTTCCGCGGCCGCCGCTACGACACCGGCGACAAACTCGAATATCTCCGCACGGTCGTGAAGTTCGCGGCCGACCGGCCCGACCTGGCGCCCGAGTTCGTGCCGTGGTTGCGGGAGTTCCTCGATGAAATCAGTTGACGCCCACCTGGCCGAGATCCTGGCCACGGTGCGTCCACTGGCCCCACTCGAACTCGACCTGGAGCAGGCCCTCGGCGCGACCCTGGCCGAGGAGGTCGCCTCGCCGGTGCCGCTGCCGCCGTTCGACAACTCGGCCATGGATGGCTACGCGGTACGTGCCCAGGATGTCGCGGATGTCCCGGTCACCCTCCCGGTGATCGACGACGTGGCCGCCGGGTCGAGCGAGCTGAGGGCGGTCGGTCCCGGGCATGCCGTCCGCATCATGACGGGGGCGCCCGTGCCCGCCGGCGCCGACGCCGTCGTGCCGGTGGAATGGACGGACGGCGGGACGGTCTCCGTCACGATCGACCGCGCCCCCACGGTCGGCAACGCCATCCGCCGGGCGGGTGAGGACGTACAAGCCGGTGAAGTGGTCCTCAAACCGGGCACGGTGATCGGGCCCGCGCAGCTCGGCATCATCGCCGGGGTGGGCCGCCGCCGCGTCATGGTACGGCCGCGCCCTCGCGTCGTGGTCCTGTCGACCGGTGCCGAACTGGTCGAACCCGGCATGCCCCTCGGGCCAGGCCAGATCTGGGACTCCAACAGCGTGACCCTGACCGCCGCCGTACGCGAGTCCGGCGCCGAGGGCTTCCGCGCGACCACCGTCGGCGACGACCCCGCCGCCTTCCTCGACCAGCTCGACGCGCAGCTCATCCGCGCCGACGCGATCGTCACCAGCGGCGGCGTCTCGATGGGCGCGTACGAACCGGTCAAAGAGGCGCTCACCCCGCTCGGCACGGTCAACTTCGAGAAGGTCGCGATGCAGCCCGGCATGCCGCAGGGCTTCGGCGTCGTGGGCGACGACCAGGTGCCGATCTTCGCGCTGCCCGGCAATCCGGTCTCGTCGTTCGTCTCTTTCCTGCTCTTCGTCCGGCCGGCCCTGCTGAAGATGCGCGGTCTGCCCGTTGTTCCACCGGAGACGGTCTCCGCCCGGGTCACCGGGCCGTTGCGGTCACCGTCGGGGCGGCGGTCGTATCTGCGCGGTGTGCTGTCGTCCGACGGCACCGTCTCGCCTGTACGTGGGCAGGGCTCGCACCAGCTGGCCGCGCTGGCCTCGGCCAACGCGCTGATCGTCGTACCCGAGGACGTGACCGAGGTGCCCGCCGGGGCTGTGGTGGAGGTGACCCGGTTTTGACGGAGTTCACCCATCTCGATGAGACGGGCGCCGCGCGCATGGTCGACGTGTCCGGCAAGGAGGTCGGGGCGCGGTCGGCCACGGCCACCGGGCGGGTGCTGTTGTCCGCCGCGGTGGTGGAGCTGCTGCGATCCGGTGAGGTGCCCAAGGGCGACGCGCTCGGTGTGGCGAGGATCGCCGGAATCATGGGTGCCAAGCGGACGCCCGACCTGATCCCGCTTTGTCATCCGATCGCGTTGCACGGCGTCAAGGTGTCGCTCGACGTCGAGGATTGGGGGGTCGCCATCACCTGCCGGGTGAAGACGGCCGACCGTACCGGGGTCGAGATGGAGGCGCTGACGGCGGTGTCCGTGGCGGCGCTCGCGTTGATCGACATGGTCAAGGCGGTCGATCCGGCCGCGGTGATCACCGACGTACGGGTGGAGGAGAAGGTGGGCGGCAAGACCGGGCTGTGGACGCGGTGATCCGGGCGTTGGTGGTGACCGTGTCGAATCGCGCATCAGCCGGGATTTACGCCGATAAATCAGGACCGCTCCTGGTTTCGTTGCTTTCGGCGGCCGGGTGCACCGTGGAGGGGCCCGTCGTGGTGCCCGATGGGGAGCCGGTCGAGGCCGCACTCCGCGACGGCGTTTCGGCGGGGTACGCGGTGATTGTGACGACCGGTGGGACCGGGCTGACACCGACCGATCTGACGCCGGAGATGACCGCCCGGGTGATCACCCGCGAGATTCCCGGGATAGCGGAGGCCATCCGGCAGGCGAACCGCGACAAAGTGCCGACCTCGATCCTTTCCCGTGGTCTGGCGGGCCAGGCGGGTGACACGTTGATCGTCAATCTGCCCGGATCCTCCGGAGGCGTACGGGATGGTGTGGCCGTACTCGCTCCCGTCCTTCAGCATGCGGTCGATCAGATTCGGGGCGGCGACCACCCCCGCCCTTAGTGTGCGGAGAGTCACCGCTGCTGATCCGTGGCGACATCGTGCCCGATAGGGGGATGATGAGAGATGTGGATCGACTTCGTGGCTGGCCGGCGGTTCTCAACGAAGGCCCGGTGGGCCTGCGACCGCTGCGGCTGGCCGACGTACGTGTGTGGCGAGAGACGCGGCTGCGCAACGCCGAGTGGCTGCGTCCCTGGGAGCCCAGCAATCCGGAGACCCCGCTGTTCCGAACGGGTCTCGGCCCGTACATCTCCATGGTCGGCACCCTGCGCCGCGAGGCCAGGCAGGGCCTCGCGCTGCCGTGGGTCGTCACGCACGGTGGCCGGTTCGCGGGACAGCTGACCATCGGCGCCATCGTCTGGGGCTCGGCCCGCTCGGCCCAGGTGGGCTACTGGATCGACGGCGCGCTGGCCGGTCAGGGCATCACCCCGACCGCGCTGGCGATGGCCGTGGACCACTGCTTCTTCACCACCGGCCTGCACCGGCTGGAGGCGAACATCCGCCCCGAGAATCAAGCCAGCCGCAGGGTGGTTGAGAAGCTCGGATTCAGGGAAGAAGGCATACGGCGTCGCCAACTTCACATCGATGGAGCCTGGCGCGACCACATTTGTTACGCGTTGACCGTCGAGGACGTTCCCGGGGGCTTGCTCGTACAGTGGCGTCGCGCGCGTGAGTCAGCCGCTCACGGTGGGTCTCCAGTAGAAGAGGTTTGACGATCTCGCGACACACCGCACCGAATGCTCGTCAATTAGTGACACGCGGTCTTACGGTGCGTGACGTGAGCACATCGAAGACGCCGCCAGCACCTAGGCGTTTTTGTGGTGCCCGGAGGTGGCTGTGAGCATCCTCCTCTACTTGGCCATCGTCGTTATGTGGCTGTGTGTCCTGGTTCCGATGTGGTTGCGCAGGGACAAGACCAACCTCGCCGAGCTGGTGGAACTCGAGGAGTACTACACCGGCGAACACCAGCTACCGGACCTGTCCCAGCAGCCCGACGACCTGGTGGAGCAGCCCGAGGACTACACGGGCGAGTTCGAACGCGTCGACCCACGGCAGTTCCGGGCCAGGCGCCGCGCGATCATCGTGGCCCGGCGCCGGCGACTGCTCTTCTTCACCGCCCTGCTCGTGATCGCCTCCGTCGTCACCGCCGCGGTGAAGGTGATCCCCTGGTGGAGCGTCGCGCCCGCCGGGGTCATCATGCTGGCGTACATGACCTTCCTCCGGATCGCGGTTCAGGTGGACCGCGAACGGCGCGATCGCGTGGTCCAGGCCCGTACGGCCCGCGCCCGGCGGCTGCGCGAGCAGCAGCGAGCGGCGGAGCTGGCGGCCGAACAGGCACAGGCCGAGATCATCGACTTGGCGGCTCGGCAGGGGGACGTACTGTTCGATCAGTACGCGGAGCCGCCTCGGCGGGCGGTGGGGGACTGAATGTGTGGCGCGAGGAGTGCTGGGAGTTTGCTAATCTGGTCAAGTCCATGGGGATGTAGCGCAGTCCGGTAGCGCACTTCGTTCGCATCGAAGGGGTCAGGGGTTCGAATCCCCTCATCTCCACCAGGAAGTTGCAGGTGAGAAGGGTCTTCGGAGTAATCCGGGGGCCCTTTTCTCATGTCTGGAAGTCGATGGGAGCCAATCGGGGAGCCATCTCACTCGGATTCTCTACCCGTGTCGGCTGTCGCCGAAGACGGCGTTCATCGTGCGAGCGCCTTTGGTGATCACTGGCCTTAGCTGCTGCCGGTACACAGCTTCGGTAACGCTGGTGCCCGCGTGCCCGACGAGATCGGCGATGGTCTCGATGGGTACGCCCTGGTCACTCATGATCGAGACGAACGAGTGACGCAGCTCACGAGGGTTCCAGTCGGTTCCGATGTTCGCCCTCTTGGTGATTCTCCGGAATGATCGCCGCACGTTCGCGGCGTCGAGTTGGGTCCCGGCGCTGGTGCAGAACACCAGGTCGAGGTCCTGCCATGCCGTGCCTGCCTTGAGCTTCTGAGCCGCTTGCCGTACGTGCTGCCGCTGGAGGGCTTCGGCGGCCAGTTTTGGAAGCTCTAGCGTGCGCCTGGACTTGGGGGTCTTGGTGTCACCTCCTACTCGGTCCGCCCGCCACACGTAGATGGCGAACCGCTTGTGCTTGAACCCGACTTCGGTCACCGGTCGCCAGGACTTGAGCTGCGGAATCCAGGCCACGACGTGATCCCAGCGGAGCACGCGGGCTTCCTCGGTGCGGATGCCCGTGGTGAGGCTGATTACCACGTAGGCGTGGAGTTCGGACGACTCTGCGGCCTTGAGCACCGCTTTTGCCTGCTCCCGGTTGAGCGCCTTGCTGGGCCGCCCATCCGTGCCTGTCGGCGTGGTGACCAGCTCGGCGACGTTTCTGAGAATCTTGTCGCGCGCCTGGGCCTGCCGAATGGCTCGCCTGAGGATGCTGTGGATCTCTCTGAGTGTGCTCGTCGCTCGGTCGGCGGCGAGGTTGTCAAGCCACTCATCGACGTGATCGGCGCTCAAGAGCTTGAGCTTGATCTTGCCGAGTGCCGGTATGACGTGCTTGTCGGCGAGGATGCGCAGCTTGGTGACCGTTCCTTCCGATCGCCCCTTGAGGCCCTTCGCGAACCAGTCGTTGACCGCCTGCTCCACGGTGTAGTTCTCCGATGCCGTGATGCCTGCCTCAAGTTCGTCGGCGAGCTTCTTGAGCTTGTCTTTGACGATGGCCTTGGTCTTGCCCTTGCGCTTGGGGCGATTGCGTTTGCCGTCGGGGTGGAACCCGAGGGAGATGGCTCCGGTGTAGCCGCCTCCCTCGGGATAGATGGTCGCTTCGTACTTGCCAATCAGGATCTTGGCCAAGGGATCAACCCTTCTCGTGACGGTTGAGGTACTCCTCGATCGCCTTCCTGATCACCCACGACACATCTCGTTCCTGCGACTCGGCGTACGTGCGGAGACGGTCTTTCAGTTCCGTGTCCACCCGTACGGGAGGCAGGGTCGTTCGGTCGCTCGTCATTGACGGCTTCCTTTCGTGTCATGCAGTTATCAAGAGGCGCTTGCCGGGTTGTGCGGCGGTGCCGCACAACCCGTCTGTAGAACGTTGTAGCACGCCGTTCTACGCCTCGTCTATCGCCTCCAGTGAGGAAATGAAGTCGGCAAGGTGCCGGTCGGTGATTCGGCGGAGTTTGCCGATCTTGATGCTCTTGAGCTGGTTGGTACGGAGAAGGAAGTAGACCTTGTCGCGTCCGATGCTCAGCATCTCGGCGACTTGCTCGACGGTGTATGCCTGCATGCGCATCCCCCCTCTCGTTCGTCGGGTTGGGCGGCTCCTTCCTTTGCGGGGTTGCCGCTGGCTACAGACTGTGATTGTCCGTCCGTTCGTCCGTCCGCGTCTGTCGTGCCCTATACACGCGCAGACGCGCGGACGGACGTGGACGAGGGACGCGGACGATTACAGATCGTGTACCTCTGGGAGAGCGCGCCAGCGTCCTCGCGCGACCTGTTCGACCTGGCGTACGCGGCCCAACTCCTGGAGGCGTTGGTAGACCCAGGTGCGGCGCATGCCGGTTGCGCGTATGAGATCGCCAATGCTCACCCCATCGCTGGGGGCCTGCCTCAGCGTGGCTGTCAGGGTCTCCTCGGCTTCCCGCGCAGCGCTGTCACGCGCATGCCGGGGCGATGGTTGAACGGTGGGCTGTGGCGGCATGACGGGCATTTCAGCCGCGCGTAGCAGGGCTTGGGCTGATACCTCGTCGAGTGGCGGGCGGTGTTCGGCGTGCCGTTCGGCGGTGGCCCGTACGCCCTCGTCGTCGAGGAGGTAGGTCCGGGCGCGGCGGGGGATGTCGTGTTCGGGGGAGCTGATCAGGAACTTGCCGGGGGCGTCCAGCTTGTGCGGGTGCCATCCGGCCTTGACCATGCCCTGTCCCAGGACGAGGTCCCCGTCGCGGGGTTCCCGGACGCGGAAGCACAGCCGGACGTCCATCTGGGAGCGAACCGCGCTCTTGCCCATCGCGTCTTTCGACGGGCGTTGAGTGGCGGCGATCAGGTTGACGGCTGGGGCGCGACCACGTCGGGCGATCGAGTCGGCGTACGTGATCGCGCGGGGTGCCTCGCTGGCCAGCTCGGCGTACTCATCGATGACGATGATCAGCGCGGGCCGGTCCGGCGATGGCTCCCATACCCGTTCGCCGCGTCGGGTGAGGTCATCCGCCCGTCCGTCGAGGATGACCACCGCATCGGCCAGCAGAGCTTCCGCCTCCTGCGGGGTGGTGGCCAGGCGATCGATGCACGACATCCACGGCAACAACTCCATGCCGCGCTTGAGGTCGACCGCCCACAGGATCACGTCCTGGCAGGCGGTCAGGTCCCCGAGCAGGACGTTCACGCCTCCGGACTTCCCTGCCCCGGACATGCCCGCGAACAGCCCGTGCCGCCTGAGCAGCGGAACCCGTACGGGCGCACCGTCCTCGAACAGCCCGAGTTTCGCCGGTTGCGTGATCGACGTGATGGACGGGCCAGGCCAGACGATGGCGTCGGCGTGCGGGTCGGTTTCGATCACCCGCACATCGGCGCGGTTGGCCTTCTTGCTGGCCACCGGCAGGACGCGTACCCCGCCGCGTGTGGTGCCGAGCGCCGATTCCAGGCGAGGGACGGCGTTGACCGCGTCTTCGACGGTCTGGCCGACGCCCAGCCCGAGGCGGAAGCGATAGCCCCATAGATCGACCATGGCCGATTGGATGCGGGATCCGGCCAGACCGACGGCTTGGGCGATGTCCGGCCAGGCGGCAAGCGTGCGCTCGACCCGCACGCGGGCACGCCGCCGGCGGTGCGCCCACCAGGGCACGGCGAGCACGAGCGAGGTGATGCCAAGCACGGCGGGTAGGGGTGGTGTGAACGGCCCTATGTAGGTGGCCAGGGTGAGCCACGTTCCGACGAACGCCGTGGTGAAGGCGGCATAACCGCGTTCGATCGGGCGGGGGAGGTTGGCCCATCGACCCCATACGACCAGTGCGGCGGCCATCCCGATCGCGCTGATCAGGACGGTAGACCACCATTCGGGAAACCACCGACGCAGGATCACGCCATTCAGCAGGACTGATGCGGCGACGATGAGCGGGGCGAGTTCGGACCGATACCGCCAGACCAGGCGGGCGATACCGGCGATGACCAGGGGCGCGAACTCCAGGTCGTCGATCATGGCGACGGGTTGGACGCCGTAGCGGCGCATCCGGCGTGCGTTGCGGCGCATCTCGTAGCGCGATGCCCGGTGCCTGCTCAACGGCCCTCACCGGCCGTCTGGTCGGGGTGGGTCTGGGCGTGTAGTTCGTCACGCACGTAGTACAGGGGGTCGTCGTCGCCGTCGCGTTCGGCGGCCAGCGTGGCGCGGATGGCGGCCAGCAGGTTGGCGCGCTGGTGGCGGATGCTGGCCAGTTCGGCACGTAGGCCGGTGATCTCGTCGATCAGGGCTTCGATGTCGTCGAGGGCGCTGATCACGTACGCCCAGATGGGGAGCAGGGGCAGGGGGTCTCGGGTGAGTGCCGCCAGGAGTTGAGCGGCGGTGTTGTTGCGGGTGGCAACCTCCTGAAGATCGGTATGTGGGTAGGGGTGACGGTTTGGCACTAGGCATCCCTCCTTCGGTCGGGGGTCATTGGTTGGTGATCCACTTCGCGATGCCGTTGATCACGGTGCTGATGCCGGGCGCGAACGTGGTCGCGGCCAGCAGGAAGCCGAACACGAGGGCGAGGATCGCTTGCCACAGGCGCAACCCGAGGTAGCGCCAGGCGACGAACACGATCACGCCCACGATCACGACCAGTGGAACGGTGACTTCCACAGGGACTCACCTCCTCTCGACGGGCGGAACAGCGTGTACCCGAGGGCGGCGTGGTCGCCCTGGAACGCAGAGACGGGGAAGGTCAGATGCCGTCCTGGTGCGCCTTGCGGCGGTGCCAACGGGCACGTGCGCGGCACTTGGAGCACCGCCTCTGGCCACGCTGTACGGCAGCGCCACAGGCGCAGCCCCTCGCCAGCGGAAGCGTGATCGGCAGGGTTCGCATCAGACATTCACCCCCGCCCTGGTCACGTGGTGGTGTGCGTAGGTGCCCAGGACGCGGCGGCTCATCGCCCCCATGGGGGAGGCAGCCGTGTTGGGCAAGTGGCGCTTGTCCTCACGCTTGATCGAGATGACCAGCACCACGAACAACACGAGCATGGCGGCCGACAGGGCTAGGGCCAGGAACACGACGAACAGTCCGATGTCCACCGCTCACGCCCCCTCGATCTCGTCGAGGGCGATCGCGTCGCGGTAGGAGTCCAGGGCCGCACGGCGATCCATCGCCGCCTGCGTGATCAGGACGGCTTCGTAACGCACGCTGCCGAAGTCCACGCCGGCAACGTGGTGTCCGTTCTCGACCGTGGGTGTGGTGCCCAACAGGGCGGCGATCCGCTCGACTTCGGCGATCGCCTCAACTTCGCTACTGGCGTCGGTTTCGTAGTTGGTGTGGACCGACACCCGAACGGTTCCGTACCTGGGAACAGGCACCTGGGGGTGGCCGTCCAGGAAGGTGGCCAGGGTGCGCAATCCGGCGATCAGTTCGCGGCGGTGGTAACGCTGAGCTGGGCTCATCTAGATCACATCCCTTCCGATTCCGGTGACCTACGAGGAGAAAGTAGGTTTCAGAGAAGGGGTGAACCCATCACGCGATGTGATCTTGCAGTGAGATCAAAAACATCGTGCGATGAGATGGCCTAGATCCTGCGGTGAGATAAGCCCCAGCTCACGGCACATGCGCAAATGAGACCCCCGACAGGGCCCTTTGGGAACTGGCACTCTCACGAGCGCAGAAGGGCCCTGCCGGGGGCGTTCACACGACGGTGCGCGACCAGTGGGAAAGGTATGAGCCAGTCGCCGCACCGTCGCGCGTCTACGGCACTGTCTTCATCCCGTGCAGCTCGACGACTTGGGCGACGGCCAGTGCGCGAGGGTGGAGGTGAAAATCGTCCCAGGCGACGAACACGTTGTGCGCTGCCAGGACGACGGCACTGAGCACGCCGGGCCGGTAGAGGTCGGCCAACACACCGACGCTCCGAGCGTGGGTCGCCGTGTAGAGGGTGAAGTCCTCGTGCAGCATAGGGCACTGCTCCAACGCCTTGGGGATGCAGTTCCAGCACGTAGGTGGGGCGTTGGTGCGCCCTCTGTCCGGGCCGGTGCGCTCGAACACCGTCTTGGTAAGCGGCCATGGGATCAGCCCCGATGTGGAATCGGTCGCCGGATCGCCACACACCTGGCACAACAACCGGTCCATGCATCGCCACTGACGGCGCGTGTTGAGCTTGCGCATGCGCTCTGAGCCACGCCTTGCCGGATCGTCGCGTAGATCGCGCGTACGGGCGCGGAGGATGCCGCCCACGCTGCCCAACGTGCCCGCATGCGGGTTGATCCAGTCGCCGGCTCGCGATGGACAGTAGGACAAGCGCGCCCTACCGGCGTACGGCTCGAAGCTGATCGGGTCGGCTACTAGCTCGTTGGCGAACGCGATCGTGTACGGGATGGTCGAGTAGCCGCTCATCCAAGATCACCTCCTCGGAACGGCACCTCGCCGGACGCGCCGGGCGTCGCTAGAGGCGGCTTGGGCGCGGCTCCGCAAAGCTCCTCGTACCGCGCGGCGACACGTCGCGCAGTTCGCCTCGCGTCTGCCGTGGGAAGCCAGGCGTAGACAGGGCGGTCATGTCGGCGGTTCCAGCCTGTACGCCACCAAAAGCGATCACCGTTCGTCCAAACGATCAGGCCACGCCAAACCGACACCACGGCCAACCCGTAGCCGTCGTTCACATCCGTCGAGATCCCGAGCATGGCCAGCTCTCGTTGAAGCTGGTCAGCCACGGCAACGGCGGCATTGGAGGCGAGCCGAGACGGCCCTTGCTCCCTGGTCATGCATCCGCCTCCCGCAACTCCGCTTATCGAGGGAAAGAAACGAGGCGGAAGTCGGACAAATGATGATCTTGGATTCTCGCCTCAGCTCAGTTCCGACCTGCGCCATGAACTGATGTGAGGTTTCCAAGCAAGCCGGTTTCGCAGAATCTCACCGTGATATCTCACGGTGTGATGGACTGGATGAGTTCTACTTTTCTCGAAAGGCGCGCTACCAGGGGAACGGAACGCCGCCATGACGATGGATCAAGAGCGAGTCCGCCACGTTCTGGGAACTGTTTTCGCACGTCAGGACATAGAGGACGTGTGCAAGCAGCGTGATCTCGGCGGCGTTATCCGCATCCTGACCAAGTACGGCATCACCCAAGGCCAGATCGCGAGCCTCACCGGGATACCCCAGGGACGGGTCAGCGAGTACAAGAGCGGCAAGCGCATCCCGACCGCAAAGCATACATTTGAGTCGTTCGCTGACGGTTTGGGCATGCCTGGCCACTTGCGTCGCTATATGGGCTTGGCGTCCTCTGATGGCAGAAGCAGTGCGCGGGTCGTCAGTGATGGGGTCCAGATCCCCACAGACACTTTCGACTTGCAGCTCTTCGCTGAAGCGATCGGGAAAAGGGGCGAGCCGTTGAAGCGCCGCGAACTGCTGGCCATGGTGGCACAACTCGGTGCCCAGTCAGCTTTGGCTCAAAGTGAGGCATGGGAGAAGGTTGCATTCGCTCTGTCCAGGCCGAGCGCACTTGATGAAGCGGTAGTACGGGAGATGGAAGCAAGGTCCGCCGGCTTCCATCGTCTCGAAGAAATGTTGCCTGCGCATACGATTTTCAAGGGGCTTGCAGCTCATCTCACCGAGATCGGCACCATCCTGAACGGCACAGCGACCGATCCCAAGGACGAGCTTCGCCAACGCCTAATCATCGTTGCGGGAGAAAGCAGCGTACTGGCCGGTTGGATCGCAACAGATCTGGGAAACGTATCTGCGGCCCGGAACTTCTACGACACTGCAGAGAAAGCCTCTAAAGAGGCTAACGATCCCGCTATAATCGCCTGCGCATATGGATACAGGAGTTATATACCAAGCGGTAAAGGAAACCATGGGCGGGCACGCGCCCTTCTGGCAACCGCGCTAGAGCATCTGCCCAGGGAGACATCACCCGGAACTACTTCGTGGCTGGCCGCGAGACACGCGGAAGAGAGCGCCGCACTGGGTGAAAAGGAAGCAGCACTTCGATCGTGGACTGATGCTAACGAGGCGTTTAATGTCGCGGATCCCGAAGAGGATCGCGTATGGACAAGATTCCTAGACCGGGATCGCTTCGACTCCTTCCAGATCTCCACCTACGCACAAGTCGGCCGATTGGATGAAGCCGAGCGGGTAGCCCGTGCTGTCATTGCGCGCCTTCCCGAGGTAGAACGAAAGCGCGCAGGCATCATTCTTGGCGACATCGCCACGGCTCATCTCGTGCATGGCTCAGTGGCGGAAGCTGCCAAAGCGGCCAGAGAAGGTCTTGCGATCATTCGTGAAACGGAGTCCGGCATCTGGCTGCCGCGATTTATCGTCCTGGCGGAGTCGCTCAGGCGCTGGCAGACTCAGCCACCAGTCCGCGCATTCCTAGAAGAATTGGCCCTCACGAAGCGTCAGTTCTCTGCGTCTCCGCGATAATCCAGCTAGGTAGCACCAGCAGCCATTTTCTGGCGACCTGGGTAGTGCGAGATCTTGGCGACATCAATACATCGAGCTTATCCACCGGATGTTACTGGACATACTTTCCAGATAGGCGTCCTGTCTCCAGAAAAGTCGACAATGGGGGTAGGCTGACTTATCGGATCAGATGCTTTCTTGCAAATCTGGCGATCAGTGACGTCTGCCGTCTGAACGTAATGAATGGCGCGATCGCCATCAACTAGAATGGCATGCCATCCATCCTTAACGGCAATGGAGTACCCGACGTACCTGAACGTCTTCGTTTCGATAACTTCTAATGGAAGCCACGGTTTGCGTACAGTCTCTTTGACGGTTGAATAGTCATAGGGAACATGATATATATGAGTGATCAAACCGAAAATAAATACCGATAACACTGTGGCGAACAGGCCTTTGACAACTGCTTCAAAGCTGTGAAAAACAAGCGCCTCGAATTTTACGGGCAAGGATTCGTCCATCTCCCCTTCAGGGGCACTTCCCTGGTCGTTCTCCGTATCGCTTCCTTCGACTTGGTGCTCCTCTCTGATCTGATCCACCCACAGAAAACTCGCTCGTACACGCTCACGCCAGCCCGAGAAGTGGTCGAAAACCAAGAAGGCGACGACGAGGCCGGCGAAGATAAGCGTTGGCCATACGGATGGCCAGACTAACGCCCTTTTGCTTGGTGTAAACAATACGTGCCAAAGGTTAGCGACGGACTCCCAACCCACTTTGAGCGATTCCGGAATCCCTGCGTAAGCAGGCACGGCGACCGCCATCGCCAGCAATCCAACGAGGAAGCTTTTCCACGCGCGCAGCAGGAATAAACCTATCACCAGCAATGGAAAGAAGGGCGGAATAAGAGGGATCAGTGTACCGAGCAACGTGCCTGTAACTCCACCCAGAGACGCAATCGCTCCTGCCACGGATGAATCGTAATCGGATATTACTAGCAAGCGGATTGCCGATGCAAAGAGTAGAACAATGGGAGAAAGTACGAAGACTTTTATGGTATTCGTAAGTCTTCGACTTGGGAGCTCTTGGCTTGTGCCAGTCACAACCGGCTCCTATCGCTCATCGTCACCAGCGCAATCCTGCAGCTCTTCGCAGCCTGGTGCGGTTACGGACTTCGCATCGAGATTCCCCCGCTTGTAGAGCGTACGCCACTCCGCTGACACTTCGCGGTAAACTTTCTAGGGAGTCCCCGACCGGCCCTCATCGGCGCTCACAGAGTCCCACGCAGGCGCCAGGGGCAGTCTCAACCCACCAGTGCGCGGATTCCCGGAATAGTTGGCCCGTTACGAAGCGTCAGTTCTCTGCGTCTCCGCACGAATCCAGCCTAGGTAGTCGTCGCTCCCGGCGGCAATTTCCACTGCGATGATTTCCGGTGTCTCGTAGCTGTGGTTGGCTTTGATGTGGTTCTCAAGTGCGGCGAATAGAGCATTTGTGGTCTTGATGACCAACTGCCATTCCTGCTCGTCGCGCAAGGAACCTCGCCACCAGTACAGGGACCGAATCGGTCCAATGATCTGTACGCCAGCGGCTAGACGTTTTGAGGTGATGCTGCGTGCCAGGGCGGCACCTTCCTCGGCGCTCGGCACAGTGGTAAGGACCTGTACGTAACCCTTCACAACCCAGTTCCCCTTGAGCCGAAGGTGATGATCGCGTGAGCCCTCACAGTAGAGCCATGAGCGTATCGATAACAATACCTGCCATGCTCACTTGACGGGGCATGCGATGGGATGATGACCGATGACGCACCCTTCTTGAAAGGCGACGCACTATTTCCCAAGGGTGCGATTATTTGGGTCTTTCGTGACTTGAGTCTGCTTCTCGCCTCAACAGTGCCCGCCCAGCGGCTAGCATTGCGTGAATTTCTCTAGCCGTCACTGGTATCGAGTGCTCCCCTCTGCGGCGGACGATAGAGATCGTCCCTTGCTGGTACTTCCCATCTATGAAAGCGCCTTGAACGAGAAAGGGTTTGCGCTCTTCAGGTTGCGGTGGAATCAAAATGCATACCATCTCGCCACCCTCCATGGATATGTTTTCTATTTTGAGTCGATCTATGGGTGGGTGGACATGGGAATCGATAGACTGATGATACCGCTCAACTCTTTTGCCGTCGATGGGGAGTGGGCTGAGTCTGCTAAGAACATCGCGACCGTCCTGCTTCTCCGAGCGAATCCCAACAAGTAGGATCCCCCCGTATTCTGAGTTTGCAAAACGTGCTACATCTTCAGAGAGCTCACATTGCCACTGCTTGTCTCGCTTCATTTCGTATGGTGCGGACTTGACTTCGAGCCACTCATTTTCGGCGACGCCGAGAAGGCGCGCGACGCCACCCCCACGCACGAGCTCATAGACCATGCGAGGGTCGGTGAGCGAATGGCTGAAGAAGAAGGATGAGTAGTTTAGTTCTCTCCTGATGGTGCAGGCTTGCGTAATGGTTGTGGACGATGGAAAGATGGCTTCGACCGACCATATATAAAGCCCTGGATCGTTGCTCTTGTGCACATCAACGAGTCTGACGGCCTTGTCTTTTTCGTATATGCTACATCCATATTCGTTGAGGATGGCTGCGAATCTGCTGCTCATCGCTCTTTGGGGTATCTCCCTAGGTGATCGAACTGAGAATTCGGCTTGGAACTCATCTGTCGCCGAAAAATCTATAAATATCATGGGGTTGGTGGACTCCCACGCTAGGGGAGATGCGTCGTCGATGCATAGGGTAAAACTGTAGGAATCCCTTGTGTTCGTTTGAAGGGAAGAGGTGGGGTTAAGAGTGGCAAGTGAGACGATGTATTCATGTATACCGTCTCTTAGTGCCTTTAGGGGAACTGACGGTGCTTGATTGCTAGAGAGCTCAAACTCTCGATCATCCGCAGTCCACAGAGATATCGCGACATCATTGAAGGTCACCTGAGCTTCCCGCCAATTACGGCGGTGGGTTCTGGGTTGGGCCATGGCCTCAGTATGGAGTTCGCTTGGCAGATGCGCCCGCCATTTAGAGCGGATCAAAGCGCCAGCATGGTCCAGCGCCCACATGCGAAGGCCACCGCCAGAGGGCGGTGGCCTGTTAGGCGAGGTCAGGCGTGGTCTAGTTCGTCACGTATGCGTAGCCAGTCGCACATCTTCACGGCACGGATCTCGGTCGCGTCTCGAAAGCAAGCCGGATAGAGGAGGTTCTCCGGGGCATCGCCGTTCGACATGCTGCAGTCGTACACGCTCGCGTCGTTCCTGCTCGGCGAGCGTGTACCCACCCCTCTGCCCACATCGCATACCACGGTCGTACCGCGCCAAGCGCTATCCGTCACGACCCGAAGACTCTACGCATTCACCCTGTGTACCCGCAAGACCGGTACACGCCGGCCCTGGAATATTCTGGCTCTGCACCTACATCAGTGCGTGATTCCTGACTGTGGCGGCATGCCTTGCTCTGTCGGCTCCACTTCATTGTATATTCCGGAGATATCGCCCTTGGATACGTCTCCGTTCGGCAAGAATGCTCCCGCAATATTCGTATCAATCACGTTTGCGTGAAGCATGTTCGCTTTCAGGAGATTGGCCTCCGATAGGTTCGCGTCTTGGAGGTTCGCCGAACTCAGTTTCGCCTCAACCATGCTAGCATTTGCCAAATTGGCTTTAGATAGGTCGGTCGAAGCTAGATTTGCGGCATCCAGCCATGTGTGAGATAGGTTTGATCCAGCCAATTTCGCCCCATTGAGATCAGCGCCACCGAGATCCACGTGCGACAGGTATGCCCCTGTCAGATTGGCGCCGCTCCAGTCTGCATATGCAAATATCGCGCTGGACAGATCGGGTTGAGAATGGCGCGACTTCGCTATCGTGCCGAGTACTCTTAGTGCGGCAAGCACGTCGGCTCCAGGCCGCCAAAGCGGCCGCTTTTTTGGCCGCTCAGGCGATAGTAAGCTTCTGTGTGAAATGGACATGCTCGACGTACGTCCATCATGTTCCAAGATAAATGCGACTACCACATTTTCGATAGTCTCAGCGTCGGCTGAAGAGTCTGCCGCGATACGCTCAAGCGCATATATGCCACCGATATGAACCTCAACCGATTTATCCGAACCAAGCTGTTCTACTGCCTTGGTGTACCGGTCGGTGATCTGTTGTTGCTGAGTGGCTTTAAGCGTTTCCTGTCCAGTTTCCCAGGTTCTTGCTGTGTAGTAGAGGCCGCCAGCCGTAAATAGCAAGCCAAAGAGAACGCCGACCGAAGTGAAATTTTGCCATGGACGCTGTCGATACGCGTCATACAGTTCCTGGCGCTTCTCAACTGGCAATGCATCCAATTCGGCCTGTGTTGGGCTAGTCACGCGGGGTGTGCGGATGCGTAGAGATCGTCGAGACTGGGAACTGGGTTTCGGTGTGCGCGTGGTCTGCTCAAGCTTGCGAAATGTCCTCGTGCCCCGGCGAGAATTGGCCGACTTGGTGCTGGTCGGCGTGGCCGGTAGCGGTTTGGAGGGTGCAGTAGATGGGTTCTCCGACTCCGGCGAAGTAGAGGCGCTCACGTCAGCACAGTATCGGGTGGCCTCGTATTACGAGAGTAATCGATGATCGTGGATGGGAGGTTGTACGCTGCGCCAGCCACCAAGGTGCTTCACTGGCCCGCTCCCAACACCCCCCGCGTAGGCGGGACTTCAGATCATCAGTACGAACGAGGCAAAGGAAGGACCGCCGACGGCTGGCGGTGGCCTGTTAGATGAGGTCAGCCGTGCTCTACCTCGTTCCGTACGAGGTGCCACACGTGTACGTTGACAGCGCGAATCTCGGTCGGGTCGCGCAAGCAAGCAGGGTAGAGCAGGCTCTCCGGGGCGTCGCCGTTCGACACGCAGGGGGCAGGTATGGCCAGTGTCGGCACCTCGACAACGCCCCGCTACTCGTCGGCGCCGCATTGCTCCAGGACGGTGCCCGGGAGCCACGGCCACGAGTCGCGATCGTCGTTCTGGTCGTCGCGTAGGGGATGCCTGACGAGCACGAGGGTTTCCTCGGGGAAACGCCCGTCGTTGTCGTTCGGGAGATACTTGATCATGGGACCCTCCCACTCCGGGGCGGAGTCTCGGGAGCCAATTTTGGGAGCCACCGACTTGCGGCTCCGTCAGACTTCCCCCGTCCTCCCCGGAGTGTTCTGTAAGGTGAGAGGCACCCGATCGACTCAGATCGACATGATCAGACTTGCCTGTCTTCCTTCGCATCGAAGGGGTCAGGGGTTCGAATCCCCTCATCTCCACCAGGGGCCGTTCTTGAGACGGCTGGACTGAGGTTGACGGGATCCCGCCTGATCATTGTGATCAGGCGGGATCTCGCCGTTTCAGGGGTTACCGAATCGGGTTCGTCCTGGTTCGGGACCGGTGGGGCTGGTGCCTGGAGAGGCCCGGGTGGTGTCAGGCCGCTGGTGGAGGTCCATGTGGCGTCACTGGGCAGGGCTAAGCCGACGCCGGGCTGGGTGCTGCGACGAGGTGGGCGACCTGAGCTCCGGAGAGAACTTCGCCGGCACCATCTGGGCCCCGAGCCGGATCGTGATCTTTCCGATCATTCGGTGCTGTCAGCGCTTGTCGCACTGTTGTTCCATCTGCTGACCCGGCTGCCCTGGCTGGCCGGTCGCATCTGGTCAGATGCCATTCTGCTGGATCTCACCATTGCTGGCTCCTCCATCGCGGGACCGATAGCGATGTCCTTGTACGACGTGGCCACCGAGGGCACCCCAGGGGATTGCGTTCTACCGTGGTGGACCTCGTGGCGTTCCAGCGTTGGTGGCTGAGCAGTTCGTTCGGCCTGTCTGCATTCGGCCCGGAAGATTTGACGACTGCGCGGTCAGAGAGACGGGAAGCGGCTTTCATCTGCCAGTCGACGGCTCAAGAGGCGACGCGGGCCGGTGCCCTCGTCTCCGAGACGATCGTCGGGGTTGCGCAGGACGCATCGATCGATGGAAAGGCATCCGCAGCCGACGCAGTCGGACAGCTTGTCGCGCAGGCGGGTGAGCTGCTCGATGCGGGTGTCGAGTTCGGCTCGCCATGAGGCGGATAGGCGGGTCCAGTCTTCCCTGTTCGGTGTGCGCTCCTCCGGAAGGCCTGCCAGCGCCTCGCCTACCATGCGCAGCGGAATGCCGACTCGCTGCGCCACCCGGATGAAGGCCACCCTGCGCAGGGTGTCGCGGGAGTAGCGTCGTTGGTTTCCCGCAGTCCTGCGACTGCGGATCAGGCCCTTCTCTTCGTAAAAGTGCAAGGCGGTCACCGCGACACCGGCACGGGCAGCGAGCTGCCCGACAGTGAGCTCCTTGGCGTCAAAAGGGGGTTTCGTCACGCCTCTGAGGCTAGAGCTTGACCTCGGCTATAGTCGAGGTTTCATCCTTGACGCGTGACAAGATTTCCTGCGGACACCGCCCCGCCCCCCACCGGCCGCGCTGGGCGACGGGAATGGATCGGGCTTGCCGTTCTGTCCATCCCCGCTCTCCTCGCCTTGAGGTTCCCCCTGCGGCGTAGACACCCCTGACAATGGATCTTGTCCATAGAGGGGAGCCTTCGGGTGGCACGACCGTCGAAGTTCGGCGAGGAG